>JBFWJN010000184.1:0-6651 GCA_050253185.1 Kiritimatiellales bacterium | reverse complement strand
CTGGATCTGTTTGATGTGGTCCATCGTCAGCGAGGATTCCGCCAGATGCAGGCTGACCTTGGTGGCAAAGCGAAGCGAAGCATCGGGCAGCGGCGAGAGATCGGAAATCTGGATTTCGAGTTCGTCGCGGAAGTCCCGGACAAGTTTGCCTTCCGCCATTACGGGCGCGCCGTCGACCAACAGAGCTTCGAAGCGCGGAAAGTCGTCCGGCCAGACCACGGCGTTTACCGAGCTTTCGAGGCCTTCGAGGCAGAAGCGGGCGTAAGGGCGCGGATCGTCTTTTTTGGTGAACATCTTGCGGTATTTATCGACCAGTCCGCCGATGCGGATCATCGCCTTGTTTTCGTCACCGCCGGCGGCTTCCATCACGTCCGGCAGTGCGGCGACGCGCTGCAGGGCAAAGGTATTCAGGATCCATTCGTACTGCGCCAGCGGGTGGCCGGAAATGTAGAAGCCGATCAGGTCTTTTTCCGCCGCGAGCATTTCGCTGTCGTGCCACGGTTCAACATCAACCAGCTCTTCGTCGCCGTCGCTCTTCTTATTCTCGCCGCCCATCATGTCGAACATCGAAATCTGTCCGCTGGCGCGGTCGCGCGCGGCCTCGACCGCGCGGGCCATTGCGGTTTCGATTCCGGCAAAGAGGCGCGCGCGATGAATGCCGGTGAAGTCGAACGCACCGCATTTGATCAGGCTTTCCAGCGTCTTGCGGTTTACCTCGCGCGAATCGACGCGGCTGCAGAAATCGATCAGGCCGGTAAACGGTCCGCTGGCTTCGCGCTCCTTCACCAGCGCTTCGACCGCGCCCGCGCCAACGTTTTTCACGCCGGCCATGCCGAACAGGATGTTGCCGTTGACCGGACGGAAGCGCGCGATGGATTCGTTGACGCTCGGCGGACGAACTTCGATGCCCATCTCGCGCGTTTCTGCCAGAACGACGGTCAGCTTGTCCGGATTACCCATTTCCGACGAGAGCAGGGCGGCCATGAATTCGGAGGGATAGTGAGCCTTCAGGTAGGCGGTCTGGTAGGAAATAAAGCCGTATGCCGTGGAGTGCGATTTGTTGAAGCCGTACTGCGCGAACTTTTCGATGTTGTCGAAAATCTTTTCCGCCTGTGCCTTCGGAATCTTGTTGGTCGTGGCGCAGCCGTCGACAAATTTGCCGCGCTGCTTCGCCATTTCCTCCGGCTTCTTCTTTCCCATCGCGCGGCGCAGGATGTCCCCTTCGCCCAGTGAGAATCCGGCGAGGTCGCGTGCGGCCTGCTGGATCTGCTCCTGATAAACGATGATGCCGTTCGTCTCCTTCAGGATCGGCTCGAGAATCGGATGGTCGTACTCGACCTTTTCATGGCCGTGCTTGCGCTTGGTGTAGAGCGGGATGAACTGCATCGGACCCGGGCGGTAGAGCGCGAGGATGGCGATGATGTCTTCGATGCAGTCGGGCTGCACCTGCCGCAGCGTATCGCGCATTCCGGGACTTTCCAATTGGAACACACCTGCCGTGTTTCCTTTGCAGAGCAGCTCGAACGTCAGCTTATCCTCGAGCGGCAGCTCCATCGGGTCGAGTTTTAGGCCGTGGTTGCGCTCAATATGCTCGATTGCCTCCTGAATGATCGTCAGGTTCTTCAGGCCGAGGAAGTCCATTTTGAGCAGGCCGATCTCTTCGGTCGGGCCTTTCTCAAACTGCACGACCGTCATTCCCTCTTTGCGCTCCTGCGTCAGCGGGATGATTTCAATCAGCGGTTTTTCACCGATGACGACGCCGGCGGCGTGCATCCCGGTGTGGCGCGGCAGGCCTTCGAGCCGCGGCGCGTATTTCATGATCTCGCGCGCAATCGGATCGTTTTCGCAGGCGCGCTTGAAGTCGGGACTTTCCTGCTGGGCCGTCTGCAGGTTTTTGGTCATGTCCGGAATCAGCTTGGCGATCCGGTCGCATTCCGAGAGCGGCAGGTTCAGCACGCGGCCGATGTCACGCATCAGCGTTTTGGCACCGAGCGATCCGAAGGTGATGATCTGCGCGACGCAGTCCTCGCCGTATTTGTCGCGCACATACTGGATCACGTCCTGGCGGCGCGTTGGGCAGAAGTCGATGTCAAAGTCCGGCGGCGATACGCGGTCCGGGTTCAGGAAGCGCTCGAAGATCAGGTTGTAGTGCAGCGGGTCGATCGCGGTGATGCCGAGCGCATAGGCCAGGATCGAGCCTGCGCCCGATCCTCGACCCGGCCCGACCGGAATACCGTTGTCCTTCGCCCAGCGGATGAAGTCCTGCACTACGAGAAAATAGTTCACGTAGTTGGTCTTCTTGATGATATCCACTTCGTATTCGAACTGCTTCTTTACCCGTTCGCCGAGCTCGCAGTCCGGATGATCAAAATCCTTCAGCTTATACAGCTTTTCGAGTCCGCGCTTGCCGAGCTCTACAAGGTATTCCTCCTTCGTGAATCCTTCCGGCAGTGGGTAGGTCGGAAAATGCAGCCGCTCGGCGGGCAGGTTGAACTCGAACTCGACATTGCAGCGGCGGGCGATTTCCACCGTGTTTTCAATCGCCTCAGGATGATCCGGAAACAGCTGCAGCATTTCCGCGCCGCTCTTCATGTAGAACTGGTCGCCCGGATAACTCATCCGGTTTGTGTCCGACAGCAGGTTGCCCTGCTGCAGGCAGATCAGCACGTCGTGCGCTTCGTGGTCCTGCTGGCGGATGTAGTGGACGTCGTTCGTCGCCACCAGCGGCAGGCCGGTGATCTTTGCCACCTCATAAATGTTTTTATTCGCCGCCTTCTGCTCCGTCATTCCGTGGTCCTGGATCTCCAGGAAAAAATTATTCGGCCCGAGAATCTCCGAATATTCCTGCGCCAGCGTGACCGCCTTGTCGATGGCACCCTCCGCGCACGCCTCCGTTACTTCGCCCTTCAGGCAGGCGGACAGACCGATCAGGCCCCTGCTGTACTGCCGCAGCAGTTTCTTATCGATGCGCGGCTTGTAGTAAAATCCTTCGAGATGGCTCTTCGAAACCAGTCGCATCAGGTTCTGGTAGCCCTCGTTGTCCTCGGCCAGCAGCACCAGATGCATGTTGTCGGCCTGCGACGTCTTTTCGTCGATGCCGTTGCGGGCTACGTACACCTCGCAGCCGATGATCGGCTTGATCCCGTTTTTGTAGGCCTCCTTGTAAAACTCCACCGCGCCGTACAGCACGCCGTGGTCCGTCAGCGCCAGATAGTCTTGCCCCAGCTCCTTGGCGGTTTTCATGGCATCAGACACCCGACAGGCGCTGTCGAGCAGGCTGTAGGCCGTGTGAAAATGCAGATGGCAGAACGGGATCTCTTTCATAATTACAGCGAGCCGACGGGAATCAGTTCAAGGGTTTCAGTGAGGGGCAGGCGGGTTTCGGCCAGGCAGAAAACTCCCCCCGGGCCGATGGGCATGCCCAGCCGGTTTAATACGCCGAATCCGGAAACGGCGGCGCGGCCCGGCGATGAATTTTTTTTGATTTCAAGCGGATAAAGGGTTCCGTCCTGGACAATCAGCAGGTCGATTTCTTTCTTGTCCTTGTCCCGGTAGTAATACAGCGGAGCCGTTTTCCCGTTATGCCAGTAGCTTTTCAGAATTTCGGAAAGGACCCATGTTTCCAGAATGGCACCCGACATGGCGCCGGCTTCCAGCGTTTCCGGAGAAGACCATTCCGTCAGGAATGCGGCCAGTCCGGTATCCAGAAAATAAAGCTTCGGCGATTTGATCAGTCGCTTTGTAACATTTCCATGCCAGGGCTCCAGCAGGTGAACCAAACCCGACGTTTTCAGAATCGAAAGCCAGTTTTTTGCCGTGTTCGGAGCAACTCCGGTATCCTGGGCCATCTCTGCCAGATTCAGCAGTTTCCCGGTACGCGCCGCTGCGGCCCTCAGAAAGCGTAAAAACGCCATTTCATCGCCGACCTGGGTCAGATCCCGGACGTCTCGTTGGATATAGGTTTGCACATACGAATTATAGAATAAATCCCGGTCCTTTTCAGGATGCTCCGTCAGATCGGGGAAGGAGCCCCTCCATATTTCTTCGTAGAGGGCTTTTAACGCAAGAGGCGGCATCTTCGTGTCTGGGTAATTCCTTGGCAGAAAAGGCGGCGAATCCGGAAGTCCGGATTGCTCACGCCGGGAAAAACCCTGCAAATGAAGAATGCCGATTCGTCCAGCCAGGGATTCAGATACACCTTGCATCAGGTGAAACTGCTGCGATCCGGTCAGCCAGAACTGCCCGGGCCGCCTGTCCTGATCAACCCGAAGCTTGATCAGCGGAAGCAGTTCCGGTGCATACTGGATTTCATCGATCAGAACCGGTGGCGGAAACCGTTGCAGGAAAAGTGCCGGATCGCTTTTTGCGAGGTCGCGAACCAGCGGATCGTCCAGCGAAACATACTGCCGCGCATCCTCTTTCTGGTGCTGAAGGAACGTCGTCTTACCCACCTGTCGCGGACCGGTAATCAGCAGAACGGGAAACTGCTGATCCGCCTTCTTGAAAAAAGAAGATAATGTGCGCTGCTTATACATAACCATTTATTTCGTCTAATATGCAATATGAATGCATATTAGCCGACAATCAAGTCTCTTCCGCATTTGGTTCCTGTCCATTGATCGAATCATTTTACCGATCCGGCCCGCCGGGGAAAGGACGGAATTTCCAACCTTTGGAAAAACTAGCGCAATCCCTTCCAATGCTTGGAAAAACGGCTGGAAAATTTTCCAATCCTTGGAAAACAACCAGCTCCGGAGCAACTAGAATATATCGTAATACGATATATATACCGGATTGAACGATCTGGGCCTGTGGTGGGGCAAAAAATTTACAACCATTAGAAAATAAACGACTTAAGACGACTGAAAATTCCAACCTTTGGAAAGTTCAATCCGCAAGTCTGGTGATGACTGATCGAGATGTAATCTTCTTGGATAAGTGGACAAAACACCGCATATTGCCGGGCAGCGAGGAGGGGGGATGCACGAGTTTATCTACTGTCGAATGTGTGGGGCCAGGAATCCGGAGAACAACTATAAGTGCACGCAATGCGGCTTTGAGCTGCATCCGCCGAATAGACCGGACATTCTTGTTGCGGATGATAATACGTTGGGAGGCCTCATTCCCTATAAGAATGTCTGTGCTCTGTGGTCGTATTATCTGGGCGTTTTCTCCTTGCTGCCTCTTCTTGGGATTGCCCCGGGGATTGCCGCGGTAATACTGGGCTGCAGGGGCATTACCTGTTCCCGGCGACACCCGGAGCTGCGGGGTAGAGTGCACGCATGGGTTGGCCTGGTGCTTGGAAGTCTGTGTGCTGCCGGGAATGTAACGGCAATCATTCTGGTGGTTCGTTTATTGACCGAATACTGAAAACAGGGGACGAAATGTATTGTCAGAAATGTGGTGCTCAAGTGAACGATCAGGCGGTTACCTGCGAACAGTGTGGGGCAGCCCTGTCTCCGGTGATTTCCGAGGATTCCATCCCTCAGAAAATACCGAATTATCTGGCTCAGTCGATTCTGGTAACCCTTCTGTGCTGCCTGCCGCTTGGAATTCCGGCTATCGTATTTGCCGCACAGGTAAACGGAAAAATTCAGAGCGGCGATATTTCCGGTGCACAGGAGGCTTCCCGCAAAGCAAAACTGTGGTGCTGGTGGTCCTTCGGAGTTGGACTGGGCGTCGTTATTCTGCAGGTCCTGTTCCAGGTTCTGGCGATTTTCGGTGCCGCCGTTGCGGGGAATTCCGGAGTACATTGAAAAGAAAATGTACAAACAGGGTGCTGCTGTACGTGGCCGGAACAGGCGGGTTTCTGATTGCTGCCGCGATTCTGTTTGCGTTTAATCCGGCAAAGGTGAAATTTTTTCCGGCCTGTCCGGTGCATTCGATGACGGGGTTCTATTGTCCGGGGTGCGGTTCTTTGCGAGCTCTGCATCAGCTCGTCCATGGGAATATAACGGAAGCTCTATCGATGAATCCGCTGATGGTTTTATCGCTGCCCTTTCTCGGCTTTTTGTTTGCACGACCGTCTGCGGGATATCATGTTTGGCTTCCTTGGTTCTGTTTTGCAGTATTGATTCTTTACGGAATCCTTCGAAATATACCGCTGTTTCCTTTTACAGAACTGGCCCCACACTGAATAAAAAGGATATGCAATGACTGCTGAAGAAAAGAAATACGTCGATCTTCTCTCCCTGTTTCATTACATCGTCGGAGGATTGGTGGCTCTGTTCTCCTGTATGTTTTTAGGCCATTTTTTCATCGGGTTGGCGGTGGTCACAGGCAGATTTCCGATTGAAGATTCAGGGACGACACCTCCCGGTTTTTTCGGCTGGATGTTTTTAATTATAGGAGCGATCTGTGTTTTAGGCGGATGGGCGATTGCCAGCTGCATGATCATCGCCGGGACTAAATTAAAAAAGCGTAAAGCCTGGGTATTCTGCCTGATTGTTGCCGGCCTTGAATGCATGTTTATGCCGTTCGGCACCGTGCTGGGGGTTTTTACGCTGATCCTGCTGAATAAAGATTCCATAAAGAGAGATTTCATTTCCGCACCACCCGCAGTCGACGGAGTTTAATAGTGGCTGAATTCTTCGACAGATTTCCTCGCGCGGCACTCGCCGACCTGCCGACGCCGGCAGTCGAACTTCCAAC
>JBFWJN010000183.1:0-6678 GCA_050253185.1 Kiritimatiellales bacterium | reverse complement strand
CCAGCAGGGTTTTCAGGCGGTTGTTACGGTTGATGACGCGACGATAGAGATCATTGAGGTCGGACGTTGCAAAACGGCCGCCCTCGAGCGGAACCAGCGGACGCAGATCCGGCGGAATCACCGGCAGCACTTCGAAGATCATCCATTCCGGACGCGAATTGCTCTTGATAAGCCCTTCGATAATCTTCATCTGGCTGACGAGTTTCTTGCGCGTCTGCTTGCTGCGGGTGTTCGCCAGCGCATCTTCGAGCTCGCGGAGTTTTTCCGGGAGATCGATTTTACGCAGAAGATCGCGAATCCCTTCGGCGCCGATACGGGCCTCGAAGCTGCCTTCGCCGTAATTGTCGAGCGCTTCACGGTATTCCATCTCGGTCAGCAGCTGCTTTTCCTTCAGCGGCGTTTCGCCGGGATCGACGACAACGTAGTCGTCATAGTAAATGATGTGCTCGAGGCTGCGCAGGGTCATGTCCAGAAGCAGGCCCATGCGGCTCGGCGTGGCTTTAAAGAACCAGATGTGGGAAACCGGAACGGCCAGCTCGATGTGCGCCATGCGCTCGCGACGCACGCGGGAAAGGGTCACTTCCACACCGCAGCGGTCGCAGATCACGCCTTTATGCTTGATCCGCTTGTATTTTCCGCAACTGCATTCCCAGTCCTTGGAGGGGCCGAAAATGCGTTCGCAGAACAGACCGCCCTTTTCAGGCTTAAAGGTCCGGTAGTTGATGGTCTCGGGGTTTTTGACTTCGCCATGACTCCACGAACGGATGTCTTCCGGCGAGGCCAGCTTAATGCTGGCCACGTCGTCGATCGTTTCGTTTTCCACTCCGAGAATGTCTGCTGCACTACGTGTATCCACCGCTATTCTCCTGTCAAAGATTAAAGATGTGCTGTGAGGGATGCGCCTTCATCCGGCTTCCTCACTTCGAAGTTCAGGCCAAGTCCCTGAAGCTCCTTGATCAGCACGTTGAACGATTCCGGACGGCCCGCGTCGAGGACATTCTGGCCTTTCACAATCGATTCGTAAATCCGGGTCCGGCCAGCGAGGTCGTCGCTCTTGACCGTGAGGATTTCCTGCAGTGCGTGCGCCGCACCGTACGCTTCGAGCGCCCAGACTTCCATTTCCCCGAAGCGCTGACCGCCGTACTGGGCCTTCCCACCGAGCGGCTGCTGAGTGACAAGCGAGTACGGACCGACCGCACGGGCATGGATCTTTTCAGAGACGAGGTGGTGGAGCTTGAGCATGTAAATGGTTCCCACCACCACACGCTGCGTGAACGGCTCACCCGTCCGGCCGTCGTACAGAACGGTTTTCCCGTCTTTGGACAGCCCGGCATCTTCCATCATCTGACGGATTTCCGTTTCGGAAATCCCGTCGAAAATCGGCGTCGCGGCATGAATGCCGAGGTGTTTGCAGGCCCATCCGAGATGGGTTTCGAGAACCTGTCCGACGTTCATACGCGACGGCACACCCAGCGGGTTCAGCACGATATCCACCGGCGTTCCGTCCGGGAGGAACGGCATGTCCTCTTCCGGCAGAATGCGGGAGATCACCCCTTTGTTCCCGTGACGTCCGGCCATTTTGTCACCAACCGACAGTTTCTTTTTGCAGGCGATGTAGACCTTCACCGATTTCACGATGCCTTCATCGACCTCTTCGCCGCTGCCGGCACGGTCCATGGACCGCTGCTTGTCGGCGTCGGCTTCCGCGAATTTATTGCGGAAGGTGTCGATGATGCTCATGATCTTGATGCGGATCGGGCTCGGATCGATTTCAATGTGCTCGTAGCTGGCCGCCAGTTTACGCAGCAGTGTTTTGGTGATCTTGCGGTTGGCCGGGATAATGATATCGCCGGTTTCCACATTCACTACATCGAGAGGAATCTTTTCGCCCAGCAGGATATTGCTCAGCGCTTCGGTTAGATCTTCGGTCAGTTCATGAACCGAGCTCTTGTAGCGCTCTTCAATGTCTTTCTGTCGTTTGCGCATGTCCGCCGCCGGCTTGGCTTTGGGCTCTTCCTTGGCGCCTTTGTTTTTGGATGAGACTTTGACGTCCATCACAATCCCGTAGGTGCCGGACGGCGCGCGAAGCGAGGTGTCGCGGACATCCGCAGCCTTTTCGCCGAAGATGGCGCGCAGCAGGCGTTCTTCCGGAGCCAGTTCCGTTTCGACTTTCGGCGTGATTTTCCCGACGAGAATGTCGCCCGGTTTCACTTCCGCACCGATTTCAATGATCCCTTCGTGCGTGAGGTTTTTGAGAGCCTCTTCGCCGACATTCGGAATATCGCGGGTGATTTCCTCCGGACCCAGCTTGGTGTCGCGGGCGCCGCACTCGAATTCCTCAACGTGAATCGAGGTGTAGACGTCTTCCTTGACAATTTTCTGACTGATCAGAATCGCGTCCTCAAAGTTATATCCGCACCACGGCATGAAAGCGACCGTTACGTTACGACCGAGGGCGAGTTCGCCTTCGTCGGTCGACGGGCCGTCCGCCAGCACCTGACCTTTTTTAATCTTTTCGCCGTGCTTGACGATTGGACGCTGATTGAGGCAGGTTCCGGCATTCGAACGCATGAATTTGCGCAGGCTGTAGTCCTGATAGTCTTCTTTCGGCGTTTTCTTTTTCACCGGCATTTCGCCGTCCTTGGAGACGACAATCCGATCGGCGGAAACATAGGCCACTTTACCGGCTTCTTCGGCGATCACGAGCACGCGGGAGTCGCGGGCGATGCGCTCTTCGATACCGGTCGCCACAAACGGCCGCTCCGGAACCATCAGAGGAACAGCCTGGCGCTGCATGTTGGATCCCATGAGTGCGCGGTTGGCGTCGTCGTGTTCCAGGAACGGAATCAGTCCGGCAGCGATACTGACCACCTGTTTCGGCGATACGTCCATGTACTGGACGTCGGCCGGAGCCATTTCCTTGAAGTCTCCGCGGACGCGGACCATGACACGGTCGTTTTTGAACGTGCCGTCGTCGTTGAGCGGTGCATTGGCCTGTGCGATAACGAAGTTTTCCTCTTCATCCGCCGTCAGTGAGTCGACCTTGCTGGTGACACGACCGTTTTCAACCTTGCGGTATGGCGAGATGATGAAGCCGTATTCGTTGATCCGGGCGAATGTACTCAGCGAGGAGATCAGACCGATGTTCGGGCCTTCCGGCGTTTCAATCGGGCAGATCCGTCCGTAGTGCGAGCTGTGAACGTCTCGGACTTCGAAACCGGCGCGGTCGCGGTTGAGACCGCCCGGGCCGAGTGCGGAGAGACGACGTTTGTGCGTCAGTTCGGACAGCGGGTTGGTCTGGTCCATGAACTGGCTGAGCTGCGAACGGCCAAAGAAGTCCTTGATCACAGCCGAAAGAGCCTTCGGGTTGATCAGCTTCTGCGCGGTCAAACGGTCGACGGTGGTGTCGAAAATTGTCATGCGTTCTTTGACCAGGCGTTGGATACGGGCCAGCCCGACGCGGCACTGCCCTTCGAGCAGTTCACCGACCGTACGGATACGGCGGCTGCCCAGATGGTCGATATCGTCGAGAATCCCGTGTCCCATGCGGATGTTGATGAGATAGCGGACCGCTTCTACAACATCTTCCTTATCGAGCGTCAGCGAGGTCGCCTTGGTTTTCAGCTTCTGCTGAATTTTGTAACGGCCGACGCGGCTGAGACTGAATCGAGTTTCGTCGAAAAACAGCCGTTTGAGCATCTGACGGGCGGAGGCGGTCGTCGGCGGATCTCCGGGACGCAGCTTCTGATAGAGATCCTTCAGTGCCTCATCGACGGAGCGGGTGGTGTCTTTCTGGATGGTCTTCATGAACAGACCTTCGTCCCAGGAAACGTTCACCACGTCGATGGTTTTGTAGCCGGCGAGCTTCATGCGCTGAATCATGTCCAGCGTGAGTGCGTCGTAGCGGCGACCGATAACGGATTGCGAGTCAGTGTCGACCGCATCGTCTTTCAGCACCAGGTTGGAAAGTTCGGATTCATCGCCAATGCGTTTGCTCAGCTGGAAGCTTTCCACCGTGTAGTAGAGATTGATGATTTCTTCGTCTGTACCGTAGCCGAGCGCACGCAGGAACGTGGAGGCCAGGAATTTTCTGCGACGGCGCTTGCGGTCGAGATAGACATACAGCAGATCGGACGTGTCGAACTGCGTTTCGACCCAGGATCCGTGATCCGGGATAATGCGGAAGGAATACAGAAGCGAGCCGTTCGCATGGGTGGTCTGCTCGAAGCAGATGCCCGGAGAACGGTGCAGCTGGCTGACGATGACTCGTTCAGCCCCGTTGATCACAAAGCTTCCGCGCTCTGTCATCAGAGGAATATCGCCCATAAACAGGGTGTCTTCACGAACGTCTTCGTTTTCACGCAAACGGAACGTGACATAGAGCGGTGCAGAGTAGGTTTCCCCCTCTTTCACCGATTCGATATACGACATGACGGGCTCTTTGATTTCGTAGCTTACGAAATCGAGCGCAATCTGACCGTCGTAACTCTCGACCGGGAACGCTTCACTCAAAACAGCCTGCAGGCCGATTTTTTTACGCCGGGACGGCGCAACGCCTTCCTGAAGAAATTCCAGGTAGGAGTTGGTCTGAAGCTCGATCAGATCCGGTACTTCAATGACGTCTGTCAGTTTTCCAAAGTTTTTTCTATCGGCCATTCCATCACCTTAAGGCTTTTATTTGGACCTTTCGCCCCGGCACTTTCTAAACGAAATCAAAGACCGGGCTCACGAAATACACACACACCACCGGAAACGCAGAAGCGCCGGTGGCAAAAACCACCGGGCGCCGGCTGCGTGTTCTGTTCCGTTACTTGATTTCGATGGTGGCGCCAACGCCTTCGAGTGCAGCCTTGATTTTTTCGGCTTCTTCTTTGGAAACGCCTTCTTTCACCGGCTTCGGAGCGCTGTCGACCAGCTCCTTGGCTTCCTTGAGACCCAGCGAGGTAATGCCGCGCAACTCTTTGATGACCTGAATTTTCTGGGCGCCGGCCTGAGCCAGAACCACCGTGAATTCAGTCTGTTCAGCAACGGCTTCCGCTGCGCCGCCAGCCGCACCGCCGGCAGCCGCAACAGCGACCGGAGCAGCCGCGGAGACACCCAGACGGGTTTCCAGAGCTTTCACCAGCTTGGACAGTTCAAGCACGGAAATGCCTTCGATCCAGTCAACGAACTCGGCCATTTTGCCTTCGAGCTGGACTTCTTCTTTTACTTCTACAGTTTCTTCAGCCATTTTCTCTTCCTCCCTCACACATGAATTGAATTCAACCAACTAAATTGACAGCGTCTTATGCCGCCTGTTCTTTTTTCTCGCGGACCGCATTCAGCACGTACAGCAGACTGCAGACTTTCTGATTCATGACGCCGACAACCTGCGTCATCGGAGCCGCCAGGGTTCCAACCAGTTTCGCCTGAAGTTCTTTTTTGCCCGGCAGTTTTGCCAGTTCGAGCACGTCGTCTGCAGAAAGGACGGATCCTTCCAGCAGACCGCCCTTCACTGTCGGCTTTTCTTTTTCCGCGGAAAACTTCTTTAGAATCTTGGCCACTTCGACCACATCGCCGACACCGACAATCATCGCGGTCGGGCCGGACAGTTCGGCGAACTCGCAACCCATCTCACGGCTGATGCGGCTGATCATGGTGTTCTTCACCACTTTCACCTTGGCATCGGCGCCGCGCATGGCTTTTTTGAATGCGTCGGTTTCGGGCATGGACATGCCGTTGTAGTCGGCAAGCAGCATGTAAAGCGCACCGGAGGCCTGCTCCTGGACTTCGCTGTACATTGCCTGTTTTTCAGGTCTCAAATTTTTATTTTCGTTGCTCATGACTCGTCTGTCCTCGCAGATTAGGCCGCAGCGGCGTTTTCTTTAACGTCCACATGCAGGCCGGGGCCCATGGTGCTCGAAACGGTGCACCGCTTGATGTAAATCCCTTTGGCGGAAGCCGGCTTGGACGCCAGAATGGCTTCGTACACCGCGTGGAAGTTCTCCGCCAGCGCTTCGGTGGTGAAGGAACGTTTCCCAAACGGGACGATGATGTTACCGTTGCGGTCCATGCGGAATTCGACACGGCCAGCCTTGAACTGCTTCACCGCGGTAGCGGTATCGTCGGTAACGGTTCCGGTTTTGGGGTTGGGCATCAGGCCGCGCGGGCCGAGCACCTTACCGAGCTTGCGGACTTCCTTCATGGCGTCCGGCGTGGCGATCACGATATCGAAATCCATCCAGCCGCCGGTCACTTTGGCAAGCAGGTCTTCGAACCCGGCTTCGACGGCGCCGGCTGCGCGGGCGGCTTCGGCCGCTTCGCCGCTGGCGAACACGATCACGCGAACGTCTTTACCGGTTCCGTTGGGCAGAGCCACCGTCGAGCGGATGGCCTGGTCGGATTTGGTCGGATCAACCCCCATGCGCAGGGCGATTTCCAATGTTTCATCGAAATTGGCCGTCGGATTGTCCTTCAGGAACTGGATGGCCTCTTCGACGGCATACAGTTTTTCAACCGAAACCTTTTTCTTTACCGCTGTATATTTTTTTCCGTGCTTTGACATGGCTATTCAACCTCAATTCCCATGCTGCGGGCCGTTCCTTCGATGTTGCGGCAGGCAGCTTCTGTATCGTTCGCGTTCAGATCGGCCTGTTTGATCTTCGCAATTTCCTCAACCTGCGCGCGGGTCACTTTCCC
>JBFWJN010000182.1:0-6680 GCA_050253185.1 Kiritimatiellales bacterium | reverse complement strand
TCCGCCGTCTTCAGATCGAACAGCCGTACATCTTTAACCGCGCCGGCGGCTCGATAACGATCAGTAAAGCTCCGGACGCGCACTTTGAAACCCTGCTGGATAATAAAGTAAGCCGTGGCGCAGCCGTCTTTAATGCCGATGTGACGGTGAACGTCCTGAACGCCTATACCGGCCAGATGCTGAACAGCAGCAAGGGAACCACTGTTTTCAACGGCTCTTTTACCATCGGCCAGGGTAAGCTCAATGTGAAGGGCGGGACGTATGAGTTTAACGGTGATTTGAACCTGAACGGTGTGCTGCGCATTGATGCGGCGACCAGTGTGATGATCGGCGGTACGGGAACAACGGCAATTGCGGCGGAATATATGTTAACCTCCGGCGCCGGAACCCTGTATTTAAACCGTCCCGGAGCGTATACACTGGTGAATCCGTTTGCCGGATATCTGCGGGATGAAAACTGTAAGATCGTTTTTGGAACGGACCATGCCATTGCGGACGGCACGGATGTGTCCCTGTTCCGGACCGGTTCAAATTCTGCACTCGTTTCCGGAGGAGATTATATCCAGAAATTCGGAACACTTTCGGTTGCTTCCGCCAGAGGCGGTATGATTGACATGCAGCATACGGCGGCTCTGTGGACCTTTGAAGACTGCTCGGGAGTTCAATGGTTCGGAGATTTGATCATAACCAATGTAAACAATGCGGCAACCGGCATCCGGTTTGAGGGGATTGCCGATTCTCAGATTGCACAGATCATTCTGGATGGAACGAGGTTAAGTGCATCGAATGTGACACGCAGCAACGGCTATGTATACATTACATCGGCGATTCCTTCAGCGGAACCGCAGCCGGAAGGACAGGCCCTCCGCCTGCCGTCTGTCTTCTCGGATCACATGGTTCTGCAGCAGCAGCAGTCGGTTCCGGTCTGGGGAACGGCACAGCCGGGTGCATCGATTACCGTACAATTTGACGGACAGCAGAAAACAACGACGGCAGACCGCAGCGGGAAATGGCAGGTCGCTTTAGACCCCATGCCGGCATCCTTCGAACCGCGCCGGATGCAAGTCTCAGCGGTCTCTCAGTCAAAAACGGAAAACTGCACGTTGAACGATGTACTGGTGGGAGAGGTCTGGCTCTGTTCGGGGCAGTCGAACATGGAATGGAAAATGGAGTGCCGCACCATGTATGACTGGGCGGAAGCGGCCATCGCTGCCGCAGACCATCCGAACATGCGACTGTTTTTCACACCGGTGCGCTATACTGCCGAGCCGCGGGAGACAACGGAATCTCACTGGATGGTCTGCACTCCGGCAACGGTCCGGCTGTTCTCCGCCGTGGCATATCACTTCGGTCATAAACTGCAGGAAGATCTGAAGGTTCCGGTCGGACTCATTCAAAGTGCACTGGGTGCGACGATGATTGAACCGTGGACTCCGGCAGAAGGCTTTGCCGGAATTGAGTGGCTCGCCGCGGTTTATGCAAATGCTCAGAACATCAAAACCGTTTCGCCGATCACGAGGAATACCCCTTCGGCCCTGTTTAACGGCATGATCAATCCGCATGTCCCGTTTTCCATTCGCGGAGTCATTTGGTATCAGGGCGAGGCAAACTATAAAGACGGCACGCTCTATATCGATAAAACCCGCGCATTGCTGAACGGCTGGCGCGGACGCTGGGGAACTGATTTCCCGTATTACTTTGTACAGATTGCACCGTTCAAATATCCCAACGCCGATGCAACCGTTCTGCCTCAGTTCTGGGAAGCGCAGTCGGCGATCGTGACGAACATTTCCGGAACCGGCATGGTCGTGGCCAGCGACACCGCTACACTTGATAACATTCATCCTCCGCATAAAGAAGAAGTCGGAGCCCGCCTGGCGCTGCTGGCGGAAGCCGGCACATACGGAATGGATGTTGTCAGCACCGGTCCGGTTTTCCAAACATTGGAAAAATCGGGGAACACGTTGACGGTTGTTTTTGATTCGGCCGAAGGGCTGACGACCCGCGACGGAAACGCGCCGGACTGGTTCGAAGTGGCCGGAGCAGACGGGGTCTTCAAAACGGCTTCTGCACAGATCAGCGGACATTCGGTTTTTGTCCAATCCGGCGAAGTGACAGATCCGGTTGCTGTGCGCTTTGCATGGAACCAGCTGGCAAAGCCGAATCTGATGAACGGTGCCGGGCTGACCGCCTCGGCATTCCGTGCAAAGCTGTAATGCATTTTAATTAAGGAGGAATAACGATGAATAAGCAGATGAAGAGAATCATGGCAGGTCTGTCTGCCGTCGGGCAGGCGGGCCGGACCCGACTGCTGAGCGCGGTTACCGTTTTAACCGGCGGATTCCTGACGCAGTCGGCTCTGGCTGACGGGGAAACTCCGCCGAACTTCGTAGTCATACTGGCCGATGACATGGGCTTTTCGGACGCAGGCTGCTACGGCGGTGAAATCGCCACGCCCACGCTGGACTCACTGGCCAGGGACGGCGTGCGTTTCACCCAGTTTTATACCTGCGGGCGCTGCTGGCCTTCGCGCGCCTCGGTGCTGACCGGTTACTATGCCCAGGAAACGCGCAGCGATCCGCCGAAGGGCCTGCTGCCGGTCTGGACACGTCTGGTGCCGGACTATCTCAAGCCGCTGGGCTACCGCAGCTACCATTCGGGGAAATGGCATATCATCGGCGCACCCGATCCTGTTACAGACGGCCACTTTGACCACAGCTACAATCTGGGACCGCCGAAGCGGACCGCTCCGCCGATCAAAGGTGATCTCACGCACATTTCGGCTCCCGTTGCGACTGCCGCCATTGATTTCCTGAAGGAACACAAGCGAGAACATGCTGACCAGCCGTTCTTTCTATACCTCTGTTTTACTGCTCCGCATCATCCGCTGCTGGCATCGGAAGAGGACATTGCCCCGTATAAAGGACGTTATGATGAGGGCTGGGATGTCCTTCGCCAGAAACGGTTGAGCGCTCTTAAGAAACTGGGAATTGCCGATAACGAGCTGCCTCCGATGGAGCCGGATACATTCCCTTCTTGGAATATGTCCGACGCGGAACTGCTGGAGAAAATCGGTCCGGGTGAAGTATCACGAGCCGTTCCCTGGGATTCCTTAACCAGGGAGCAGAAAAAATTCCAGGCGGAAAAGATGGAGGTTTATGCGGCCATGATCGAACGCATGGATCGCGAGATCGGGCGCGTGCTCGAACAGATACGGGCCATGGGTGCCGAAGAAAACACGGTCGTAATGTTCTCATCGGACAACGGCTCCAGCGCAGAAATGCGGCTGCCGGCTCCGCACAACAAGAAGGCGCCGATCGGCGCGCCGGGAACTTTCCTGTGCCTTGGTCCGGGCTGGGCCACGGCCTCTAATGATCCCTTCCGTCTGCACAAATCGTTTGTGCACGAGGGTGGTATTGCTTCGCCGTTGATCATCCGCTGGCCGGCGGGACTGAGTGCCCGGGGTGAGTTGCGCCGTACTCCGGCGCATCTGATCGATCTGCTGCCGACCATGCTCGAACTGGCCGGGGGCAAAACGCCCGATCCGAACTGGAACGGCCACGTCGCTCCGCCGCTGGAAGGACAAAGTCTGGTGCCGATCCTGGCGAAGGACATCGATAATCCGCAGCGGGAGATATACTTTCACCACCTGGACAACCGTGCGTTGCGCGTTGGTGATTGGAAGCTGGTTTCCAAAGACGCAAACGGACCCTGGGAGCTCTACAATATCAAGTCGGATCGTGGTGAGATGCACAATCTGGCGTCCGAACATCCGGAGAAGGTTCAGGATCTGGCTGCACGCTGGCAGAAACACGAAGACGAATACATCAGGCTGGCCAACGAATCGGTTAAGTAGCTTTCATCACAACACCCCGTGGTTCGCCACGGGGTGTTTCACTTCCGGAAACTGTTTTTCCAATGTTTGGAAAAACAAGTTTACTGCAGGAGCTTGAGAGCACGGATACAACAGACGGGATCTTTATTTCGCCTCAAAAACGTAGGAGCCTGAACCGATCCGGTAAACAGCTCTTTCGTCCTGCATTCCCATAAAAGTGACTCCCTCCGATTTGTTGGCGGGAAGACCGCTTTCGCAGACCGAGTCGGCCGACTCGGCCGGCATATGTACAAGGGCCGTTGTGTTGGCCGGGATATCAACGGCCAGCCGCAGGCCGCCGCCGTCAAGATGCTCCCAGCGTGTGGCGATCCGGCCGCGAACGGAGTCGTAGGCGGTTTCTGCAAAGCCGGTTGCAGGATCAGGATACGGTTTGATCACGATTTTTTTATACGCCGGTTCCGCCCGCTGAATTCCGCCGATATTTTCAAACATCCATTGAGCCACCGCGCCGAATGAATAATGAGCAAATGAATTCATCATGGGATTCCAGAAACCTTTTTCCGGAGTCCAGCCGTCCCAGTGTTCCCAGATGGTGGTTGCACCGTGAATGACCGAGAATCCCCAGGACGGGTAGCTTTTATTATACAGCAGTTTCCAGGAGAGGTCGTTGCGTCCGATATCGGCCAGCGCCAGCATGAGGTCTTTGGTGCCGATGAAGCCGGTTGAGAGATGAATATCTGCTTCTTCAATCCGGCGCACAAGATGTGCCGCGGCCAGTTGGCGCTGCGGGCTGTCCAGAAGTCCGCAGACCAGCGCCAGCGCATAGGCGGTCTGGGAATCGCCCTTGATCCGTCCATCGCTCCCGACATAAGTCCGGTTGAACGCGGCTTTGATGTCGTGAAACAGTTTCGTGTATTCTTCGGCCTCATCCTTGTGTCCCAGCACGTCGGCGGTTTGGGCGGTCAGTTTTGTGCTGAGCGCCCAATAGGCCATGAAGATTACATCTTTCGGGGTGTCGTCGTCGACATTGAGCCAGTCACCGTACGCGCGGAATGTTTCCGGCGGGAGAAGTTCGGGGGTGACGCGCTGCCGGGTGAAGGCGATAAATTTTTTCATGTGCGGATAGCAGGATTCCAGGATTCGGCGGTCGCCGTACATTTGGTAAATCATCCATGGACAGATTACTCCGGCATCCGACCACGCCGGACCGCCGCCTGTCCGTTTGTTGATGAGCCAGGGAGCAAAAGGAGGGAAGTCTCCGTTTTCACGCTGGGCGTCCATGAGATCCGCCAGCCATTTCCTGAAGAAAGCGTGGACATCATTGTTGAGACAGGCGGTGCCGATGTAGACCTGTGCATCACCGGTCCAGCCGAGCCGCTCATCGCGCTGGGGACAGTCTGTCGGAACGCTGATGAAGTTCATGCGCTGGGTCCAGCGGATATTGCTGTAGAGCTGGTTGATCATGGCGTTGTCGCATGTGAAATGTCCGGTTTGAGGGGTGTTGCTGCCGAGGGCCAGGCCGGTCAGTGAAATCAGGTCGCCGGGTGAGGACAGTCCGTGTATCTCGACGTACTGGAATCCGTGAAATGTCGTGGAAGGAGTCCACTCTTCGATGCCGGCGCCTTTGCAGATGTAGGTGTCCGTTGCGCGGGCGTTGCGCATGTTTTCCGTATATACAGTTCCGTCTTCGAGCAGGCGTTCGCCGTAAAGAAACCGGATTTTCTGTCCGCGCTGGCCGCGCAGTTTTACATGTGCCACCCCGGCGAAGTTCTGCCCCAGATCCACCACGACAACATTCGATTCGGGTTCGGTGATGGAAACCGGTTTCAGTTCCTCAAACACCACAACCGGCTGGTTGACAGCGGCCCGAAGCCGGGGAGATAAAGAAGATCCTGTTGTCACCGGACTCCACGGACCTGCATCAAATCCGGCCTTATCCCATCCCGGCATTTCCATGCGGGCGTCATAGGTTTCGCCCATCAGCAGATCCGCTTCGCGAACAGGGCCCGACGAAGCCCGCCAGTCCGGACCGCTGGCGACTGTTTCACGGCTGCCGTCGGCATATTCGATTTCAAGCTGCGTTTTCAGCCGCGCGTCGCCATGGTAATTGTTGCGCAGATAGGTGTAGCCGACGTAGCCGGAAAACCATCCGTCGCCGAGCAGTGCGGCCAGAACATTTTCGCCCGGCTGAATCAGGCCGGTGACATCGTAGCTGCGGTAGTAAACCCGTGTGGAATAATCCGTCCATCCGGGGCTGAACCAGTCCTGTCCGACGCGCTGTCCGTTCAGCTGCATCCGGTAGATTCCCAGTGCAGTGCTGTAAAGCATGGCCCGTGCAACCGGTTTTTCAGCGATGAATTGCGTGCGCAGATAACGTGCCCCGGGCAGGAGCAGACGATTGATCGGCAGGACACCGGTTTTCGTTTCCCCGTATCGTTCCAGCTCACTCACCTGTACCCCGTTGTCTTCAAAGACTGCCGGCCCGGCCGATTCATCGTTTTCCAGAGGGGCAACCCTC
Organism: Kiritimatiellales bacterium; assembly: GCA_050253185.1. Classification (GTDB taxonomy): domain Bacteria; phylum Verrucomicrobiota; class Kiritimatiellia; order Kiritimatiellales; family Tichowtungiaceae; genus Tichowtungia. The sequence continues at coordinate 327 of JBFWJN010000182.1, read as the reverse complement.
CAGTTTTTCCCTGTGGAAAAATGCAGGGTTCTGCCGTTCATCATTTGAATGTCAAATCCGCCGATCAGTCGCGGGCCATCACTGTACGAGTGAACCTGGATACACAGTACGTTGCGTCCGGGCCGAAGATGCTCCGGAAATGAATATTCAAAAACAGCATCCGGCTGCCGGCTGGCCGCGGCATATTCGCCGTTGACATAAAGACTCATTCGGTAATCAACAGAAGCCAGAAAGGCGCGCGCAGCATCAACCTGTCCGTCCGGAAGTTCGAATTCATAGCGGAAATACACAGCATTGGTTCGTCCGATATCCGTTGCGGGAGCAATC
>JBFWJN010000181.1:0-6704 GCA_050253185.1 Kiritimatiellales bacterium | reverse complement strand
AGGTCAATCACGCCGCGCTGCAGCGCTTCGAAGTGCGGCATAAAGCTGAACGAAGCGATGCCGTCCACCATCCAGGCCGGCGTGTGCCGGGCGAGCAGGTCGGTGACCGGCGGGTAGCCCGCGAGGATCAGGAACAGCCCGATGACGACGGCGAGAATAAAGCTAATCACCTGGTTGCGCGTCAGCGCCGAGGTGAACATGCCCGCCGAGAGGTAGGCGCCGGCCAGCAGCGCGCTGCCCAGATAGCCCGAGGCGACTGCGCCGAGGTCGGGCGAGCCGAGATAGACGGCGGTGAGCACGACCGGGAAGGTGAGCACCAGCGCCAGGATCAGGAACAGCCACGCGGCAATAAATTTGCCGAGCAGCGCCTGAAGCGGCGTAACGGAAACGGTGAAGAGCAGTTCGATTGTTCCCGACCGGCGCTCTTCCGCCCAGAGACGCATCGCAACGGCGGGCACGAGGATCATGTAGAGCCACGGATGCCACTGGAAGAAGCCGCTGAGGTCCGCCTGCCCCGCCTCGAAGAAGCGCGCGACGGAGAAGGTGAAGAAGCCCGCCAGCATCAGGAAGATGATGATGAAGACGTAGGCGACCGGCGAATCAAAGTAGGCGCGCCATTCGCGCTTGGCGACCGCCATGACGTGGTGAAGGTTTTCGTTCATTATTCAGCCTCCCGGGTGTCTTCGGTGGTGGTCAGGCGGCGGAAGACGTCGTCGAGGCGGCCTTCGTCCACTTTGATGTCGTGCAGCGTCCAGTTGTGCTGGCGGGCTGCGGCGAAGACGGCGTCGGCCGCGGTTTTTCCAGGCTTTGGAAAAAGCTGGACGCGACTGCGGCTGCCGGAGGTTTCGAGGACCTCGACTTTTCCAATGTCTGGAAAACCTTCGAGGACCGGGAGCAGGTTGTCGCCTTCGGCGTCGAGCGTGACGGCATTGTAGCGGGTGCTCTGCGCCTTGAGCGCGGCGGGTGCGTCGTCGGCGACGACTTTGCCGGAGCTGATGATGATGGCGCGGGTACAGATGGCTTCCACTTCTTCGAGAACGTGGGTGGAAAGCATGATGACTTTGTCTTTGGACATTTCGCGGATCATATCGCGAACAACCTGTTTCTGGTTCGGGTCGAGACCTTCGGTCGGCTCGTCGAGCAGCAGGATGTCCGGATCGTGCAGCAGGGTCTGCGCGAGGCAAGTGCGCTGGCGGTATCCTTTGGACAGGGTGTCGATGCTCTGGTTGCGGACCGGCCCGAGGAAGCAGCGGTCGATGACGTAATCGACCCGGCGCTGCCGGTCGGCGCCGCTGAAGCCGCGCACTTCGGCGAGGAAGCGCAGAAAGCCGGACACGGTCATGTCCTCATAGAGCGGCGTGGTTTCCGGCATATAGCCGATGTGCTTCTGCGCAGCGACCGGATTGGCGGCGACGTCGATGCCCTGCACGCTGACGCTCCCGCCGTCGGGCACCAGAAATCCGGCGACCATCCGGATGGTGGTGGTTTTTCCGGCGCCGTTCGGCCCGAGAAAGCCCAGCACGGTTCCCTGCTGGACTTCGAACGAGACGCCGTCGACTGCGCGGCGCGGCCCGAAGTCTTTGATCAAACCGTCTGCTTTGATCATATGAAGTACCTCCCAGTTTGTTTGAGTGTGTTCTCTGTAACGGCTTCACGCGGGAAGCAGAGTCTGCCGCCGTCTCCGGCGCAGGCTGTGCCTGACCATCTGCCGCTTGATGTCTTCAAAGGCGGCATACACCGCACCGTACAGAAATTCGAGGGAGGCACCGGTGACGGTGCGGTGTGAGGCATAGAGCCGCCGGCCGGGAACGTTGAGGCGCACGGAAACATCGTAGACCTGTTCGCTGCGTGTGCTTTCCGTTTTGTCCATGACCACTTCGCAGCGTGCGCCGGGCCGGACGAAGGAATTGAAGCGGTCGAGCTGCTGCTGGATGATCCGGCGCACATCGCCGGATTTCGGCATACGGCGGAACTGCAGGGCCAGGGGAATGTTCACTCTTTTGGTTTTTTCTTTCATTGAGAAGCTCCGGATTTAAAAAGTTTTTTCTTACGTGATTCTTTCCGAAACATTACACCGCCGTAATGTTCGCTGAGAGGAAGCGGACCGGCCGGACTCGCCGGCCGGCCGTTCCGTTATTTGATTTCGACGTGGCGGGCCATCTGGTCCTTTTCGATCTTCGGCAGCGTGATGTTCAGGACGCCGTCCCTGTATTCCGCATCCACTTTGGCGACATCAACCGCTTTCGGCAGCATGACCGAACGGCTGACATAGCCGGAGGAGCGTTCTTTCATCAGCACTTTGTCGCCGTCTTTCTTTTCGGTTGCCTGGCGGCGTTCGGCGCTGACGGTCAGGACGTTGTCCTTCACTTCAACGGTGATTCCGGATTTATCCATTCCGGGCAGGTCCATCTTGACCTGATAGGCACCGGCCTGTTCGTGCAGATCCATGTCCGGCTGTTCCAGCAGGTCGTTTCCGAATGAGTCATCAAACGGAAGCGAACTCCAGAGCGCGGGACGGCCGCTGAACATCCGTTCCATGTCGCGCTGCATGCGCATCAGGTCGCGAAACGGATCCTGGGCCGCCGGGCTCTGCGGTGCCGGAGTAACCTGTGACGAAGCAGACGGTTCCGTCTGCACGTTGATCTTGCCGCTGTCCTTTTCGGCCCAGACGGCTCCGCAGACCAGCAGTACGGCGGCGGACAGGCCGGCAGCACTGATGACTGCGTGACGGGTTTTCATATTTTTCAACGGCTTCATTTTATATCTCCATACTTCGAATTGATTTTGTGAGTTTCCCTCGTCGGGGTTGTCAGGCTCGGTCTGTTCCATCCGCATCACCTCCTTCACATTGTTCGAAGGTAATAGACCGCACGGCTCTTACCGCACGCTTTCAGCAGGATTACAAAGTAGTAATACTCCGCGCCATTGACAAAACCGGAGAAGCGGTATTAGCCTGATTCACTCGTAGATTCTGATGGCGGCAGCAAAGGAGAACCGCGTGCGAATTCTGATCATTGAAGACGACCCGAAGATTTCATCGTTTCTGGAAAAGGGATTCCGGGAGGCGGGCTATGCCGTGGACGTCGCGCCCGACGGCGAAGAGGGCCTGCTGCTGGCCCGACAGGATTTCTATGATGCGATCGTCGCCGACCTGATGCTCCCGAAGCTCGACGGACTGGCGATGATCGAGCGGCTTCGCTCCGAAAAGGTCAATACGCCGGTGCTGATTCTCAGCGCCAAGCGAACGGTGGACGACCGCATCCGCGGCCTGCAGGCGGGCGGCGACGATTATATGGTCAAGCCGTTCTCCTTCTCCGAACTGCTCGTCCGCGTCCAGACGCTGCTGCGCCGCTCCAGCCGCACGCCGGAGCCGACGATGCTCCGCGTCGAAGGCCTCACGCTCGACATTGCCCGCCGCACCGTCGAGCGCGACGGCCAGGTGATCGAGCTCCAGCCGCGCGAATTCGGCCTGCTTGAACACCTGATGCGCAATGCCGGGCGGGTTGTCACCAAAACCTCGATCCTCGAACACGTCTACGACTACAGCTTCGATCCGCAGACCAACGTCGTCGACGTGCTCGTCTGCCGCCTGCGCAACCACATCGACAACGACTTCCCCGAAAAGCTCATTCACACTGTTCGCGGAGCCGGATATGTCCTCAAGAAAAAATGATACTATCCGGATGGCGTTCAGCCTGCGGCTGGCCATCATCTATACGATTGCGCTCAGTCTCTCGCTCGCCGCGCTCTTTGCCGTCACCTACCAGCTCGTGCGTCGCGTCGTGCTCACCCGCGACCACCAGGTGATCGAAGCGCAGACGAACCAGTTCAAGGCGCTGTTCGAACGCGGCGGCGTGCCCGCGATCGCCTCCTATTTCAGCCAGCAGATCGTCTCCTCGCCCGACCAGTCGTTCGTGCGCATTATCGACGACCAGCATCAGGTCCGCTTCATCACTGTTTCGCACCAGCTCTGGAACCTGCTCGACAAGCGGGCGCGCGAAGGCCAGCGGCCAGGCACAGCGGAAGCGCGCTGGATTGAACTCGCCCGCGAGGAAACCAGCGGCAGCTGGGTGGTCGGCACCACGCCGCTCGCACCGGGACTCTACCTGCAGGTCGGACGCAACAATACCGAGAGCCGTCTCGTGCTCGCCCGGTTCCGGGACACGGCGTTCAACATCCTGCTGCCCGCCGCCGCCTTCAGCCTGCTGATCGGCTGGCTGATGACCCGCAGCGCGCTCGCGCCGCTGCACGCGCTGATCAATACCGTCCGGCACATCCTCGCCACCGGCGACCTGAAACAGCGGATTCCCGTCCGCGCACGGCGCGGCGAGCTGGATGCGCTCACCTCCATGTTCAACCGCATGCTCGACCAGAACGACAAGCTCGTCACCGGATCGCGCGAGACACTCGACAACGTTGCGCACGACCTGCGCACGCCGATGACTCACCTGCGCAACTCCGCCGAGCGCGCCCTTCAGCTGCCCGAAACCGATCCCGCCGCCCTGCAGGGGGCACTCGCCGACTGCGTGGAGGAATCCGAACAGATTCTGCAGATGCTCAACGCGCTGATGGATCTGGCCGAAGCCAACACTGGAAGCATGAAGCTCAACCGGGAATCCCTGTCCCTGCGTGAACTGGCTGACGAAGTCCTCGAACTCTACGAACTTGTTGCCGAAGAACGGAACATTACACTGCGCAATGAAATCCCGACCTGGTGCACCGTCACCGCCGACCGCGTGCGCCTGCGCCAGTGCGTCGCCAACCTCGTCGACAACGCGCTCAAATACAGCCCGGACGGCAGCGACGTCCTGCTCTTCGGCGGATCCGACGACACCGGGGTTGAACTGTCTGTACAGGATCACGGCATCGGCATTCCGGAAACTGACCTGCCGAAAATCTGGAACCGGCTCTACCGCGCCGAGCAGAGCCGCTCGACACCCGGCCTCGGCCTCGGTCTCAGCCTTGTGCGCGCCATCATCGAGGCCCACGACGGCAGCGTTCACGTCAAAAGCGCTCCCGGCCACGGCACCACCTTCACCCTCCGCCTGCCAAGAACCTGAACGGCGCTGCTGTACTACGGGATGCTGAAGTTATTATAACTGGGTTACCATTCATGTTCCAATCAGCCAGAAAAGTAAGTGTACCCACCATCCGAGACCAAATCAGCAACCTTGGATGACCCAATGACTCTAACCGTTGCATAAACCTGATCTCCCTCGACTAGCCGCAGCGGCGGAGAATTAAGCTGCCCCCCGACTATTGCTGATACCCCTGAACATGGAACCACGGACCTCCAATTTTCCCCTAATGATGTGTGTAAAGCGATAATCAACCGATCATGGAGCGCATGAATCAACTTCCGACAAATTACATCCAATCGTAAATGTATATAGTCCCGGCCGAGGGACCGTAAAGATTCCGGTCGTATTGTCGTAACCGCTCCCTTCATTAAGAACGGCATTTGGTGCCGTTACTGTATGGTCTGTACCATCGCCGGGTACATTAAGTTGATCCATAGAATACGTTACATAAAAATTAACAGGGGTTCCTATCGTTTGTTTCGGGTATGTCGGAAGAGCTGCATTGCGATAAACATTATTGCCGCCAATTTTATTGGCCTGACAGGCATCACCCATGTCATCAATGACAATACTGATATTTGATCTCCCATTGCTCACAAACGTATTGTTGTCGATAAGACAGTTTTCACAATAGACTGAACCGGTCACTCCGCTGCCACCGGGACTATCGTCGCGATAAAGGCTGATGCCGCCCGACCCATTGTTGACAAGCGTGTTCCCGATGATGATCATCCCGTCAGTATTGCCAATATTATTCGGCGTACGGATGCCCCACGGGGCACCATTGGCAATCTGGTTGTTTGCCACGATCAGACGCTGCGAGTTGTCTGTGGCAAAAACGCCGGATCCGGCAATCGTGCAGGCAGTGTCCATAATATTATCCGCGACAATATTATATGCTCCTGAAATATTATCCATCGTCATTGCGTGCAAGCCGGAATCTCTAATCAGGTTGCCTGTTGCAATTGCTCTGGACACGTTGGCATGCCCCAACCCAATCCCATCATTATCGTGAATATAATTATCGTTCATTCTGGAATTTTCTATTGGAAGGGTCCCGCCACCGACAAGTATGCCGGCCGCATTAAATCCTTCCACTTCACAATGGAATACGTGAACATTGTTACAAGCCAGCCAGAATCCGCGAGTTCCAAGGCCCATTCCATCAATATGAAGCCCTTAATCGGCAGCATCAACGTATGGTATTGTACGTATATTTTCATCTTCGCCAGCATCTTCCGCTTGTGTAACAAGCGAGAAGGTTAAACCAGCACCTCCGTTATTGAGGACCACTTCTGATCGCACATCGGCAAGAAGCAGAACCATCGCTCCTAAAATCCATTTCTTTTTCATGACAGTCCCCTTCTTTTTCCAGATCGCCGCGCTAAAGGGTCGAAAATCCGGCGGCATAGTTCTGTGCGATTTCCGTTTCGGTCAGGGGCCGGTTATAAACCCGAAGAACGCCGACGTCTGTGTTACCCAGCGACATATCGCCCCGTGCAGTTCCAATGTTGAAGTCATCAGGGGTCAGATACAGGTCGGCTAATGAAGAGGCCTCGTTGGAACGTGTTTCATCCATCACCTTCACCCCGTTGATCCATATCTCGCTTTTAATGGAGATAA
>JBFWJN010000180.1:0-6713 GCA_050253185.1 Kiritimatiellales bacterium | reverse complement strand
GTTTTTAATCTGCATGACCATAACCTGTACCGCTCCGGCCGGGATACCGGTCGGTTCGGCAGGACGGGAATACTGGAACTGCTGATACAGCGGCAGGTCTTCGGGCATTTTCGAAAAGGAAACGGACGTGCCGCCCAGGAACGACTGACCGCTGACAGTCGGGCCCCATTCATCGAGCCGCAGTTCTTCCCGTGCAATCCGGACTCCCTGCTGGGCGGCCGGCACCGGCACGGTTTTCACTAGTCCGAAGAGCAGATCCAGGTAACCCTGGAGATCGATATACGTGATCAGATCCTGACTGCGGATTTCAGGGAGATTTACCATTTCCTGGAAATCGGAACTGTCTGCCAGCGACGGGCCGCCGTTGAGTAGCCGGTCGATGGTTTCTGCCATCATTCTGCGATTCAGTGTAATGAAAATACGATTTTTGACGGGATCGGAAACAAACAGTTCCTGCTGGAAAGCATCGCCGAACGGAATCATCAGCCGTTGAATGGCAATCTCGCGGTGAGGGCGGTCCGCTCCGAAAAGAGCAGCGGCTTTTTCGGGAAGCGCTTTAATCAGCGAAGTATCAAACTGCCCTTCAAGAATAATGACGGCATCGAGCGAAAAGGGGACCAGGGTTACATCGGAAAGGCCGAACTGAACCCCGCGCAGCGTTTTCATCCAATGATCCAGTTTTTGGCTTTCTTCCGGAGTCAGGCCGTATTTTTGCAGCTCATCGGAAAAGTCCGCGAACTTCAGTCCGGCTCCGAGTTTCAGGGCATTGCGGCTTCCACTGTAAATCATTGTATCCGGAGGCAGCAGCTGTTCGCCGGAAGGCCCCTGGGGTCCCTTCAGGTTCCTGTAGATAAGAATCCCGGCAAAAATCAGAAGAACAGACAGAAGAATAAAAACGATCTTTTTCATGCTTCAGAAACCTTTCAGAGTGAGAATTCCCAAACAGGGTAGTCAAAATCCGTCAGCCCGGCAAACATGAACCGCAAAAGGGTCCGTTCTCTCCGGATTTAGACGGAATCTTTCTTTATACGTACGGATTTCACATATATCCTGAAGCACGTCTAGCATTCATCTTTGCAAACGGAGGGACCCATGATGGAAACCGCAACCTGTTGTGCATGTTCAGAAGTGCTAACCGAAGAGGAAATGATTCACCAGCTCGACGGGCTGATCGAAGATTACCTCGACAAACCCGGCGGACTCATTCCCGCGCTGCAGATTGCGCAGAGCCGCTTCGGGTATCTCCCGAAAAAAGTCCTTCGGAAAATCAGCACCGATTTCAAAAAGCCGTACAGCGAAGTCGCCGGCGTCGTCAGCTTCTATTCCTTTTTCTCCACCGTGCCGCGTGGCAAATATCTAGTGCGCGCCTGTCTCGGAACGGCCTGCTACGTGCGCGGCGGCAAGGAAGTGCTCGCCGCGCTCAAAAAGGAACTCGGCATTGATGTCGGCGAAACCACCGAAGACCGCCTGTTTTCGCTCGACGTCGGCCGCTGCTTCGGCGCCTGCGGCCTGGCTCCGGTCGTCATGATTAATGAAGACATTCATCAGCGCGTCAAACCGTCCAAAGTCGGCGAACTGCTAAAAGCCTATGCCGCCGCGGAGAAAGGAGAAGACCAATGATCGCTCCCGTTTCAAAACGTATTTCCTCCGTTTCAGAACTTCGCGGCATTCCGGCGCAGGACACTGCGCCCAAAGGCGTCAAACAGATCCTGGTCTGCGCGGGCGGCGGCTGCCTCGCATCCGGATCAGACAAAGTCCTCGCCGCACTGCGCGACGAAATCACGGCCCAGAAACTGACCGGCGAGGTCATGGTTACAGCCGTCGGCTGCATGGGCCTCTGCGCCGAAGGGCCGGTACTGCTCATGGTTGACGACAGGACCTTCTATCAGCGCGTTCGGCCCGAAGACGCCGCCGCGATCATCAAAGTCCACGCAAAAGGCGGCAAAATCATTGAGCGGCTCGTCGCCCGGGATGCCCTGAGAGAAACAACCGTTCCCTGCATCGACGACATCGACTTCTTTAAAAAGCAGACCAAAATCGTCCTGCGTAACTGCGGCCGCATTGATCCGGAAAGCATCGACGATGCACTTGCCGTCGGCGTCTATCAGGCGCTCGGCAAGGTGCTCGACGGCATGACGCCCGACGAAGTCATCGACGTTATGAAAGCCTCCGGCCTGCGCGGCCGCGGCGGCGCGGGCTTCCCGACCTGGATGAAATGGAACTTCACCCGCCAGACGCCCGCCGACCAGCGTTACATGCTCTGCAACGCCGACGAAGGTGACCCCGGCGCCTACATGGACCGCAGCGTCCTTGAAGGCGATCCGCACAGCCTCATCGAAGGCATGATCATCGGGGCCTACGCCATCGGCGCCTCGCAGGGATACGTCTATGTCCGCGCCGAATATCCGCTGGCCGTTCAGCGCCTGCAGAAAGCCATCGATGAAGCCGCCGAACACGGCCTGCTCGGAGAAAACATCCTCGGCTCGGACTTCTCCTTCAACCTCGAAATCCGCATGGGCTCCGGGGCGTTCGTCTGCGGCGAAGAAACCGCGCTCATGGCGTCCATCGAAGGCAAACGCGGCGAGCCGCGCCCGCGCCCGCCGTTCCCGGCTCAGAAAGGGCTGTGGAACAAACCGACCGTGCTTAACAACGTTGAAACCTACGCCAACGTTCCGGCGATCATCGGCAAAGGCGCGGAATGGTACGCCGGCTTCGGCACCGAGAAAAGCAAAGGCACCAAGGTCTTTGCCCTGGCCGGTGCTGTGCGCAACACCGGCCTCGTCGAAGTACCGATCGGCACGCCGCTCGGCGAGCTGATCTACGACATCGGCGGCGGCATCGTCAACAACAGGCCGTTCAAGGCCGCCCAGCTCGGCGGACCGTCCGGCGGCTGCGTGCCGAAAGAACACCTCAACGTGCCGCTCGACTACGAATCGCTCAGCGAACTCGGCGCCATCATGGGCTCCGGCGGGCTCATCGTCATGGACGATGACGCCTGCATGGTCGATGTCGCCCGCTTCTTTATCGAGTTTGTGCAGGAGGAATCCTGCGGCAAATGCGTGCCGTGCCGCGTCGGCACCAAGCGCATGCTCGAAATCCTCACCCGTATCTGCGAAGGGCACGGGCGGATGGAGGACATCGACCGGCTCATCGAGCTCGGCGAATTCATCAAGCAGGGCTCGCTCTGCGGGCTGGGACAGACCGCGCCGAATCCGGTGCTCTCCACCATCCGTCACTTTCGCGAAGAATACGTCGAACACATCCGCGACAGACACTGCCGCGCCGGGGTCTGCCCGTCGCTCGTCCGCGCGCCGTGCCAGGCCGCCTGTCCGGCGAGCGTCGATATTCCCGGCTTCGTTTCGCTCGTCGCCGAAAAACGCTACGACGAAGCGCTGCGGCTGCATCGCAACCGCAACCCGTTCGCCAGCGTCTGCGCGCGCGTCTGCTTCCATACCTGCGAAGACAAATGCCGCCGCTCCACGCTCGACAATTCCGTGTCGATCCGCGGCGTCAAACGCTTCATGGTCGAACAGGAAACCGAAATGCAGCTTCCTGAAACCCGCGAGAATGTCGAAAACGCCAAAAAGAAAATCGCCGTCATCGGCGGCGGTCCGGCCGGAATTTCCTGCGCCTTTTTCCTCGCGCGTCTCGGCTACAGTCCGACCGTGTTTGAGAAGGCGCCGCGGCCCGGCGGTATGCTCGTCCAGGCCATTCCGGCCTATCGACTGCCGCGCGAAACGCTCGCCCGCGAAATCCGTATGATCGAAAATATGGGCGTCACCATTGAAACCGGTAAAGCGCTCGGGAAGGACTTCACGATTCAGAGCCTGAAGGAGGCCGGTTTCGACGCGGTATTTGTCGGCATTGGCGCTCCCGAAGGAATCCGCGTCGATCTGCCGGGCAATGATGCCGAAGGCGTGGCCGATGCGATGGCGTTCCTGCGTCAGTACAACATCCGCGGTTCCGTGCCGGTCGGGAAAAAGGTTGTCGTCATTGGCGGCGGCAACGCGGCGATCGATGCTGCACGCACGGCCATCCGGCTCGGCGCCAAAACCGTAACGGTTCTCTATCGTCGCACGCGCGAGGAGATGCCGGCCTATGCCGAGGAAATCGAAGAAGCGCTGCAGGAAGGCGTCGCGATCGAAGCGCTGGTCGCGCCTGAAGAAATTGTCGTGAAAAAAGGAAAGGTTGCGGGCGTCAAATGCCTGCATATGCATCTGGGCGATTTTGACCGCTCCGGCCGACGGCGGCCCGAAGCTGACGAAGCCGAGACCTTTGTCATCGATGCCGACCAGGTCATTATGGCCGTTGGCCAGACCATTGACGGTTCCGTTTTTGGCGAGGCGTTTGACATTGATCCGCGCGGCTGGATCAAGGCGAGCCCGGTCGATGGAAAAACATCGCTCGAAGGCGTTTTTGCCGGCGGCGATTCCGTAACCGGCCCGATGTCCGTCGTTCATGCGATCGCCGACGGCGAGCGCGCGGCGGTCGGCATCGATCAGTTCCTCACCGGCAACAAACACGCCTTCTGGCGCGTCGAGCAGGAAAACACGACCGACTACGATCCGGACGCCGATCCCGTTCCGTATCCGCGCGAAAAAATGCGGATGATGCCGGTCGAAAAACGAAGGAGCAATTTCGACGAGGTGGAACAGGCGTGGAACGAGGCGGAGGCGACCCGTCAGGCGCGCCGCTGCCTGCGCTGCGACTATGGAAAATGCACCGCCTGTCAGGAAGAGGAGGCCGCTCATGCATAAAGTCACGATCAACGGAAAAGCGATTGATGCCCCCGACGGCGCTACCATTCTCGATGCCGCCAAACGCGCGGGAATCCATATTCCGACGCTCTGCTTCCTCGAAAAGCGCGAGCCGATCGGCGCCTGCCGCGTCTGCCTCGTGGAGGTGAAAGGCGCGCGGACACTCATGGCCGCTTGCTCAACGCCGGTCAGTGACGATATGGAAATTCGAACCAGCAGCCCGCGCGTGCGCGCCGCCCGCAAACTGGTCGTCGAACTGCTGCTGTCCGAACACGACGGCAACTGCCAGACCTGCGACCGGAACCAGGACTGCGAACTGCAGGCGCTGGCCTCCGAACTCGGCATTCGTGAAATTGCCTATGAAGGCGAGAAAACACGGCATCGGATTGACGACAGCACGCCTGCGCTGGTGCGCGATAATTCCAAGTGCATCAAATGCCGCCGCTGCGTCAGCGTCTGTTCGCAGGTGCAGGGCATCGGTGCGCTGCATCCGCAGGGAAGGGGATTCAATACCGTCATCGGCCCGGCCTTTACACTCGACCTCGACGGCGTCACCTGCGTGCAGTGCGGACAGTGCGCCGCAATCTGTCCGGTCGGCGCGATTTCCGAAAAGAGCCACGTGGAAGCCGTCTGGAAAGCGCTTGAAGATCCGACGAAAACCGTGGTCGTGCAGACTGCCCCCGCGATTCGCGCCGCGCTCGGCGAGTGCTTCGACTGCGAACCCGGCACGCTCGTCACCGGCAGAATGACCACCGCGCTGCGCGAACTAGGATTCGACAGCGTGTTCGATACGGATTTTGCTGCCGACCTCACTATCATGGAAGAGGGGACGGAACTGCTGACCCGGCTGAAAAAAGCGCTGGTGGACGGCGAGCAGGTTCCGCTGCCGATGTTCACGAGCTGTTCGCCGGGATGGATCAAGTTTGCGGAATATTATTATCCGCAGTTTCTGCCGAACCTCTCCACCTGTAAGTCGCCGCAGCAGATGTTCGGCGCGGTGGCGAAAACCTATTACGCGCAGAAAATCGGCGTGAAGCCCGAAGACATGATCGTCGTTTCCGTCATGCCGTGCACCGCGAAAAAGTTCGAGTGCCGGCGCGACGAAATGAACGACAGCGGCGCGCGCGATGTGGACTATGTGCTGACCACGCGCGAACTCGGCCGGATGATCAAGGAAGCCGGTATTGATTTCATGTCGCTCGAAGACAGCAAAATGGATGCGCCGCTCGGGCTCAGTTCCGGCGCGGCGGATATTTTTGCCAACACCGGCGGCGTCATGGAAGCCGCGCTGCGCACTGCCTATGAAATTGTCACCGGCCAGTCACTGCCGATGGAAAATCTGCACGTCAAGCCCATCGAAGGGCTGGAAGAAATCAAGGAAGCCTCCATCAAGATTGGGGGCACGGTTCCGGACTGGTCGTTCCTTGAAGGAGTTACCGTTAACGTGGCGGTTGCTCACGGGCTAGGCAATGCCCGGCGGCTGCTCGAAAGCATCAGGAACGGTGAAAAGAGCTATCATTTTGTCGAGATCATGACCTGCCCCGGCGGCTGCATCGGCGGCGGCGGACAGCCGCGCTTCACCGACGACAGCGTGCGGCTCAAACGCATTGAAGCGATCTATAAGGAAGATGAAGGAAAAGCGTTGCGGAAATCGCATGAAAACGAAGCGGTTCAGCAGCTCTATAAGGAATTCCTCGGTGTTCCGCTTGGCGAAAAATCACATCACCTGCTGCATACGAAGTATCAACAGAAAGAAGTTGTCTGACCGAATAAGCCCCGCCGTCGGCGGGGCTTGTTTTTTGACAGGATAACAAAATTCACAGGATGGGTTTTCCAATGTCGCTGCTTGTCAATGAAAGTGAGACAGTTTTCTAAGCCGCCTTCGGCTTGTTGATCCAGACCTCTTCCGGAACGCTCCGCGCCTGCGGGGTTCCCTTGACGAACCGTTCGGGATGC
>JBFWJN010000179.1:0-6751 GCA_050253185.1 Kiritimatiellales bacterium | reverse complement strand
GGTTCCCGCTCAACGTGTAAGCGGAAGCGGAATTAATATTAATGGCATTCCAGATAGCCGAACCAAAAGCCGCTCCGACCAGATCATTGTTTACTGTCGTCGGAGATGCCCCGGCGAATACCACACCGTCACTTGCAGAAGGAACCGTATCCGTCGACCAGTTGGCGGCGGTTGACCAGTTGTCGTCTCCGCCCTCACCGTCCCAGGTTATAGTGGCCGCCTGCACAACCAATCCGTTCACAACTAATACTGCAAGAAGCAATATTTGTATTTTTTTCATCACTGTCTTCCTTTCTTCTGTTATTTATCTTCTGCGGTCAGAAGATATTTCCATTCCCGTACCAACGGCCTCGCTGATCGTTGGTTCCTGTGTAACAATCTTATTTATTATTAGGTCTTGTGCTGAAAGCAACATCCTTGGGCAGACAACAGTTACCCGATCCAGACAATGACCCCGTCACCAACCTATATCCCAAAAAAAAACGACAACTCTTCTTAGGACGTGTCATCAATTAAGCCAGACGGCGGAGGCTGCCAGATAAATGGCGGATAGGAAATTTCGGGCAGCCTTGTCATAGCGCGTTGCAATGGCCCGAAACTGTTTTAGTCGGCAGAAAAAGTTCTCGATGAGGTGCCGTGCTTTGTAGAGTTCTTTGTCATAGGAACGAGGATTCTTCCGGTTTCTTTTCGGCGGAATAACGATCGTTTTCCCTGCCGCCAGCAACGGCCCGATCACCCGTTCATCCGCATCATATCCTTTATCCGCCAGAACGGTATCAGCCTCAATACAGGATCATAGTTTATCCGCTCCATCCAAATCGCAGGCCTGTCCTGATGTCAGAATAAAACCGGTTGGATTGCCCAATGCATCCACGGTTGCGTTGATTTTGGTGCTCAATCCGCCCTTGCTGCGACCGATGGCCTGATCTTCACCGTTTTTTTTGAGCCCCGGCGCTGTGTTGATGAGCCCGTACAATCGTGCTGTCAATCATGGCATATTCGTTGTCCGCCTCGTTGGCCAGCTGTTTAAAAACGTCCTCCCAAACGCCGCTCTGCGACCATCGACTGAAACGCGTGTGCACCACACTCCAGCTGCCAAAGCGCTCCGGCAGATCCCGCCATGGAATCCCTGCGCGATACCGGTAAAGCACAGCTTCAACAAAAAGTCGGTTGTTTTTTGCAGTTACGCCCACCGTATCCGCCCGGCCCGGCAGCAGATCTTTTATGCGTTCCCATTGGTCATCTCTGAGAGCATAACGTCGTGACATTAAAAATCCTCCATAAAAGAAGAATCATAGATGATCTATCGTTTTAATGAGAAGACTTGTTACAACTTAATTGATGACATGCCCTAAGCTGGTATAAATTAATACATTCGTCATGAGTTTCGATAATAGTTAATTCTGACGGATCACTTTATCGTATTGACTTTCCCTGCCAAGGTGCTCCGAATCGGCAGTTCAGTTAGCGAAAATGAAGGTGCCGCAAATCGGGACATCGAGCAGAGTAGAGTCGGACTCAGCAAATACAAAATCCGGATTCCAGCCCGGGTTCGACCCAACCGAATCATATCGGATTTCTTCATGAGTTTTTACACAAACTATTCCAGCTGACAGCACATTATTCATTAAAAACAACTAAGCACATTTTTTCCCGGAATCTGTTCCTCGAATGATTCCGGGTGATTCTCTCGTTCCTCTGAATGACAAATATTTCGTGCCAAGCTGTTGCATTTTTCAGTATATATCCCGATGTTTGTTCTCAATCATCGAAAGCTGTACTTTAATTGTTTATCAGTTTGTGCACTTGCGTCTGCGACTTACCAACGGTATAGCCACAAACTGCACCAGTGCCGGACCAAAACGGTTGAAGAAAGAAATCCCGCTCCGAATTTTGAGGATCATAACTCTTCAGACCGGCATCTTTGCAGTCTCTCCAACCTGCTGAGTGTTAATAATAAGCACCAAAACTCAAACCGGCTAAAAGCCGTTGCTTTACCGTCTGGAGCAAAACAGAACCAGCCCTGCCCCTTACCAACTCTACTGGGAAATAACCGATAACTTACTGGTATTCTCGTCAAACTGATAGGTCACACCATTGGTATCTTTCGTCCACAGATTGTCGCCGGCATCTGTAAATCCATCGACTGAAAATGACGAATCGTATAACACAGTCAAATCTGAATTATCCACGATTGTCCATGCATCGCCTACCGTTGTTCCGGCCCCTGACAGATCAAATACAAAACTGCCGAGGAATTCAGCGGAGTCGGTATACGTTCCGCCATCTCCATAGATTTTGTTATTCGTTCCGCTTTCCCCGATTTCGAACTGCAACAATCCGCTGCTTCCCAACTCGAATGCGCTCCCTTTGACCAGCACGTCAGCAACAAAGGTATTGCTTCCATTCAAAACCAATGTACCGGTACCATCTCCGTTCACCGTAAGATGAATCATGTCTGTTCCGGTTTCACTGATCGCACCATTGATCTGCTGAGCACTTCCATTTGCAGTGACCGACCACCAGGAATTATTAACCGCGATATCAAAATTGATCGTATGACTGGCCCCCGCCATTTGAAGGTATCCCCGTGAAGAGCTGTTCCCCGTATTTTTCACCAGCGTAACACGGTTCCCGCTCAACGTGTAAGCGGAAGCGGAATTAATATTAATGGCATTCCAGATAGCCGCACCAAAAGCCGCTCCGACCAGATCATTGTTTACTGTCGTCGGAGATGCCCCGGCAAATACCACACCGTCACTTGCAGAAGGAACCTTATCCGTCGACCAGTTGGCGGCGGTTGACCAGTTGGCGTCTTCGCCTTCACCGTCCCAGGTTATCGTGGCGGCCTGCACAATTGATTCACTCATAAACAATACTGCAAGAAACAATATTTCCATTTTTTTCATTGTTGTTTTCCTTTTCTGTTATTTACCTTCTGCGGCCAAACAAGCTGAAAGATATTTATTCACATGATCCTGTTCCTGCCGGACCCCTCTCATGCTAATAATCTTATTTATTGTCGGGTTTGTATGCTAAAAAGCAATGTTCTCAAACAGACAATGATTACCCAACCCGGACAACTTCACCTGACCAAAGACACTATTTTTTCTCTGTTCAGGACGGATAAGAAACCGCTGTTCCAGCGATTGCCGAACAGCGGTTTCTGCAGGCTGTTACAGATTTGAAACTTTAACTGCAGATAAAAAACTGTGAATTTTATTCGTCGATTTCGATAACCAGATATCCCCAGGGTCGAGCAACATCCAAGTCGGAACCGTCCATTCCGACAATCGCATAGTCCCCATCATACGTGATGGTTTTATCCCAACTGTCCTTCAGTCCGCTGAAATTTCCGGAAGCCTGAGCGGCATCATGTTCCGTCTCCTCATAATCCTTAGGTCGGAAAAACCTAGCCTTCACCTTTAAGGAATTACTGTAAAAAAGTCGGCCAATATGGATTTTAACTTTATATGCTTCTGCAGAATCTTCCCATTCGACAACATGAATAATTTTCGCGCCCTGAGAATCTCCAACTTTTGATCGAACAAACAGATATTTCTGCCCATTGCCGCCAACCGTAACGGCCGGTAGAAACTCAGTACCGTAGCGATCATCGCTGATTCCCGGTCCATATGCATATGCTTCTTCATACTCATTCAAATATTGCGGCACAGCTCTTACCAGCCCGGTAATGGGAGCATAATCGCTGTATTCTCCAAAAAACCGCGGATCATTATTCGGCATATAAACATCATATGGCATCAACGCATGTTGGCCGCAGGCATAAGCTAAACTGATCAGTCGCCGCTGATAAACCGCATTGGTAGATCTCAGTGAGACGATCTGAGGTTTATAATTATCCTGAGTAAGCCGCTGCCACATCAGCAAGACATTAGTACCATAGACTGGATCCAATTCACCGCAACCGTAACTAAACACTTCTTGAGCTGCTGGATAATTCCAAGTCGCACCTGCATTGTTACAGGAAAATTCAACATCTCTTCCAGCATAAACATCAATGTTTGTATTCAAAAAATTATAAAAATCCTGTATCAGCGCTTGATTCTGTGGCGTTTTCACTGGACTAATGCATTCGCTGCAATAACAGCTCCCCCAACCGCTTACAGCACTGCGCAGGTTCACCAGCGAATTGTCGAACTGTATGCAGTCCGCGCCTGCATCAATACAGGCCTTCAGTTCATTCATAATATAATTCCGGTGGTCAGAGCGATTGGCACATCCCCAGTATCTGTCAGACCACTCCGTCATCCATGGAGCAATAATGCCGTTTCCCTCCGAATCCTTCATGGTGTTGGGATGACCGGACGGATATCTACCGCAGGCACTGTTGGCGCATGAAAAACTGGTTATACCGGCCGACCGGCAGGCGGTGATAAAAGCACTGTTTGTGGTGTAACACCATTCCATCCGGGTAGCATGATATTTTTCAATCATTGGAATAGAACTATTTCGTTCCCATCGCGTACAAAAACAAACATCCGCATACATCGGAACTACTACGGAACGAGGCGGCGTTTCAGCAATCTCATACACTCGGTTAAATTCGGAGGTCGCCTGTGAGAACATAAAGCAGAACAACAGACATTGCAGCAAACCGATCATCGGGTCTCCTTACTCAGGCATTGTCTTCTCTGTCGAAGTTTCTGACATTTTCGGCAGGTGCAGGAATGGAATAATCAGCAGGACGAGCAGAGTCACCGCACCACCCAGCACAAAGGTCCAGGTGTAGTCCAGTACGGACTGGACGTATCCACTGATCGTCATCGGCAGTGAAAACCCGATGTTCATTAGGCACATCGAAATGGCCAAGATTGAGGTTTTATTCCTCCCCGAAAGCGTGGCCGTGATGTGCATGTAATAGAAAAGCGAACTGAAACTCAACCCATACGCCAGCGATTCAAGGCTCGATCCAACAATAACTGAAGTATTCAGAACTTCACCAAAAATATTAACCGTATGCTGCGGATGAGACCAAGAGAGAATGGCATAGAAGAAATTCGGCAGGCTCGAGCAGAAGGCCAGCGGAAGAAATGTTTTTCTCAGGCCATGCCATTTAATGATATAGCCTCCTAAAACTCCGCCGACAATAGTCCATGGAGTGTCTGTCAGCATCGTGTAAAGCGGAATGGAGCCTGCCGGTGCATTCATCCCAGAAGATTCCACCGGGTCCAATAACCAAGCATTGCGCAACACGGAAACAAAACCCAACCCAAAACGAAAAAGAAGAATAAGTGCAATCATCAGCACCACTCGTTCCTGTCTGAAATATTCCTGCAGAGTTTCTTTCAGGGCATAATGCTGATGCTTGACCGGCTGATCCTGTTCAATCACCGGAACCATCCGTTTATTAAAAAAAATAAGACCGATGAGCAGCACGGCTGTAACCAGATAAGCCAGACCGAACCCAACATGGAATCCGGTTTTATCCGTGGACTCAACCCCGGTCGCACCATATCGGGCTGCCAATTTCGTGGCTCCCCACATTAGCCCCATCACACCGGTTAAAGAACCGCAACGAATCGCGGTAGTTTTGATACCGATAAACTGCGCCTGCATAGAGGGATCGAGTGCACGAATATAATAACCGTCCGCGGAAGTTTCATAGGCGGCACAGCAAAGCGCCACCAGAATCAGCAGTGTGCAGACCGACAGGTAAAGCATCATAAGCGACGGTTGCATAAGCAACACGCCGCCGGTTGCGGCAAGCACCAGTGAAGAGACCCCCATGGTGATCAGAACCATACGCCTCTTGGTTGCCGCCCCGTCCAGCCACGGTGCATACAGGAACCGCAACGACACAACAAGGCCAGCCATACTGATCAGTCCGACCAGCTGATTGGAAAAGCCGAGCAGTTTAAACAGATTCTGAGGAAAAAGCTGAAGAAAGCCATTAAAAAGGCCGAACGGTACATAAAGACTAAATACCCATATCCATGGAGAATTTTTTTTCCCAAGAACTTTATTCATTTCATTTCCTTCTTATATAACTCAACGGCCTCTGAGGTAAATAACGCGCGCCGATATACAGCATACTGTTTCACACCCGAGGCGGGGCGCACTTTCCCTCCGTTGGCGCTCTGAAAAAACCGGTGAAAAAGGCCGAATCCGAACTGACGGGTTTCTCCGCCATCATCAAACCTTCCATTGACAATCATCGTAATGGTCTTCGGACCGCCATCAATCACAAGAACCGCATGATTTTCCTGTGAAAGGTTAAGCGGTTCCGTCGAATGCCAGCGCGATTCAGACCGGCCATCGTTAAGAACTATTTCCATCTGATTTTTTTTATTAATCAGGACAGCGAAACCGCGATCAGCTCCGTTCCGGTTATCCAGCAGAATACCGGGTTCGGTGCCGGCAGGGAGCACGAGCTCGACCGCAAATCCATTGCGAGTGTCTTTGCCTGAAATCATTTCCCAGCCACCTTCGCGGTCGTAGGAAATCGGAAGCTTTTCGTCTTCAGCCAGCCGGTCCTCCGCCGGTGGAGGCGAAGGATGAAATACCCGCTCAATGACCTCGGCGGGAACGCGGTGCATGCGCGCTGTCTCCTTCTCGGTTTCCGTGAAGAGCAGCGAACCGTCCTCCATTTCCATCAGATCGGGATAAGAGAACCGACGGGTGATATCATCATTGTAAAGCAGGATTTCAGGCTGAGAGAATTCAAGACGTTTCCCTTCGGGAGAATCAATTTCTTTAGCCGTGCAAAACCAAATCGGGTTGCGGTCGG
>JBFWJN010000178.1:0-6820 GCA_050253185.1 Kiritimatiellales bacterium | reverse complement strand
TTCTGGACGTCTTCGCCGGTGGCGACGCCGGGTTTCACGACATCAAAAACTTTGCTGCCCATACTTACACTCCTATTCTTTAGTTACAGTTTCGGATGGAAAAAAGTCCCGAAAATCTATTTGATGAGACCGTTTTGGCAAGCTCTTTCGGGCAGAAACAGCGAAAATTGTCCGGGACCGCCTGCAGATAAGGAGACGGAAAATGATCGTAACAACCAGAGAACTGTTCAAACACGCCTATGGCAAATACGCCGTTGGAGCCTATAACATCAACAATGCCGAGCAGGTCATGGGCCTGTTTCGAGGTAATATGGACAGCAAGGCGCCGTTCATCGTGCAGCTGTCCAAAGGGGCTCGTGCCTATACCGACAAACGGATGCTCGAAGCAATGCTCCGTGCGGCGGACGAAATCTTCCCGGACGCCGTTTTTGCGGTGCATCTCGACCACGGCGACGAGGCCACCTGCATGGAATGCATCGACAGCGGCTTCTACAGTTCGGTCATGATCGACGCCAGTCACGAATCGTTTGACGAAAATATCGCCGCCACCAAGCGCGTTGCGGATGCCGCTCACGCCAAAGGCCTCGTGGTCGAAGCCGAGCTCGGTATGCTCGGCGGGGTTGAAGAGCACGTATCCGTTGCCGAATCCGACGCCAAGCTGACCGACCCGAATCAGGCGAAGGAATTTGTCGAACGCAGCGGCTGCGACAGCCTCGCCTGCGCCATCGGTACCTCGCACGGCGCCTTCAAATTCAGCGGTTCGCAGGGGCTGCATTTTGACGTGCTCGAGGAAATCCAGAAACGTCTGCCGGGCTTTCCGCTCGTCATGCACGGATCGAGCTCGGTTCCACAGGACGAAGTCGCCCGCATCAACGCCGCCGGCGGCCAGCTGGCCGGCGCCAAGGGTGTGGACGAAAAGCAGTTCCTGCCGGCCGCCAAACTCGGCGTCACCAAGATCAACATTGATACGGACGGCCGCCTGGTCTGGTGCCGGGTGCATCGCGAAAGCTTTCGCGACAATCCGCAGAACTTCGACCTGCGTCCGCCGGGAAAAATTTTCATGGCCGAATACGCCAGGTATATCGCCCACAAGAACACGGTCCTCGGCAGCGCCGGGCAGCTTGACAGCGTCCGCGCCAGCCTCGGAAAATAAGCCGCGGCCGGTTCCGCACCGAACGCTCCGGAAAATTTCCGGAGCGTTTTTTGTTTCCAGCGGAGAAGGGGATCGGGCACACTGAACGCCGTTTTTTGATCGGGAGAATCCGCATGTCTGAACTTGCTGTAACAACCCTGTTAATCGGTCTGGCCGCCCTTGCCGGCGGTGTTTTTGCCGTTGCCGCTCCGACGAAGCTTCGAGCCGGGCTGGTCGCCTTTCCGCGCAGCATCTGGCCGGGCCGCATTCTGGCGGCAGTCGATCTGGCGTGGGCGGCCTATGAATTGTCGCTGATGCACCTGGGCATGTTCGATGCCTGGAAAGTGCATCTCTACTGGCTGGTACCGGTTTCTGTTTATCTCTGTGCCCGCTACCTCGACGAACTGCTCAGTCCGCGCGCGCTCGGCGGCTTCATGCTGCTGCTTGCCGGGCTGGTGCTGGATATCGCCCGCTGGCATCCTTCGGAATGGCGGCTGGTCATTGTCGTGATGGCGTATCTCTGGATTCTGGTCGGCCTGCTGTTCCTGCTCTCGCCGTGGTGGTTCCGGCGGATTGCGCTGGCCGTTACCAAAACCGATTCGCTGCTGCGGATCGGCGGGATCGTCAAGATGCTCGCAGGCCTGGCGCTGGTAGTACTGGCTCTGCGGGTCTACTGAGGTCCTGAAATGATCGCCGATCGACTGGAACCGATGAGTGTTCGGTTCTGCTCCTACGTGGATCGTTTCCGGCGCGACGGAACGCTGCATCCGATGCAGCAGCTCAAGGTCGAGCACACCCTGCGTGTCGCGGCCGACGCCCGCGCCATCGCCGTTTCCGAACATTGGAAAAATGACGACATCGCGCTCGCTGAAACCGTTGGACTGTTTCACGACATTGCCCGCTTTCCCCAGTTCGAGCAGTACCGGACCTTTTCTGATGCCGAATCCGTCGACCACGGCGACCTCGGCTTCCAAACCCTGGAAAACGAGAACCTGCTCGATGGACTCCCTGCGGAGGACCGTGCGCTCGTTCTGCACGCCGTCCGATACCACAACAAAAAAGAGCTGCCGCGCGTGCTGAGCGCTCACGAAGAAAAGCACCTGCGCCTGATTCGCGACGCCGACCGGCTCGACATCTTTTTCGTCTGCTGGGATTCATTCCAAAGCGGACAGATCCATGAACATCCCGAACTGATGATGCACATTGACCTGAACGGCGCGCCGACCGATGCCGTGCTCGATCAGTTTGAGCGCGGCGAAACGATCGATTACCGTAACATTCACAGCATGGCTGACCGCTTTGTCCTTCAGCTCAGCTGGATGCACGATTTGAGTTACGATTCGTCCAGGCGGCTCGTCTGCGAGCGCGGCATCCTCGAAAAATTTATCTCCGTCCTGCCGGTCAAGACGGACCGTCTGCTGGACTGCTTCGAAAAAACCGAAGCGTTTCTGACTCAGGCCTGAACACAAAACCGGAGTTTCCAATGTCTGGAAACTACAGCCGGAAATCTTCCAAAGATTGGAAACTTCAATATGTGGTGTGCCCCTTGAGGCCGGTTTCGTAGAGCAGGGCGGTGCGGGAGTTGACGTTGAGCGCGGCGAAAATGTGCTCAATATGTTTTTCGACGGTTCGGCGGGAAATTTTCAGCTCCTCAGCAATCCGCTGATTGCTTTTTCCATCAGCGATTCGTTCGATAATTTCGCGCCGGCGCGGAGTGAGAGATTGAAGGGCGAGTTTCATGGCTGCGGTTGCGCAAGCCTGTTCTTCCGATTGAATTTGTGACTCCTTTAGATTTTGAAGCTGTGCTTCAAGTGCGCGGGTGCGCTGCCAGTTTTTCCAGGCTATGCGGATCTGGGGCTGGATGAGTGAGAGCGTGAGAAGGTCGGATTCCGTATAAGCCGTGTCGCGAGAATAGCTGGCGGCGATGATTTCATGTCCGTCTCCAACACCCAGCCAGACCTGATCGTTCACATCAACCGGGCGGAAGACTTCATTATACAACTCGGTTTTGTGATAGCGGTCCGGTCCGAGCACGGTCAACAGCGAGCCGACACACCGATTGTTTTTCAGATATATCTGCAGGCCGGGATGTTGATGAATGAAGTGCCTGAACCCGTCGATAGTGCTGCGCGGCAGGCTTTGGTTCATGGAGCGGTGCAGTGTCAGCGGATTCAGCTTGAAATGGTCGATCGTAAAGTGAATCCCCGGCAGGGCTTTTTCCAGAATGACGTACAGATGATTAGTGAACGGCTCGTTGGAAGAGGTTCCGTGCACCCGCTCACAGATTTTTGAGAGCTGCCTGAACTCCTGTGTACCGATGGTTCTCAAATCCTTACCTAAAGTACGTATTTTACGTATTGACGCACAGACTATGGTTGTTTTCAACGCATAATTTTTTTTGAAGGGCAGGGAGCACCCTGCAAACAAAGGAAAAGTGATGAAAAAATGGATGCTGATTTTGACCGTCCTGCTGGCGGCGGTGTGCCGTGCGGATTATGTGGACGAAGTGATGGCGGATTCGCCGGAGGCGTATTACCGCTTCGAAGAGCCGCTTGAATCTGTGCAAATGCAGGACAGCTCCGGCAACGGACACGACAGTGTTGCGGTTTCGAATGTGACGTTTGAGCGCAACGGGATCATCGGCTGGTCCGGGGGCTTCGCAACGAATGGAAGTGTGCGGCTCGATTTCAACCGCTCTCCGGCGGCCGGCGACTTTTCCGTCGAGTGCCTGGTGCAGTTTCCTGATCCGACGCTGAACTGCACGTTGGTGTCCCAGCGGGACGGTTCCGGAACGGGACGGGCGATTTTGTATCAGGAGGACGGGATGCTGAAGTCGTTTCTGGGCGGAATCGAAACGGCGGTTGCAGAGCCGCCGGCGTCGAATCTGTGGCACCATCTGGTTCTGACTTCGGATCTCGCAAACCGGGCGCTGACTCTCTACATCGACGGGCGGATCGCCGCAGAACAGTCGGTGACGGTTGAAGCGGCGGACGGCGACTGGATTCTCGGGATGGATTCAGCCGGGCAGGCGGGACATCAGGGGCGGCTCGATGAAGTGGCGGTCTATCCGCACTGCCTGGAGAACGCCCGGATTCTGCGGCACTTTCAGTATCTGCGCGGGATGCATCCGCTGTACTATGTGGCGACCAACGGCACCTCGGTGGCGCCTTTCAGCAGCTGGGAAACGGCCGCTACCAATGTGCAGGAAGCGGTAAACCTTGCCGTGCAGGATCCGCGCAGCACGGTGATGCTGGGTGAAGGCGCATTTTATGTCGACGGGCCTTTTGTGGTGGGAGGGGCCTATTCCGCCGGCCCGGAGCATCATGCGGGTTATTATCCCCAGAACTCCGCCGGGATTACCCTCATGGGGCCGAAGACAGTTCCGCCGGAACTTCCTCCCGAGTATGCAGGTGCTAATGGGGAATTTAAGATGCCTGAGCATTTGGCCTTCATTATTCCGGTGGGTGTCAGCGAAACGAATGTTGCGATCAGGATATCCCACTGTACGATGCGCAATCTTGTTTTTGGCTCTCCCCTGCAGAGCGGTCGTACGGAATATATGAATCTAGACGCGGAAAACTGCTATTTCTGGGCCATGCATGTGCAGGATCATCGCCCATTTGCGCTCAGTTTTGTGTACTCAGCGTTAAACCGCTGCTCGTTTTCTTGTTTTCCTGATAATTGGGATTCGTATAATCCGATTTTTGATTGTGGCCCCTGCCAGGTTATGGGCTGTGTTTGTGACAGATGCGCATTTTATCTTCTTTATAAATGGAACGTGGAGACCGATCTCCAGTACACACTGACGACTAAATATAATATTTTTCGGAGATGTATGCTTCTGTACTGCTACGTAGACGAATACATGTATATCGATTCGCAGCACGATCAGTTTGTTAACTGCGGGATTGATATTAAGCCTGAGTATATGACAGGGCTTTTCTCCGTCATCACAAACTGTACCGATCCGACGGTGCTGCTGGGGTCTCCGTATTATATCGACCGTGATGGGAAATTCGCAGCGCTGGGCTACGACCAGACGGAAGATATCGACGGGGACGGTGTTCCGAATAATGTGGAGCTGAGCCTCAACCGCATTCCAATGCTGGATCAGGAAGAACGGCTGAACTCGCTGTATGCCGAAGGGCAGGCTCGCGGCATCGCCGCTGTGCAGAAAACGCCGTCTGCCTACGGTCTTTACACCTCTAATTCCATTCTTGAGCTGAGTCAGGGCGGCTGGGTGCGCCCGGCATCCGACGGACAGGCGCACCTGAATCTGCAGCTCGAACAGTGCACGAATCTCGTCGGCGGCGCCTGGACGAACGTCGGCAGCGCCGTTGACTGGCGGCTGGATCTTCCGAGTGCTCAGCCCTTCTTCAGAGTGAAAGGAACCGAATGAAAACCATCTGTGCAATCTGTATGTTAACGCTGTCGGCGGCAGTTTGCCGCGCGGATTATGCCGAACAGGTGCTGGCCGACGGCCCGCTGGCGTATTATCGCTTCGAGGAGCCGGCCGGAGCCACCCGGCTGACGGACAGCTCGGGCAACGGGCACGACAGCCTGGAAATCTCCAATGTGGAATTCAATGCCGCGGGTGCCGTTGGTCGGGCCGGGAGGTTTAATTCCGACGGACATATCCTGCTCGATTTTTACCGCTCTCCGGCGGCGGGCGATTTTTCCGTCGAATGCCTGGTGAAGCTTGCCGGCCCGCCGCCTCATTTCCTGGTTTCCCAGGAGAACGGTTCCGGAACGGGGCGATTGATTCTGCTTCTGGACGACAATGGAATGGCCCGGACAAGAGTCGGATCCATCCCGACCGGCCCCGACGAAGTGATGTCAGTCAATCAATGGCATCATCTGGTTGCGACGGTGGATGTGAAAGAGGGCGACGATACGGTGACGCTCTATGTCGATGGGTTCGCGGTTGCTACGAACAGCGTGGAGGCGGAAGCCGCGGACGGCACATGGGTTCTCGGCTCCCATAAAAGCTTAGAGGACGGACTCAACGGGTTGCTCGATGAGGTGGCGGTGTACCCGGTTTGCCTCAGCAGCGCGCGCATCTGCGAACATTTCATTCAGGCGCAGGGACTGAAGACCAAACACTTTGTGGCCACCGGCGGCACGGCCGTTGCGCCCTATGCCACGTGGGAAACCGCCGCGACCCATGTGCAGGACGCGCTTGCTGTGGCCGAGTCCAACAGCGTCATCTGGATCGGCGATGGAACCTTTGCTGAAGCCTCGCCGCTGCGTGTAACGAACGCCATCACACTTCAAAGCCTCCATGGTCCTTTCACGACATTCATCCGTCCGCAGAATCCTGATGCCGGGTTTACGGTGAATTTGTCCGGCGGCTGCACCGTGCGCGGACTCACCATCGGCGGCGCGACCGCCGATGGATCGGGACCGATGGTGAACGGAGCCGTTTCTCTGGACCGGGCGATGGTGGAATGCTGTATTTTCCAGAATGTACATGCTCCGGACAGTTCGGCTTTTGATTGTTACAATGCCACCCTGCGCAACTGCATCGTTCGCAATATGGAGTGCTACTACAATTCAAGCATCTACGACTGCACCGTGGACTACAGCCTTTTCTCCTCCATGTTAATCACCTACCAGGTTTCCTTCGGCAGCATCCGCTCGTCCCGCAGTCTCTATCGAAACTGTGCGTTTGTGGATGTCGTTTCGCCG
>JBFWJN010000177.1:0-6920 GCA_050253185.1 Kiritimatiellales bacterium | reverse complement strand
GGGGGCATCTCGGTGGCTATCGAGAGGAATCTGTATGCTTCACAGGTACAGGCAACGCTCTGTTCCGTCGAGAGGGAACTGGCTGTGGAGGTTCGGAGCTTTCTTCGTGCAATAATGGTTGAGTTGAGAGCAAATTGTCCTCAAAAGTTAAGGTTGATGGAAAGAGGGGAGGAACGCAATGAAGCTTGATCGCCGGGAATTCCTGAAAAAAACATCTGTTTCAGTGCTGGGGCTCACTGCCGGTGGAAATGCGATTGCTGCGGCGGTTAACAGGGTGAAGAAAAAAAATATTCTGATGATCGTGGCAGACCAGTGGCGCTGGGACTGGATGCCGGATATGGGGATGTCCTGTTTGAATCTGCCCAACCTTTCGAACCTGCTGACGAGCGGAACTCACTTTACGTATTGTATCTGTAACAGCCCGCAATGTGCCCCGAGCCGGATTTCATTTGCATCGGGACTGTACAGCGGACGAACCGGATCTTATCAAAATAATGGATGTGTATATCCGATTAAACTGACTGAGGGCTATCCCTCGGCCGGTTTTCTTCCGGACGAGGAAGTCCCAAGCATGTATTCCATGCTGATGCGGAATGGCTATCGGACAGGAACTGTCGGGAAGCATGATTTACTCAAGGGATCGGATATTCATGCAACCGATGAATTGTATGCAGAACTTGGATTTACTGATGGATCTGAGTATGTGGCCTACATTGGAAGATACCTGGGGCAGGTTTACCCCAATCAGCCGGAGCTGGAGCAAGCCGTCAGAAAAGATGAAGAAGCAAGAAAAAGAGGGACTCCCCGTATTGTAAATCCGTTTCCGATCGATCAGAAATATTTCTATGACAATGTGACCGGGCGAAAAGAAATAGAACTCCAGAAAGAGATGACTTCAAGCGATTCCGGTCAGCCGTGGATGATGCTGGTCAACTTCCATGCGCCTCATGGCCCGTGGAATTCGCCGAGGGAATATTTCGATCGATATAAAACCATGAATTTTCCTCCCTCTGTTTCGCCGGACTGTGCCGGTAAATCTTTGTTTACCAAAGAACGAAGCAGAATGATGTCGGCAGATCTGCCGTTTCTGCAGGAGATTAAAGCCCATTATGCAGCGAAAATGAAAGTACTCGACGAGTGGATCGGCCGGTTCAGGAAACAGTTGGAAGAGGCCGGTGAAGCAGACTCAACGGTGATCATCTTTACTGCAGACCACGGTGAAATGATGGGTGATTTCGGGCTGTTCTCCAAAGAACAGATGTATGAAGGAAGCCTTCGCGTGCCGCTGGTTATCGATATTCCCGGCATGATCCAGAGCCGGAAAAACAACGCGTTGGTGGAACTGGTGGATATTTATCCAACACTCATGGATTTGGCAGGCATCAGCTATGATCCGAAACAACTGGACGGCAAATCACTTCTTCCGCTGATTGCGGGTGGAACCGGGGAGCATAAAAAATATCTTTATGCAGAATGGGGCGGTATGGAAGCACCCCCGTATGCCCGGTTGCGGATGGTTTGCGACACCCGGTATAAACTCATCAACACTGAAGGATTTCAGGAACTGTACGACCTCCTGAAGGACCCGCAGGAGCGAACGAATATTGCCGACCGGGAGCCGACAGTCGTCCGGCGGCTTCAGAAGGAAATGGACAACCGCAGTGCCCGGTCATTGCCTCCCCAGCGGGTGGTGGAATTATAAAATGACGATGAAGCAGGTGACCCCGACTCGGCCTTTCCTTGCAGATTTTCATCCCGCAAATTCTGTGATCCGGTCTGAAAATATTGGCTCAACTGACTTTTGCAGAGTCGACTAATGTAACGGTTGTCCGTCGTTAGACGGGGAGATACATGTCGAGAGCACGCTGGAAATAGGCGGTAAACCTGAATCTGCGAGCCGCCGCAGGTATACATGCGGGGCTCGAATCCCGAAATTTCAAGCTCAACTGCGGATTCGATTTTCCAATCCCTGGAAGAACCGCTAGATTGCTCAGCTTCATGATCGATTTTATTCAGGTGAACAAGCGGTTCGGCACGCAGGAAGTGCTGGACAAGGTGTCGTTCCGCATTAATGCGGGCGAACACGTCGGCGTAGTCGGACCGAACGGCGCGGGCAAGAGTACGGTTTTCGGGCTGATCACCGGCGAGCAGTCCGCGGACAGCGGCGAAATTACGATGCCGAAAAATGTGCGGCTGGGTCATCTGCACCAGCAGCTGCACGCTCACGCGCAGGATGGATCGCTGCTCGAGTATGCCGTGAACGCAATCCCCGAACTCAAGCCGATGGTTGCGGAGATCCATCAGATCGAGCACGACCTGCAGGGCGCGTCCGGCGCGGAGCAGGAAACACTGCTGGAACGGCTGGGCGACCTTCAGCACGAGTTTGAACACCTCGGCGGCTACGACCTGAAGGCGCGCGCCGAGGCGGCACTGAGCGGGTTGGGGTTCAAAGAGAGTGAATTTGAGAATCCGTTCACATCGTTCAGCGGCGGCTGGCAGATGCGCGCCGAGCTGGTGCGTACGCTGATTGCGCGGCCCGACATTCTGCTGCTTGACGAGCCGTCGAACTATCTCGACCTGCCGGCTGTTGAATGGCTTCAGCGTTTTCTGCGCGGGTTCGAAGGAACCATGCTGCTGATTTCGCACGACCGCTATCTGCTGGAATCGCTGACGGACCGCACGCTGGAGATCAGCGGCGGTTCGGCGGTGAAGTATGCGGGCGGCTACACGTATTACCTGAAGGAGCGCGAACAGCGCCACATGCAGCAGGAGGCCGCCTACCGCAACTATATCGAGCAGAAGGAGCATCTGGAGAGTTTCATCAACCGCTTTCGCGCCAAAGCGAGCAAGGCGGCGCAGGTGCAGAGCCGCGTAAAGATGCTCGAAAAGCTCGATGCGGTTAAGGCGCCGGCTGCGCCGCCGAATCTGTCCAAACTGCGGATCCCGCCGCCGCCGCATTGCGGCGCGCACATCATGTCGGTCGAAAATCTCGGTTTTTCCTACGACGGCCAGCGCTGGATTTTTCGCGGGGTGAATCTGGAAATCAGCCACGGTCAGAAGATCGGGCTGGTCGGATTCAACGGCATGGGCAAGACGACGCTGCTGCGTGTGCTTGCCGGCGCGCTGGCGCCGAAAGAGGGATCCCGCAAAGAAGGGCACAAGGTGGTGCTCGGCTATCAGTCGCAGGATTTTGCGGAGACGATGCCGCCGGAGCAGTCGCTGCTCACCATTGTCCGCAATGCCAATCCGGCGGTATCCGAACGTGATGCGCGGGCGCTGCTCGGCTCATTCGGTTTCAGCGGTGATGCGGTGAATAAGCAGTCCGGCGTGCTCAGCGGCGGAGAAAAAATCCGACTGGCGTTTGCCCGCATTTTCATCAACCCGCCGAACTTTCTGCTGCTTGATGAACCGACGACCAACCTCGACATCCACGGGCGCGAAGCGCTCGAAAAAGCGATTCGCAACTATCAGGGCACCGTCTGCTTCGTCAGTCACGACGTTGCTTTTGTGCGCGGCGCGGCGGATCATATTTTTGCCGTTTCCAACGGTTCTGTAACGAGCTTTCCCGGCGGCTACGACTATTATCTGGAGAAGCTGGATGCCGGAAGTTTGGATCCTGGGAAAGGGGCGCCTTTGCCGGTTGAAAGTTCGACGGCCCCGGTCTCCGCCCTCAACCCTCAGGCCGCGCGCAAAGCGCGCGCCCAGGAGCGGGAAGCGCAGAAGGCGCTGAAGAAAATGGAGGCGGACATGGAAAAACTGAGCGAACGGCAGCGTGCGCTCTGTGCCCGGCTATCCGGCGGCGATCCGGAACTCGATTACACCGCACTGAATATTGAGCTGGCCGAAGTGTCCAAAAAACTGAACGTGCTCGAAGCCGAATGGCTGGAAGAGGCCGATCGCCTTGGATGAGCGGACCCTGCCGGTTCGTTATCCGCCGGTTTCGTCGGCGGCACGGCGCAGGCGGTTGCGGAAGAAGAGGGTGAGCGTTTCGGCGCAGTCGTCCGCGGTGGTCAGCTCAATCAGATCTGTACCGACGGCGTCGAGTTCGGTTTTCAGTGCCGCGCGGCGGGCGGCGAAGGTCTGCCGGTAATCGGCCTGATGTTTCCGGTTAAAGTCGCACAGCAGGATCTCGCCGCTCTCGGAATCTTTGACAGCGGCCAGCCCGCAGGCAGGCGGTTCGATTTCCTGCGGATCGTTGACGGCGACAGCAATCAGGTCCTGCCGGAAGCTGACGGGGCCGAGCTGTTCGCGATGGGTGTCGAAGAGGAAATCCGAAATCAGGAACACGAGGCTGCGGCGTTTGGCCAGGTGGGCGAGAGCATCAATCGCCGGCTGCGGATCGGTGCAGCGGCTTTGCGGTTCGGTTTTCAGCAGGTCGTGCAGCAGCCGCATGGCATGCAGGCGGCCTTTGCGCGGAGGAATGACCTGTTCAACCCGGTCGGAAAACAGGATCAGGCCGGTGCGGTCGTTGTTGCGGGTGGCGGACAGGGTCAGCAGGGCGGTGACTTCCCGAATGGTATCCCATTTGGTTTGTTCGCCGTGGCCGGTACGGCAGGAGGCCGAGGTGTCGACAAGGAACCAGACGCCGAGTTCTCGTTCCTCGATGTAGCTGCGGATGTGAGGCGTGCCGGTGCGGGCGGTGACGTTCCAGTCGATGGTTCGGATGTCGTCGCCGGGCGCGTAGGGCCGGATTTCGTCGAAATCCATGCCGCGGCCTTTGAAGACGCTGCGGTATTCCCCGGCCAGCAGGTGCTCGACCGGGTAGCGGGTTTTCAGCTGCAGCTGCCGAAGGCGTCTATCCATATCGCCGGACATGGAACTTATCCTTCCGTTACGGGAACCGTTGCGACGATCCGGTCGAGCAGGGCGTCGGAGTTGAGCCCTTCGGCTTCGGCGCGGTAGCTGATGGCAATACGGTGTCGCACCACATCGTGGAGCATGGCCTTGACGTCGTCAGGCACGACGAAATCGCTTCCGCGAATGAGCGCGTGCCCGCGGGCGGCAAGCGCAAGGTAGATGGTGGCGCGCGGCGAGGCGCCGAAGCGGATGTAGGGTTTCAGGTCGTCCAGGCCGTAAATCGACGGATCGCGCGTGGCGGCGACGAGGCGCAGGATGTATTTTTCAATTTTTTCGTCAACGTGGATTTCGTCGACCAGCTTGCGCATTTCGAGGATGTCGTTCAGCGAGGCGACCGGTTCGACCGCGGTTTTCGGTGCGGTGCGGGCCATGCGCTTCAGAATGGCGTGTTCTTCCTCCATGGTCGGGTAATCGACGATGAGTTTAAACATGAAGCGGTCGACCTGTGCTTCGGGCAGGGTGTAGGTGCCTTCCTGTTCGATCGGGTTTTGGGTGGCGAGCACCATAAACGGCTCGGGCAGTTTGCGGGTTTCGCGGCCGAGCGTGACCTGGTGTTCCTGCATCGCTTCGAGCAGCGCGCTCTGTACCTTGGCGGGGGAGCGGTTGATTTCGTCGGCGAGCACAAGGTTTGCGAAAATCGGGCCGGTCCGGGTTTCGAAGGCTCCGTCCCGGTAGATCTGGGTGCCGATCAGGTCGCCGGGCAGCAGGTCCGGCGTGAACTGAATGCGGCTGAACTGCGCATCGAGCGCGCCCGCCAGCGAGTTAACCATCAGGGTTTTTGCGATACCCGGCACGCCTTCGAGCAGAACGTGGCCGTTGCAGAGCAGGGCGGTGAGCAGTTTTTCGACCAGATCCTGCTGGCCGACAATCACATGGGAAATTGACTCGCGGACACGGTCGAGCCGGCTGCTCAGTTCCGAAATTCTCTGCTGCATAGTTTCTCCTTTAAAGCGGCACATTGTAGAGGCATCGCCGCTTGAAATGAAGGCCGAAATATGAAACCTTGCGCCCTTATGAAATACGAAGCGTGTATCGGTCTGGAAACCCATGTAATGCAGAAAACGCAGACGAAAATGTTCTGCGGATGCAGGAACGAATACGGCGCGGAGCCGAATACAAACGTCTGCCCCGTCTGTCTCGGCTATCCCGGCGCGCTTCCGGTCCTCAACGCCAAAGCCATCGAACTCTGCTGCAAGGCCGGGCTGCTGCTCGGCTGCGAAATCAGCCCGCACTCCAAGTGGGACCGCAAGAACTATTTCTATCCCGACATGTCCAAAAACTATCAGATCTCCCAGGCCGACCAGCCGCTCTGCCTTGGCGGATCACTGACGACCGAAGTCAACGGTGAGCTGAAAACCTTCACCCTGGAACGCATTCATCAGGAAGAAAACGCCGCCAAAAACACGCACGTCACCGGCGCCAGCTTGATCGACTACAACCGCGCCGGCACCGCACTCATGGAGATTGTTTCCAATCCCTGCATGCACTCCGCCGACGATGCGTTCGCCTATCTGCACGCCCTGATTCTCATCATGCAGTACGGCGGAATTTCCGACTGCGACCTCGAAAAGGGGCATGTCCGCTCCGACGTCAACATCAGCGTCCGGCCGGTCGGACAGGAAAAGCTCGGCGCCAAAGTCGAAATCAAAAACATGAACTCGCCCAGCTTCATCGTCGAAGCCATCAACTACGAAATCGACCGGCAGATCGAGCTGATCGAAAACGGCGGAACCGTCGTGCAGGAAACGCGCGGCTACGATCCAGACCGCGGCGAAACCTTTACGCAGCGCACTAAGGAAAACGCCCACGACTACCGCTACTTTCCCGAGCCCGACCTGCTGCCCGTCGAAATTTCTGGCGAACAGGTCGCGCAGTGGAAATCCGAACTGCCCGAACTGCCCGCCCGGAGGCGCGAACGCTACGTCAGGGATTTCAGCCTGCCGGATTATGACGCAAAAGTGCTCACCGCCGAAAAAGCCGTTTCCGATTTCTTTGACGCCGCCTGCAGATTGACCAAACAGTACAAGCTCGTTTCCAACTACCTCATGGGCAAAGTCGCCAGT
>JBFWJN010000176.1:0-6924 GCA_050253185.1 Kiritimatiellales bacterium | reverse complement strand
TGCCGAAGCCGTGCCGAAAGACTGCGCAATCCTCACGCTCGCCTGCGGCAAATACCGCTTCAACAAACTCGACTTCGGCGACATCGGCGGCATTCCGCGCCTGCTCGACATCGGGCAGTGCAACGATGCCTACAGCGCCATCCAGATCGCCGTCGCGCTGGCGCAGGCCTTCGAGTGCAACGTCAACGACCTGCCGCTCTCGCTCGTCCTTTCCTGGTATGAGCAGAAAGCCGTCTGCATCCTGCTCACGCTGCTGCACCTCGGCATCAGGAACATCAAAGTCGGACCGAGCCTGCCGGCGTTCATCACGCCCGCCGTGCTCAACGTGCTGGTGGAAAAATTCAGCATCGCTCCGACCACGACGGTCGAGGCCGACCTGAAAGACTGCCTTGGCAAATAAACCCCGCGCCGCCCAAAGAAACGCCCCGGCGCAGTCCGGGGCGTTTCTGTTTTCCAATGGTTGGAAAAATCTGAAAACTCAGTTGCTGTTTTCCAGCTCGTCTTTGCAGAGTTCGTAAAAACAGCAGGTTCTGCAGGACGACGGATCGGATGCCAGTTCCCAGTCCTTCTTCGGAAGCGGAACATTCTTCTCGCGATCGAAATCCACCAGATATTCAGTCATTTCAGCGACCGATTCCTCGACGCGGTTTTCCAATGCCTGGAAATCCCCATCCGTCAGCTGGAACGGCGCGACCGTTCCCTCATTCAGATATTCGACGTACAGAAAAGTTTCATCCGGCTTCGCGCGGAATTTTTCGCGCGCCCAGATCGCGTACAGGCCGAGCTGCTCGCGGTGCGATTCCTTCACCTTGCCGGCCTTCCAGTCGTGAATGTGAAACACGCTGCCGATGCGGTAGGCGTAGTCCGGGATCACATACATCTTCACGCCGTTCCAAGTCATATTTTCAGGATCGCCGCCCATGTCCGGTGTGCGGATCGGCAGTTCCTGCTCGCGCGTGATGGTTCCAATCCTTGGAAGAACCTTTTCCGTAAAATTGACAATACAGTTTTTCACCTGGTCGCGAATCGCGCCGACTGCCGCCTTTTCGTCGTCCATTGTTCCGTAATAGTGGCCGTGCAGGCAGCAGAACTGTTTCGGGTTGTTCAGCCATGCTTTGGTTCTCGACTCCTTCCAGCTTTGAAGAAGAAAAGGGCGGGCGACGGTTTCGTAGGCTTCTTCGGCGCTGATCGGGTTGCCCGCCTGGTGCTGACGCAGAACCCGCATGATCGAATTTTCTGTCGCGACGCCCATCAGCCCCCAGCGGTTTGTCATCTTATTGAGCTGATAGGCTTTTTTCGTTTCGGGGTCGGCATTTTTATTCCAGCCGCCCCACATGCCGTATTTGCTCCAGTAGCGCCGGCGGCGGCACTCGTCAAAATCAGCCGCCGCACTGAACGACCAGGAAAAGGTGTTTTTCAGTTCTGCCATAATCCCGACACTCTAGCCCAAACCGCCGTCGTTTCCAATGTTTGGAAGAAAAAGTTCCAATGATTGGAAAGATCGGTTCAGTGCTTGAGCGGGACGACCATGTTCCAGGTGCGGGTCATGTTGCCGAAGCCGCCGACGCCGTTGCCGGTGGCGGCGAAGAGATGGGTGGGCTGTCCGTCTTGGATGAGCAGCTGCGGGCGTTCAAACTGTCCCTGATGCGTTATGGTGCCGTCGTCCCAGAGCAGTTCGCGGCTGTAGGCGAGCGGATCGTCGGCGAGGCGCCAGGCTATGCCGTCGTCGGAGAGTGCGTGAATGCCACCGTGATATTTGCCGCAGATTTTTCCGGTCATGTCCTTGAAGATGGCTTCGTAGTGATCGTCCTGCCACCAGACATACGGGTCTTCAATGTCTGTTTCGGGGCCGTTGAATTCATCGAGCGGATTGGGACGGGCGCGGCGATAGGGGCCTTCCCAATGGTCGGCAACGGCGACGCCGAGTTTGAGCGGGACGGCGTCGTGGCCGATCATGCGGCCGTTGGATGATTTATAAATCAGCACAACGGAGCCGTCGGGGCGGACGACGGGCGCGGCGTTGGAGGTGATGTCGGCATCCCAGCTGTCGGGATTGACGTCAAGAATCGGTGCGTCGCGGCGGGTCCACGGTCCGGTGATGTGCGGGGCGGTGGCAATGCCGATGCGTTTGTTAAGCCAGTAGCGGGCGAAGTCGTCTTCGCTGATAGCTCCGGTCGGCGGAGCATCGGTTCCGTCCGGGCCGATGCCGCGGGTACCGGTGTAGAACAGGACCCACGTGTCCCCGTGTTTATGGATGGTCGGGTTGTGGGTCATCGTGGCGTCCCAATATCCCGGGCGCGGCGGCAGAACGACTTCTTCAAAGGTGTACGGACCTTCTGGAGTGTCGGATACCGCGCGAACGACTTCGGAGTTGCTGACCCAGTTCGGGTGAAAGGGCAAACGTTTCGGCCAGCGCGAAGCAAACACGTGAAAGCGTCCGTCTTCGCCCTTGGCGGGCGAGCCGCACCAGACCCAATAGTCTTTCATGGAAAATCCTCCGCCGCGAACGGCGGGGCACAGGCGGGATCGAAACGGTTTTATCATTATATATGCCTTAGGGTCATTCTTGTTGGAACAGAGACTATGTCCGGTTTTTGGCACGGGCAATCGGCTGTTCAGTAAACCGGTTTACTGCCGATGGGCCGATGAGGCTTCCGGCGAACGCAGGGTTTTTCCTTCATTCCATAAGGAGGGAACCTGTATGCAGATCGGCTGTTCCGGCGGGCCGAATTCGTTTCGCATCAGCATGCTGTGCAGAAGATCGACAGCCACCTGGAAAGCGGTTTGTCGCAACTGACGCAATCCGGACAGATGCAGCCGAGGTTCCCAGACATCCAGGCAGAGAAAGCCGATATCTTCCGGGACACGTATTCCTTCCCGTTCTAGAACCTGCAGCAGATGATCGCCGAGATTTGCCAAGATCACATCCGGCTGATATTTGGAGATCCACTTCAGAAGCCTGTCTTCATTCTGTCTGTTTTTAAAAAAATCGGGAATGCTTAAGCAGGGAATCGGCACTTTTTTGCCGGGCTCGCCCTGAAAGGCGGAATTGAATCCGACATTCCACTGGTCGAGGCGGGGACCGCTCTGAAAATAACCGGGCCGCTGATATCCCCTGTTCATGAGCCGTACGGTTGCTTCATAAACATCCTGGTACGAAGTACTCATGACATTGTGGATGAAATGCTCGTACAGAGAACTCGAGTAGGCAATGGATGCAAATTTTTTCCACTCAATATCCCATTCGTGGATCGGTTCATTGGATCCGTAGACCAGAAGCCCCTGAATTCCACGGGCCTGCAGAATGCGGTTGACGGCCTGTTGTTCTTTCCGGGAGGGACCAATGATGAATGAATCCAGCTTGTATCCCGCTTTTTGGCAGGCTTCGGTGATTTGCCGGTCCCACATCGCGCTTTTAGGGACCAGTTTTTTACGCTGGTCGAACTCTTGGCTGGTCAGCAGACCTATTGTTCCTAAAAAACGGGATTCAGACTGCGTTCCGCTGCTGCAGGCGAGTGTTTTGGCAAAGACATTCGGGGAATAATTCAGTTTCCTGCAGATTTTCTGCACACGCGCTTTGGTGGCCTCTGAGATTCGAGGATGATTGTTCAATACAAGGGAAACCGTTGACTTGCTGACGCCGGCGTTTCGTGCCACATCCTGCATTGTAATTTTTTTTTGCTCAGCCATCGGTCCCAAGAGTACCTGATTTGCATAAGCTGTCAATTGAGGGCATAGCGCCGTATCTGCCGGGTTCGTTGTCGATGCTGTCAACTTTATTCAACTCCCAGGTAGACCGGTTGACTTTTTCCCGGGTAGACGGGAGGCGGGTTGTGGGCTTTATTCGGACCGTATGAATCGAATACGTCTTAAATCTAACAGGAGTTGATTATGTGTGCGAGGAAGAGCATTGCTATAGCGGTACTGTTGCAAATGGCTTTTGTATTTTCTGTGCAGGCCGTTGTGATTTTGGAAGATCATTTTAATGTTAATCCAGATGCCCGGCGCGATGCAGGACATGCGCTTCCTTCTACGACAGCAGATACAATGGCTGTGACCAAAAAATGGTTTAACACCAATACCGGCGGCCACTTTTTCGTCATCGAAAAACTGGAAGGCTCGTTCGGTGGCTGCGCAGCCTGCAACGTTGCTGATTTTGCTGCGGCAGCGATACCGTTACCGCAGAAAAACCTTCAGGACACTCTTTCTGCCGGCCAGTCGATCCGGTTAACCGCGGTGCTTCGCCCGGCGGAATGCCAGTGGATCTCCGCCGGATTCTGGAGCGATTCGGCCGGAGTAACCACGGCTTATGCGGGCGGCGATCTTGTGTTGCTGGCGCAGGCCAACGGCGAATGGTCTCTTTACAGTTTTACACAGACAGATAAAGGGAAATCCGTTCTGGTACACGGTGATCCGGCTAGTTTTGATCCGGCAGTCTTTACCCGGTTTGAGATGGAGTGGTTCAAAGATTCGAATACGGTGAATCTTTGGATCAACGGGAAAGAAGTTCTCGGTCAATTTGATTTGAATGCGGTTCCCGTTCGCGGCGGCGGTATCGGTTTGAAGCTGGATGTCGACGAAATAGGCCTTCAGGCGATCCGGATCCAGAAGCCCCGGAGTGCGGCAGCGGACGAAATCAGGGTGGAGGTTTTGGGCGGAACAGCTCCTTGATCTGATGATTTCTAATCGAATGTAGGTGGCGATGTTCTTCCTTCCGTGTGGATGAAGAAAAGAATGTCGCAAAAAGAGGAACAGAAAAACAAAACAAATCAGGAGGAGCTATGAAAATAAGTAAGATGTATCTTTTCACCGTCACAGCGCTGGCCGCTGTTGCCGCGGTGCAGGCAGGCGTCATTCTGGAAGATAATTTTTTGTTAGGTAGCCAAGGGGGAACCCGGTCTGGGGGCGATCAGATTGTCGGAACCCGTGTGGATACCGTCGCCACCAATCAGCTTTGGATCGGAACCGGTACCGCCATCAAGCTGGGCGGCACGCTGACATCCGATGGATATGCGCAGAACAGCAATACGTCGGGATCAGGAATCCCCATGGCGGTTTCCCTGCCGACGGGGAACCTTCAGAATGAAGCCATCGGCGGATTGCGGCTGACCACCTCGCTGCGCGTAGGGGACAGCCAGTGGATTGCCGTCGGATTGTGGAGTGACAGCTCTTCAAAGGTTGATCTTTTCAGTGAAAATTCCCTGTCGATCATGGCAAACGGTAACGGCAGCTGGTCGCTTCGCAATGATATTAATACTGCCGCTGGCGCCGCTCATACCCTTGCCAGCGGAACGGATGCATATGTGCGAACCGACTTTGTTAATGTTCAGATGGACTGGTTCAAGGATTCCAATACCGTGGATCTTTATCTCAACGGAACGAAAGTCGTGGATCAGCTGGATCTTGGTACGGTAGCTACAACGACCGGTACCGGATTCATTCCGGACATTGACCGAATCGGCGTTCATTTCCTGGGAACTACGGTTGCTAACAGTTCTGCCGTGGATTATGTCAAGCTGGAAACCATTCCTGAACCGGCAACACTGGGGATGGTTGCGGTCAGTTCCTTCGGGCTGCTGCTGTTGCGCCGCGCTCTCATCAAATAACCGTTTCTTCGGATGATCGCCGCCGGTTTTCCCTGTGAAATCCGGCGGCGGTGTTATCGGGTCGGAACTGGGTGTTGCTGAACACGGTCGCAAGACCGGGCAGAAAATATCATGAGAGGAAAAGGCAGAAGAAGGATGAAAACAAACAAGATTTATTTTTTTGCAGCCACCGTGCTGGCGACTGTTGCCGCTGTGCAGGCAGGCGTCATTCTGGAAGATAATTTTTTGTTAGGTAGCCAAGGGGGAACCCGGAACGGAGGCGATCAGATTGTCGGAACCCGTGTGGATACCGTTGCCACCAATCAGCTCTGGATCGGAACCGGTACCGCCATAAAACTGGGCGGTACGCTGACATCCGATGGATATGCCCAGAACGGCAGCACAGCAGGCGGCTCTGTAGGAACCCCTATGGGGGTTCCGCTGCCGACAGGGAATCTCCAAGATGAGGCAGTCTATGGACTGCGGCTGACCACCTCGCTGCGCGTAGGAGACAGTCAGTGGATTTCCGTTGGACTGTGGAGTGACAGTAATCCAACCGTCAGTCTTTTCACTCAGGGTTCCCTGGCGGTTCTCGCGAACGGCAACGGCAGTTGGTCGCTTCGCAATGATATTAATACCGCCGCAGGCGCTGCTCACACCCTTGCCAGCGGAACGGATGCATATGTGCGGACCGACTTTGTTAATGTTCAAATGGATTGGTTTAAGGATTCCAATACCGTGGATCTTTATCTCAACGGAACGAAAGTCGTGGATCAGCTGGATCTTGACACCGTTGTCACAACGACTGGCATCGGTTTTATCCCGGATATGGATCGAATCGGAATTCACTTTCTGGGAACGACGGTTGCCGACAGTTCCGCCGTGGATTTGGTCAAGCTGGAGACCATTCCGGAACCGCCAAAGATTAAGCTGGTGGTGATCAGCTCTTTTGTGCCCCTGCTTCACTGAAGCGACGGATAACCGCTTTCTCGGCAGTTCATGTCTGGCGAAGAACGAACAGGAGAAACATGAAAATTTACCCCACTGTTTTGATGACCCTGCTTGCGGGGGCCGCCGGAGCCGAACCGTCGGATGCCCGACCAAATATCCTGTTCATCCTGGCGGACGATATGGGCGTCGGGGATGTCGGGACCTTCAGCTTCGGCGCATCGAAAACCCCGGCGATTGACCGCCTGCTGCATGACGGAACAGCGCTCATGCAGCACTATGCCGGCTCGGCAGTCTGTACTCCGTCCCGTGCCTGCCTCATGACCGGGCGTTACCCGCAGCGAACCGGCGCCATTGATACGCAGCATGGATTGACCGAACTGTCACTGCG
>JBFWJN010000175.1:0-6939 GCA_050253185.1 Kiritimatiellales bacterium | reverse complement strand
GGTGTGTGTAGCTCAACAATGGCAATCCATATCGTCGAGTGCTGCCAGCTTTAATCGTTTCCCTTACTGCCTTATACATGTGTATTCCTGCATCAACTACCGACATCTGTTTATCACTTAGCGCATGAATATCGCCGGAAAGGCACATTCGCCCTAAAAAAGCCGCAGACATGGAATAATAAATGCGTGAAAATGAATCAGTTTTTCTTAAAACAGACCAGACAAGGTTTTTGCGTGCAGAAACCATCATTTGAGTATGAGCAGCAATTATAGGGACATCTGTTCCCTCGTGACTGTCCGAACAACTTCCCATGCACCCGAGAGCCATCCAAGATGGTTCTAAACGATGCCCGCCACTTGAACAGATTTCGATTACTAACTCCGGAATTTCTTTCTGCAAACGTTGATAAAATCTCTGCACACCTTCGAGATGACATCTCAATTCCTCACCCAAAGATTCCTTCCCATCGCAACCCAAACCAATAGTATCGTTGTAGTCTGTTTTAATATAACCGATATGATTTTCCTTTAGCATTCGGATAACCTTATCTGAGAGGTATTCGTGAACCCACGGATCTCGGAAATCTAAAAAACGCCGGTTTCCAGCCTGTAACACATATCCGTCACGATGGAGCAGGTGTTCCGTCATTTCGTAAAGAGCAGATCCTTCTGTACAGCTTTCGAATTCAAACCAGATGCCTGGAATAAATCCTTTATGGTGCAACTTTCTGCATAACTCTTTGAATCCGTTTGGATAATTAGAGGAGGAAACATTCCAGTCACCCAATGCCTGCTGAATTCCCGGACGGTCGCTGTGCCAGCCATCATCCATGACCAGATAAGTGATTCCCTTCCCCTGCAACAGATCAGCCAATCGACATATATTTTGCTCTGTTGGCTGTCCCCAAGTCGTACACCAGTCATTGAAAACAATAGGTAGGTCCTGTTCTATTTTCGGAAGTAGAGCATCATTTAAGTGCTGGTATTGAATCAGTCGGGCTGTTAGATCCTGAATATCTCCGCAGCAGCAGGATAAAATCGCACTCGGACTTCTAAAGAACTCCCCTGGCTGTAACACTTTTGTCCAATGCCCAAATTCGCGATCAGCAAGTCCTCCACACATATTTAATAAATCGCATTGCCGAAATATTTCGAGCTGCCAAGAAGCGGGATGCACAACCTGTGCTCCCCACAACACATTATTTTCACAGTCTTCAAAAGCCACAAAGGGAAACCACCCCTTGACGGGCATGGATCCCACTTGTCCAAAACGAAGGCAACGTACGCCGCACCCGGCCCATGATCTTTCCAAATTAAGCTCTTCAACCGAACGTGATTCGTGCCTGCCTTCTGCACTCCAATTGCTCAAAAACCGGTGTATTTTATACTTGCCAATTCCATCGTCGCCCTGGAACGGTGAAAGGCCTCCGACCGAAAAACTCGTCAGCATTTCAAGCGTCAGGGCAGTATCCGAATCATTCTCCACCTCGGTAAATACCTCCAAAAACGGATGGCCTTCACGACAAACCACTTTATGAAACGCCTTCAACTTACGCTGATCAGCCAGTTGAGTAACTATCGTGAATTGGCCAATACTGGATTCAACATGTTGTCTTACAAATCGAAGATTCTTCGTCGAAGAACTGTTCGTCATTGTGGCGCCACCCGATAAACATCCGGCAGAGGCGTCTCCAGATACTTTCAATTGCACCAGATTGGACTGAGTAAATGCGGGAAAATCTGTTTTGTACAACTCGTAGATCGGTTTAATTCCTCTTTCTCCATTGAGATTCTTTCGCCGCACTGCAATTTTTTCATCCAATTGCAACGGAGTAATCGACATGCCGGCAATGTTCTCCTGGTCCATCCAATAATGAATTTTCATGTCACTTACCGAATATGATCCAATTGGCTGAAATATATTCAATGTCATTCCTTAACTGTTTGTGGAAAAGCCTTTTCTAAAATATGCTGACTGTATAACCAGTCATTCGTCTTAAGCCAAAATTCGATTTCTGCAAACACATATGACCTTTTATCAGTAACCCGCCGAGGCGTTTACATTCTGGGTTCATGAAATTTACATCAATGAAAATTGATAAAGACCCCTTTACGAACAACTAGATTTAATATTTGGTCTAAACGCTATTGATCACTAACAAAGTCTCTTGCGGCTATTTCTTATCGGACGGATTCGTTTATTCGCCATCTAACAGTTTTCGGATTATATCTGAAACCTGCCGACTCTGTAATTCAATTGCTTCAGGTTTAAAATGATGCGGATCTTTGTAATACTCAGGGTGATCTTTCGAAATAGAATATAAATCATTGATTTCGGCATTATATTTCTTCCCAAGTTCCCGCACGATTCTATTCCGTTCATTGATACGGGAATTCAGGTAATTCTTGTCGCTCTCTGAATTCAACGAGGTCGATAGAGCCAAAATAATTTTAGAAGATGGCGACTCATTTTTGATATACAGCAAAGCCTTTTTATATCCGGCCTGATATTCCTCTTCCGTATATCCGGTCCCGTGAAGACCGTTATTAAAGTGCACGATGTCATATTTATACTGGCTGAACATCGCTTTCAGTTGTTCGCCAAATGCAGGATCAGACACACAGGCAGATGTAGCAAACTTCGAACAATAGGCGATTCCCTCTAAATCTTTACAGACTGATTCGTAGTATCCCTTGGTTATTGAATCCCCCACCAACAGGACACGCGGCAGGTCTGTCTCAGGAGCTGAAGGAATCCAGATATCACACCATTCAATCTTTTCGCGAACGATTTTCTGCGTCTGTTCCGGCTCACCCTCTTCAGACATGGCCGTCAGGCCCGCTGTCAACACGATCGATACGATTACAAGCTTCTTTATTGTTGTCGTTTTTTTCATTGATTCTGTTTTCTTGAGTGATCTCATCAATTCTTTTTATATAATAAGGTATCCCCGCCCATGTTTCACGGCTGACTGTTCCCCAATACAGGAACGATTGTGGCCAGCCGATCCAGATGATCCTGTCGAATCAGGCCGTTTTTCGAAATTCCGACATCCCATGTCACCACGCCACCGCAATCCGCAATATGACGAGTGTAACCGGCGAC
Organism: Kiritimatiellales bacterium; assembly: GCA_050253185.1. Lineage (GTDB taxonomy): Bacteria > Verrucomicrobiota > Kiritimatiellia > Kiritimatiellales > Tichowtungiaceae > Tichowtungia. Next base: position 3,833 of record JBFWJN010000175.1, on the reverse strand, counting down.
AAGTTCCCTGGAAAAACGGGGTGGCTTATTTCCCCAATGCTCTCCCAGATAAGTCAGCACATGAAATAAAACCGGATGACCGTCATTCATGATATACGCTTCAGGAGTCACCGGGAAAAGTTTCGTAATTTCTCCGGCGGTATAATCTTCTTCCGGAGTAGCAGAAATCGGGGGGTTATATAAACCGGGATTAAACGCAACAATTGAATCCGGGTTGCCGCTGCGCATTGCCGCAGCAAAGCTGGAAAAATTCGGTTCATTATCATGCCGATACATTTCATCATTAAAATAGCAGCCGTCAACCCACCAGCCTTTTACTCCGGTACCCCATCGATCGGACCATTCTCGAAGCACCGCTTCCCATTTTCTTTGAAAATCTGCTAGTCGTTTACCCGTACGCTCTCCCCGCCGAGGGTGAGGCGCCGTGAACCCCCACTCCCACTCAAGAGCTTCACAAGCCATCGTATCGCGGGCCGGAGCGCCGCTCGGAACATAAACCAGCAAAGCGATTCCCCGACGACTCAAAGCAACCTGCAAATCGGCAACCAGATCACGGCGAGAACATTTACTGGGAAAACGACGGACGATATTGTCATAGGTTGCGTTTGGTGAAAGAAAATGTCCTGAGTTCTGTCCTAGAGTAATACAGAAATACAGAGCATGAACAGAGGCCAGCTGTTCTGCAAGACCTTCAACATCAAATCCATCGACTTGCCGATTCCAGTCATCTGCACTCTGATCAGCCCCGGCTAGGTAATGAACAAAGACCCCCCAATGACAAGACTGAAACCACGCCGCTCTATGCCCGGGGATAATCTTTTCCGCATTCTCACTCGCAATTGATTTTCCTGCAAAGGATAAATTGATCCCCGCGGTAACCGGAAGAACAGATAAAGCGGTCGAACAAAATTTTCTGCGATTCATACATTATCCTTAAATTTGCCAAACGATCAACCAACGCAAAAATTAAATATAACCGAAAAGATCGGCGATAGCGGCAAAACAACAAGCCTGATCACTTGGATCATTATAGAATGATTTGTAAATATTCGGATTATTCGGTCTAAAAGCAAATACAAGGAGGGATGCCCCCTCAAATATTTGTTTAGTACATCAGAACTGTCGACGCATAATCAATACGGCTAAGGCCCCAAGGCCAAACATCCCTATCGTTACCGGCTCAGGAACAACAACTGCCGTCAACCCCTCATCATCATCTGTAAAACCATAGGTAATTCTTAACGCGTCAAGACTCATTCTGTTCCCATTGTCTTCACGCAAATAACCTGTCACAGTGGAAGAGATTGCACTGGCGGAAAACGACGAATTCGCTACATAATTCGCTCCGGTCCCCAACGCCGCTACAGAACTTACATCAGTAGGATTCAGCCATGCCTCCATGGATATCTTCCCGTTTCCAAGAGCATAATAATGTCCAATGACTAACACGGCTTCCGCCTGACCGACAGGATCGGCCACCGTATCCGCCGCAGTCCCCCAACTGGCAGAATAAATTCCAAAAACTCCTGATTTTATCCCTAAATAATAGCTGTTTCCAAACTGGATCCCCACTCGGTCATTAATCGAATTCATTGAACTGGCAAACATCAGGCACGAAAACCAGATGTCCGACTGATCGGATGATGCATATGACCGACTGAATTTATTATCCGTGTTCGCGGTTGCTGATGCGGATCCATCTGTCGATCCCGTTCCCCCATTGTTCACATATCCCGTTAGTGAATAGGTTAGCTTGGCAGGCCCATAGTTGTTGCTTGATGTTGATGTACTCCAGGCACTATTCCAGTTATTTCCACCGTTTTGACCATTTAAAGAGGTGATGCCGCCTCCATACCCGTCAAAATTTTCCTCTACAATAACTCCCGCAGAAAGAATCAACGGCAGACAAATAGTTCCAATCAATATACAATATAATATTTTCTTCATGCCTTTCTCCTTATTTACTGTTTTCCTGTCCTCTAAATTACTTTCGTAATTCAGTTTTTTCCTGATGTGGAAAAATTATATTTAAAAAATTTCCTTACTGGATCACCAGCAATTTTAAAACAGGTGCAGACGTTACATCCCACCAAGTTGTTCCAAATCGGAATTCGTCCACCATTACACCGCCTGCATAGTGTGTCTCCGCCGCGCCGCGCCCCTGAACAACAAAACTTGCAAAATCGGACGCCGTGCCCATATCAATTGTATCGATTTTCAGCACCTGAGTCAGACGCGCATCCCCCTCCTGCGCAATCCATGCTGTCAGGGTATCATTGCCTGTTTCATTGATGTCCATCCGGCAGACAATCATCTGGGTTTCCGCGGCCTGGGCAGAACTCAGACCTGATCCAAGCGTGTATGTATTCCCGGCAGTGAATGCCGCCAAATAAACAGTTCCGGAAGCATCTTTTGTCAGCCCGATCTTCAGACCTGACGTTGTGTCAAAAGTATTGCCCGGCATATCCGCTGCAGCAAGTCCCATGGCAATGCTTTCGTCATTATCCAACGCTGTCAGAGCTCCACTCATTGTAAGCAGACCGCTTATATAAAACGTTGAACCGGAAAGCACCGTATCCAGATTTCTTATCGAAATACGTTCAGTTGAATTAATTCCAGGAATAACCTTCACCGCACCGTTTGCAGAGTTCCCCTGCACCCATGCGTGAGTCAGCCCATAGGAACTGTATGTTTTTATTGTACCCGTACTCCCTGCCCAGCTGGTCGACAAAAATCCAACCGTACCCACGGTAACATTTCCCGCAGCTCCAAGATTTGTATTGTCGACATAATCACCGGTGTCATTTCCCGTTGAAAAGGAATCCGACGCAATCAATACCGCATGGGCACAGATTCCTGAAAAAATAATGAGCAAAATGATATGCGGTATTTTTCTCACGTTTATTTACTCCACTGAAGCGGATGTAACGTCTTTCCATTCGGTTCCAAACCGAAACTCATCAATTCGAACCCCGGTTGTATATGCCGGATCCTGCCCGCCAAGAACCTGAATGTCTAATGTGCGAAGATCTCTGGCATCACCGATATTGATCTCATCGGTTTTGAGCACCTGCCTCGGAACAGTATCGTTTTTCTGCGCGACCCATGCGGTAAGCGTATCGTTATTACCAGAAGTATTTATATCCATCTTAACAACAATCAACTGTGTTCCGGCAGCCTGCTCCGCAGTCAGAGGATTCCCGAGTTTATACATTTTTCCGGCTGCAAAAAGAGTCGGATAGACCGACCCATCTTTGTCTTTTGCCAAACCGATATGAACGCCGGATTTAATATCCCAATCCTCGCGTCCGCGTTCACACAGTCCGATAACCGCACTTTCCTCTACATCCAGATTTTTTAATGCCCCCCCCATGCTGACCAGCGTGCTGATATAAAAACTTGTCCCGGCAGGCCGCACATCCAACTCTCTAAACGTTTTACGACTAATGGCCGTGGAGTTCTGAGCTGCCGGCGTAATTATCTGAATAACGCCCTTTATGTCATTCCCTGATTGCACAGCATGGGTTAAGCCGGCAGCGCTGTACGGCTGAATTGTGCCTGATGAACCTTTCCAGGGTTTGGATTTAGAAAATCCAACTGTTCCTGCAAGAATGACGCTGTTGGCGGGGTCTCCTAAATTCTTCTTACTGACATAATCGGAACCGTTACCGGTCGAAAACGACTCCGAAGCAAGTAGCTCTGCCGAAACTGTGGCTGCTGCTGACAGTACGAGACACAAACCAACTGTTATTCCTTTTTTCATTCCATCCTCCTTTACATTTTGACATTTAAAATTTTCCGGAATCACTCCGTTTAAGCTGTATGGTTAGTAT
>JBFWJN010000174.1:0-6952 GCA_050253185.1 Kiritimatiellales bacterium | reverse complement strand
GCACCAGTTCGACGTGGTGAAGGCGGCGCTCCGCGCTGCGCAGTGCCAGTCCTTCGGAAACCGGCGGAAGGGTGTTCAGATTGTTATGTGTAACATCGGCTCCGCATTTGTCCCGAAGCAGGTCGCAGAGGCCGGCCGGAAATTCGGATTCGCTCCAGACAAAAACCCCGTCGATATCGCGGTGGCCGTAGGAGGTTTCCAGCGAGAGCAGCGTATAGCCAACTTCTTCGGCAATTTCCTGCATGACCGCCGGGTCGGTGAACCGGTGAAAAAGCTCGAGCGATCGGATACAGACAGGGATGCCGTCGTCGGAGATGATCAGTGAAAATTCGGTGTGCTCTTCGAGGATCAGAACGGCCCGTCCCTCGGTGTGCACTTTGCCGTGCTCGGCGAGCAGGCTCCACCAGGCCAGCACTTCGGCGTCGAGGCTGCGGATGTAGACATTTCGCTGCTTAAAAAGATCACCGAGTGCATCAACGGTCTTGCGCGGCGCGGCCACGGCGAGAACCCGCGAGTGGTTTTCGGTCCGGCTGAACACTTCGTAGGAGACCGTGAGCTGGTCGACGGGGAAAGGCGAGATTTCATCGATCTGCAGTTCGACCATTTCGCGCAGTTCATCCGGATCGGTCGATGGAAGTTCCAGCATCTTCATCAGCAGGCGCACCGAGGGCAGGGAAACGGTCACGACGCCGGCAAAATGGCGGCGGATGTCTGGAAGCACCTCCGCCGGAAAGAGCGCGGTGTTTTCCTGCTCAAAAAAACCGGCGGGAATGGCGACCGATCCTTCGCGGAGTTTTTCAATGCCCTTGCTGTTTTTGCGCAGCACCGCCCACTCGACGAGTTCGTCGGTGTAGTGGATGCCGGTTGTATGAAGAAACGGATAGATCATTCTGCCTGATTTCCTTCGGTCCAGAATAAAGGAGAGGGCTCCTTTTCGCCCAGCTTAAAGATGCAGGAGATTCGGCTTTCCACCTCGCCGACTTTGCCGCTCGCGGTCACGGCGGCGTATTCCGGTTTCAGGGTGAACATATCGGCGCTGAGTCCCATTCCGTCGAAATCCGCCTGCGTCAGGCCGTCATCGTCGGTGCCGGGTTCTCCGTCAATGCCGTTGCGCAATTCCAGAATGGCTTCGACGGTGGCTTCTGAAATCTGGAGGCTGTAGAGCACTTCCGCACTGGCACTGCTCGGATTCACCTTGCCGGAGCCCCATGTCGTAAGTTGATCGGCAATGCCTTTGATCGGCGAATCAGTGTCGCCGCCTTCCGGGGTTCCGTAGAGCACCTCTTCGCCCCAGTTCTTGATCAGCATCAGTTCGTCCACCGTATCGACCGGGGCATTTTTGCACTCGTATCCGTGTTCGCGGTAAAACGGATCGTCCGACTCGGCGCCGTTGAGCTGATGCAAGTCGTTTTCATCCTGCCAGTCTTCGAGGCAGTCAAGCATGGCGTCCCAGCGCGTGTTCGGAATGCCCGCCTGATCGAACAGCAGCTTCCAGTCGTCGTCCGTCATCGTCCTGATGTTCCGCCGGCTCTCTTCGTAGTCGATCTTCACGGAGACCGTGCCGTCGCCGAACTCCTCGCTGTAGTCCACCGAAACCCCTTCGGCGACCTGCGCGGCCTTGTTCATCCACGGGTCTTCGTAAACAATGTCATCTGCTGAATTCTCTTCCTCAAAGCAGAGCATGGATTTGGCCAGTTCGACCGCCGCGAGGGCCAGCTGGTCAGCTTTGAAGCGTTTGCGCTGTGCGGAAATCATTCGGGCCTCGAGCTGCATTTCGAAAGCGAAACTGCTGACGATGATCGCAACGATCACCAGCACCCACATGACCACGATCAGTGCCGCACCGCGCTGCATTTTCGATTTTGGATGTTCGCTCGATGGATGAAAGGCGCTTCGGGAAAAGGGCAAAAACTTTTTCCCGCAGTCAGCAATCGGCAATCGGCAGTCGGCAATGTTTTTCATCTTGCCTCCGAAACGACATTGGTAACGGCCGGGCCGAGCGGAATTTCAATCATCTGGCGGAATTCGAGCGGGTCGTCGTTTTCTTCGACCGGATCGGCATAGAGCGTGATTTCCACCAGTCCGGGAATGGTGTTCGACGATTCCCATGTGTCGATCCAATGCTCTTCCTTATCGTCATACATCCGGCAGCGCAGTCCCTTGATTTCCTCGCTGACCAGCCAGCTTTTCTTCTCCACCTCATCTTCGTCCGCGAGATACGGCCAGACCGTGACGAGCAGCCCTTCGTTATCGTCCTTGTCACGGCCGGCGCCGACTTCGATCCGATGGAGCCCGTGCTCATACACTTCGCCCTGCGGGATAAATGCATTGCTGCCCGTCACCCAGCAGATGGTGTGTTCTCCTTCGCCTTCCGAATTGTTTTCGATCCGGAAGCCGTATTTTTCCGGAGCTGTATCAAAGAAGGCCATTGACCGAAGAGCCGCAGTCAGTTGGCCGATGACGAAGTCGCCGTGATGCATTTCGTCCAGCGCCTCTCGGCCGCTGGTCCACGCGCGCGTGGCGGAGGAGAAGGTCTGCCACGCCACCGCCATGGCGATTGACAGAATCACCATCGCAATCAGCACTTCGAGCAGGGTGAACCCGCGGCGAAAGAAGGGGTTGAAGGCTGGAAGGCTGGAAGGCTGAGTTGCAGAAAGACAGGCGGGACAGTCCATTCTTCCATTCTTCCATTCTTCCGGTCTTCCAATCTTCCTCGCGCCCATCAGTTTTCCTCCGGCGGAATATAGACCCAGGTCACGACTTCCTCAAAGCTTGCCTTGCCGCGTTCCGACCAGCTGACGCGTGTGCGCACCGTATACAGTCCTTCGCGGTTTTCGTCTTCGGGCTCTGTAATTTCCCGTTCCCAGCTGTAGTTTTCTTCATTGTCGAATTCGCCGGAATCGCGGCCGGCTTCAACCATGCCGCGGGTGAGGGGATGTTCCGCGCTGACCTGCTGGATCAGCCGCTGCGCCGTGCTGTAGTGGCGGGATTTCGAAATCACGGCAAGGCAGCGCGCCGTGGCGAGCATGAGAACGCCCGCACCGATGCCCAGAATGACCACCGCCAGCAGCACTTCAATGAGAGTGAGTCCGGCTTTACGGGGTGGAAGGGTGGAAAGGTGGAAGGGTGGAAAACCGGCGTTCCAAACCTTGGAACCGGTGCGGGGATTTTTTCCAGGGATTGGAAAAACCGTCCGGAATTTTTCCAGGGTCTGGAAACGCCGGTTCAATGGCCGTCCTCCACCACGGTTTTTCCGGTGATCGGGTTGCAGGTGACGGTCATGCGCCGGTCGCGGGTATCGCTGAACGTCAGCTCAAAGCCGTCGTTCATGCCGGAGGAATAGAACCGGACGTTCCGGCCGGATTCTTCGTCGGCATCCGGCTCGGCCTGGTTTTCAAAGCGGCTGATTTTGATGTCGTCGGGCAGGCGGCGGCTGATGCCGGCCGTGCTGTTGGTTTCGCCGGGCAGGCGCACGGCGATGCGGGTGTCGCTGAACTCCAGCGTGCAGGTGTCCTGTTTGATAATGGCCATGCTTCGCGCGTAACGGGTCATTCGCAGGGTGGACCGCACGGCATCCTGCATCTGTGTCGCCTGGAAACTGCCTTTAAAGAGCGGAACGGAAATGCCGGTGGCGATCAGGATAATGACCACGACCAGCAAGACTTCGATCAGGGTGAAGCCCGAAGCGAAAGATGAAAGATGAAAGATGAAAGATGAATTCGGCTTTTTCATATTTTCATACTTCATATTTCATCATTCAAAGTTCTCCTTAATCCCAGTTGTTGAATTCAGCGCCTTCGGGCGAGGTGGTGGACAGGTCGAACCCGCGGCCGTGCGAGCCGGGCTTGCTGTACTGATATTTGTTTCCCCACGGGTCCTGAATTTCGCTGGGCTTGAGGTAGGGACCTTTGTTGTCTTTGACGACGGTCAGGTCATCGAGGCTGTCGGGCAGGCGCAAGTGCTCCATTTCGTAGTTCTGAACTGCGGTTTCGATGCTTTTGAGGCTGGCACGGGCGGCAACGTCGAGCGACATGCCGATTTTGCCGGACATTTTGGGCACGGCAATGCCGACGATAATCCCGATGATGACGACGACGAGCAGGATTTCGATGAGGGTGAAACCGCCGCGGCGGGAGGCCCGTTTTCTGAGTTTGGATTTCCAGTTCTGCATGGCTGTTCTCCTGTTGTTAGACACCTAAGCCGCTGGTGAGGTCGAAGACGGCCATCAGCATGCTGATGGCAACGAATCCGACAATCACTGCGACACCTAAAATCAATACCGGTTCAAGAACGGTGGTGAGCACTTTGATGCTCTGGTCGAGTTCTTCGTCGTACCGGCGGGCGATGTGCTGAAGTGCACCGGAGAGGTCGCCGGTTTCTTCGCCGACGGCGAGCATGTCGGTGAGCACGTCCGGAAAGACGTTGCTGGCGGCCAGCGGCCCGGAGATGCTGGATCCGTCGGTGACGCGGTCGCGTGCATCGGCGATTTCCGCTGCGAGAATCTGATTGCCGACGGTTTCCTGCACGATGGCCAGCGCGCGAAGAATCGGCACGCCGTTGCGGGTGAGCGTTTCAAGTGTGCGCGCGAAGTGGGCGAAGGCATTGGCCGTGGTGATGCGTTTGATGACCGGCAGCGTGAGCTGCCGGGCGTGCCACCAGTGCCGCCCTTTGTCGGTGTGCAGCCACTGGCGGATAAAAACGGTCAGTCCTGCGATGACACCGATGATGAGCCAGCCGTGGTGGATCATACTGTTGCTGACGGCCATGAGAATACGTGTGGGCAGGGGCAGGGTACCGCCGAGCTCGTCGAAGATGCCGGCAAAGCGCGGAACAATGCCGACCATCAGGCCGATCAGAGAGATCGCGCCGACGATCAGTACAATGGCCGGATAGATCATGGCACTGATGACTTTGCCGCGGGCGGCCTGAACGCGTTCGTAGTGACGGACGAGACCTTCGAGCGATTCGGCGAGCGCGCCGGAGGCTTCGCCGGCGCGCACCATACTGATGTAGAGCTGCGGAAAAGTTTCCGGATAAATCCTGAGCGCATCGGAGAGTGCGCTTCCCTGCACAACTTCGTCACGCAGGCGGCGGACGATCAGGGCCTGAGCGCTTTCGCCTTTCCGTCCGGCAAGGGTGTGCAGGGCGCGACCGAGCGTCATACCGGAGGAGAGCAGGTCGGCGGTTTCCCGGGTAAAGAGCAGGGTCTCGCGCAGGTTCATGCGGGTTTTGGACCGCAGGCCGCTTTCGAACCGGAACCTCTTTTTAGGGCCCGCCGCCGCGGGTTTCCCTGCGGTCTGCGTGATGGACAGCGGGGTAAGGCCGGACTGCTGAAGCATCTGCATCGCATTGCGGCGATCGGCGGCATCCAGGGTGCCGTCCATCCGCTTTCCATCCGCGTTTCGTGCAATATATTTAAAAGCAGGCATAAAACTGATTTGATATTTCCACCGCCAAAGGGTCAAAATACTAGCCGTCTTTTTATGATTAAAGGAGTTTTTTATGCGGATTCGTACACTTTTAACAATCGGAATGCTGGCTGTGCTGGCCGGATGTGCAAAGACGCCGCAGGAAAAAGCGGTGACGCTGGTCAGTTCCGGAGCCGTGGATGCGGTCCTTCTGGAACGGCTGCGGACGTTTGCCGAGCGTGAACTGCATGTGCGGGTCCGGGCGGAGGAAACTCCGTCGCTGGCCGGCAAGGACAGTTTCCAAACCTTGGAAAAATCCGCGAAACGGATCAAAACGGATGCGGATGTGATGCTGATTGCGATTTCCGGCATTGACGGCGAGTCGCAGCATCTCTTTGTCGATGCGGAGGCCGGCATTGCCGCGGTGAATGTGCCGCCGCTGATGACGGATGATTCTGAGAAATTCGCCCGACGGCTGGAACGGCAGGTGATGCGCGCAGCGGCGTTTACGATGGGGCTCACGCCAACGCCCGACCCGTTCTGTGTGACCCGCGATTACCGCTCGCTGGAGGATCTCGACTCGATGGGCCGCAATTTTTCGCCGCCGTGGCAGGGCCGCTTTGCCGAAGAGGCCGCCAAACGCGGCCTGCTGCCGCCCGAACCGGATTTAATGAACAAAAGCAACTTAACACCTCAACCGGAGAGCAATTGATGGATACCTATATTCCGCTGACAGACGATATTTTCTGGGTCGGAGCAAACGATCGCTATACGACGCTGTTTGAAGGCCTCTGGCCTCTGCCGCAGGGAGTCTGCTATAACTCGTATGTGATCCTCGACGAGAAGACCGCGCTGATGGATACGGTGAAGGCGCAGAGTGAGCAGGATTTTCTCTCAAAAATCCGCGGCCTGCTGAAGGATGGCCGAAAACTGGATTATCTGGTGGTCAACCACATGGAGCCGGATCATTCCGGCGCAATCACGGCCCTGCGGTCGGTCTGGCCGGATCTGGTGATTGTCGGCAACGCAAAAACCGCAAAGTTCCTTGAGAGTTTCTACGGCATCACCGAGCGGGTCCAGGTGATCAATGACGGGGACACGCTGTCTCTGGGCAAACATACGCTGCAGTTCTATCTGATTCCGATGGTGCACTGGCCCGAAACCATGGTGACCCATGACACCCATACCAGTATTCTGTTTTCCGCCGATGCCTTCGGCGGCTTCGGTGCGCTGACCGGCGGGATTTTTGACGATGAGCTGGATCTCGACTATTTCGAAGACGAAATCCTGCGCTATTTTTCGAACATTGTCGGCAAATATTGCGCGATGGTGCAGAACGCGATTAAGAAACTCGGCGGGCTGGATATCCGGATGATCGCTCCGACGCATGGACCGGTCTGGCGGAAACATCCGGAGCATATTATTGAGAAATATGACCGCTGGAGCCGCCACGAAGCCGAAGAGGGCGTGGCTCTGATTTACGGATCCATGTACGGCAATACGGAAAAAATGATGGAGGCGGTCGCCCGCGGACTGTCCGAAGA
>JBFWJN010000173.1:0-7005 GCA_050253185.1 Kiritimatiellales bacterium | reverse complement strand
TCAGGCTGGTGAACAACAACATCACCGACTATGAGGTCTATACCGATTATAACCACGACCGCATCATCGTTCGTTTTCCGTGGAAAAGCGACGAAAAAACGTTTGACCCGCAGACCGCGATCGACGAGCTTTCCGCGACCGCTCTTGTAACGTTCCGCGAGGGCGGGGATTACACGACCGAGACAACCGGTTCGGATGGACAACCCGTCTACAAAACGCCGAAGGGCACAACGGCGACCAACATCATCCTGCAGGGCAGCGATGTGGTGAGCGCCAAACCGGAGCTGACTACCGATAAAACAACCGGCAAGTCAACTTATCAGATTGCTCTGAAGCTGAGCGACAGCGGCACCAAAAAATTTGCGGATGCAACAAAGCGGCTGGTCGGTCAGACCATTTCAATCTGGATGGACGACACGAGAATCTCGGCGCCGACGGTCGATGAAGAGATTCCGGACGGCAACTGCGTCATCAATTCGCCGAACGGCTTTACCGCGGCGGAGGCCTCCTCGCTCGCCAACAAGATCAATGCGGGCTCCATGCCGTTTAAACTGACCACGACCGGCCTGAACACGATTAACCCGACTCTCGGAAAATCGTCTTTGAACGCCATGATGATGGCGGGGATTATTGCTTTTACCCTGATTGCTCTGCTGATGATCTTTGTTTTCCGCCTGCAGGGTTTTGTCGCGGTGATTTCTCTGCTCGGTCTGGTTGCGCTGATGTTTGCGGCGGTTTCCGGGTTTTTCCCGTTTGTCAACAGTTTTACCATGACTCTGCCGGGCTTCGCCGGTATCATTCTTTCCATCGGTATGGGCGTCGACGCGAACATCATTACGGCAACGCGCATTAAGGAAGAACTTTGGGCCGGAAAAACGCTGTCGACGGCGATTACGATCGGCGACAAGAACAGCTTTTCCGCGATTTTCGACGGAAATATCACGACCGCAATCGTTGCGATCCTTCTGATGCTGGTGTTTGGCCCAACCAATATTCTATCTTCGATTTTTGGAGTTTCAACCACCGGCACGATCTATTCTTTCGGTTATACGCTCCTGATCGGGATCATCGCCAACTTTGTGTTCGGCGTGTTTACGACAAGAATGATGTCGAAATCCCTTTCAGGCTTTACACGGGGTAAATGGTTGTATGGAGGGCCGAAGGAATGAGAAATTTTCACATGAAATTTTATGAAAATCGAAAGATTTTCTTCGCGATTTCCCTTGGAATTATTGCTGTCGGTTTGATTTTTAACATTGTTTTCGGCGTCAAGCTGGATATCAACTTCAAGGGCGGCGCCATGATCAAGTACTCTTATTCCGGCGATGTCGACGCAGCGAAAATAGAAAGCGTCGTTCATAATACGGTAAACCGCAGTGTTTCCGCGGCAGTCAGCCAGAACATTAAATCCGCGTCCGGCGGCGAGACGCTGAACAACGTAACCCTTTCCTTTGCCGGAACCGAGTCCATGACGCCTGATAATCAAAAGGCGATCCAGACGGCTTTGAATAAGGAATATCCAAAAGCGGATTTCCAGATTGTCGAGTCAAACTCGGTGAATCCGACTATGGGGCAGAGCTTCTTCCTGAAATGCATGGTCGCGGTATTGATTGCGTTTCTGCTTCTGGATCTCTATATTGCGGTCCGTTTCCGCAAAATCGGCGGCACGGCGGCGGCTGTGTTCGGAATTGTGGCCCTGCTGCACGACGTGTCGATGGTTTATTTCACTTTCGTTCTTTTCCGGATTCCGCTTGACGCCAACTTTATTGCGGTGGTTTTAACCGTTTTGGGTTATTCGCTGAACGATACCGTTGTGGTGTACGACCGAATCCGTGAGAATCGAAGGCTGCTCGGCCTGAAGGCGGGTTACGATTCTCTGGTTAACATCAGCATCAACCAGACCTTTACCCGCTCGGTTTATACGGCCCTCAGCACCTTTATCGCCGTTGCGGTGGTATTCGTGGTCGGCAGCTTCTATCATCTGACCAGCGTCACTACGTTTGCTTTGCCGATGATGGTCGGCGTGGTGAGCGGCGCGTATTCCTCCATCTGCATAGCGGGCCCGCTTTACGTCATGTGGGAACAGCACAAAACGAAAGAAAAAGCCTCCAAGCTGTCGTCCGCCAGACAGACGGAAGCAAAGGCGGCGGACTCTAAGCCGGTGGAGCTGCCTTCCGCTCAGTCGGACGAACCGGCTGTTTTGGAGCAGAAGAACGGAACCACCGGGCAGGCTTCTGGGACGAAACAAAAACCCAAGGGTAAAAAAAGAAAACGTTAGAATTTCGAAATGGTCGGCGCCTCGAAAGTGCGCCGGCCTGTTTTTTTCTGAATTGCTTTAAAGTTTGGAGCTTTTGAGATATAATATTTTTAAAACAACTGGAAAGCAGGTAGTAGCATGTCTGCAAAATACACCGTGCCGCTCTCAAAAGTGATGAAAGAATTGTCACTGAATGTAATCAGTATGCCCTGTGAACCGGACGAAATTCTTATTTCGTCAATGGATGTAAACCGGCCGGGCTTGGAACTGAACGGCTTTTACGACTTTTATGACACCACCCGTATTTTAATTTTCGGCAATGCAGAATCCGCTTTTCTGAACTCCATTTCGTCGCAGAAGCGGAAAGACGTCTTAAACGCTATTTTTTCGCAGAAACCGCCGGCGGCTATCATTGCCCGCGGACTGAAACCTCTGCCGGAGCTTTTGGAAGCGGTAAGGGAAAATGCCGTGCCGCTGCTCAGCACGGCGGAGACCACCTCCAGCCTGGTGGCCGCGCTCGTTTCTTTCATGAATGTGGAACTGGCGCCCCGCATCACGCGGCACGGCGTTTTGGTGGAAGTGTACGGCGAAGGGATTTTGCTGGTCGGCGACAGCGGTGTCGGCAAAAGCGAGACGGCGATCGAGCTGATCAAGCGCGGGCATCGTCTGATCGCAGACGATGCGGTGACGATTAAGCGGGTTTCCGCCAAGTCGCTGGTCGGCGAAGCGCCGGATAACATCAAGCATTTTATTGAGCTCAGGGGCATAGGTATTATCAACGCCCGCAGGATTTTCGGCATGGGCGCTGTAAAAGTTTCTGAAAAAATCGATATGGTCATCAATCTGGAAATCTGGGATAATCAGAAAATCTATGACCGCATGGGAATCGACAGCGAATTTACCGAAATACTGGGAATCAAGGTGCCTGTTCTGACCATCCCGGTCAAACCGGGCAGAAACCTTGCCATTATCATAGAAGTCGCCGCGATGAATAACCGGCAGAAAAAAATGGGATATAATGCGGCGGAAGAACTGCTCAGTAATCTGGGCATGGATCTTTCCGTGATGCAGGAGTCGGAAAGAAAACTTGAACTGAACTTTTAGAAAGGCGGGAACCATGAATCTGATTGCGGACACCCACACACACACGATTGCATCCACTCACGCTTACAGCACACTTTCCGAGATGGTTCACGCCGCGGCGGAACGGGGGCTGTTCGCCATTGCGGTTACCGATCACGGACAGGAGATGCCCGGCGCGCCCGGCCGTTGGTATTTTCACAATTTAAGAGTTTTGCCAAGAGAGATGGAACATGTTCTGGTCCTTCGGGGCGAAGAAGCCGATGTAACGGATTTTGACGGCGGTACCGATTTGAACCCGGAGGACGTTTCGACTCTTGACTGGGTGGTGGCGTCCATGCACGAAGTCGCCATGAGGGACAAGGCCCCCACGGTGGAAAAGGTGACAAATGCGTGGCTGGGCGTAGCCCAAAATCCGCTGATCCGGGTCATCGGTCACAGCGGTTCGGAGCTGTATCGTTACGATTATGAAACGGTCCTGCCGATATTTGCCGAAAACGGCAAACTCGTCGAGCTGAACGAGGCTACTTTTACGGGAAGAAGTGATTCTGTCCCGAACTGCACCAGAATCATGGAGCTGTGCAAAAAGCACGATGTGCCTGTTATTGTTAATTCGGACGCGCATTTCTCCGCTCAGGTCGGGCGTTTCGACCGTTCTCTTCAACTGCTTCGGGAGATTGAATTTCCGGAGGAGCTGGTCGTAAACTCAAGCGTTGAGCGTTTCTGCGACTATCTGAGGCAATATACCAAAGTGCTTTCCGACCCGGCCTGAAGAAAAGGAGGACGAACTGTTGGATTTTCTGGAAGAGCTTGAGAAATCTGCACGTTCGCTTGGATGCGAAACGTATCGAAACGAACCGATGAGCCGCCATACAACGTTCCGAATCGGCGGCCCGGCAGATTTGTTCCTCATTGTGAATGATAAGTCCGCGCTTCGGGAAGTATCCCGTAAATCGTGGGATCTCGGCATAAAGCTGTATCCCCTTGGCAACGGGTCGAACCTTTTGGTCAGCGACGCGGGAATCAGGGGAAGCGTTGTTTCTCTGGGCAAAGGATTTCAGAGAATTGAGCCGTGCGGTGAAAATGAACTGGAATGCGGGGCGGGAATTTCTCTTGCCGGCTTATGCAATTTTGCAAAAAATCATTCTCTGACGGGCCTTGAATTCGCGTGGGGAATCCCCGGCTCCGCGGGCGGCGCGGCATTTATGAACGCCGGGGCGTACGATCACTCCATGAGCGAAGTAATTACCGCGTGCAGCCACGTGACTCAGACGGGAGAGGCGGGAATCCTGCGGGGCGGGGATCTTCAGTACGGCTACCGCAGAAGCGCCTATTCCGGAAACGGATCTATCATTACTTCTCTTCGCCTGAAGCTGAGCCCGGGCGACCCGGAACAGATCTCCTCCACGATGCAGGAACTGTATGACCGGAGAAAATCCAAACAGCCGCTTGAAGTGCCCAGCGCCGGCAGCATTTTTAAACGTCCGCCCGGCCACTACGCGGGGACTCTGATTGAACAGTGCGGGCTGAAGGGACGGCGCGTCGGCGGGGCCATGGTCAGCGAGAAGCACGCCGGTTTTATTGTGAATTCCGGCGGGGCCACCTGCGGCGACGTGCTTCGGCTGATTGAACTGATCCAGGAAACCGTTTACCGTGAAGCCGGCGTCCGACTGGAATGCGAAGTGAAACAAATTGGCTGATAACCCGGAGGATCTTATGGAGTGTTTAATCGTAACCGGACTTTCCGGAGCGGGAAAATCCCGCGCGATGGATGCGCTGGAGGACATCGGTTTCTACTGTGCTGACAATATTCCCCCAAAGCTGATCCCGACCTTTTATGAGCTTTCCCGGCAGGCAAAGGGAACCCTCTCGCATGTCGCGGTCGTGACGGATATCCGGGGAGGCGACATGTTCTCCAGTCTTCTGGAAACGCTGGATCAGATGAAATCCGACGGCAAGGATTACAAGGTGCTTTTCTTGGACGCGAACGATTATGTTCTGGTCAACCGGTTTAAAGAAACACGGCGCAAGCACCCGCTTGCCGACAACTGTCTTGGCTCTCTGGATCAGGCCGTCCGGCTGGAACGCGACGTGCTTCGGCTTGTGAAGGAACGGGCGGATTATGTCATTGACACTTCGCTGCTTTCCCCCGCGCAGCTGAAAAAGCGGATTTCCGGCCTGTTTCTGGGGGATGCCTCCGACGCGCTGATGATCCACTGTATTTCCTTTGGGTTCAAATACGGCGTGCCGGCCGAGGCGGACCTTGTTTTTGACGTCCGCTGCCTTCCGAATCCCTATTATGTGGAGGAACTGAAAAATCTGACGGGGCTGGATGAACCGGTTCGCAGCTATGTCATGAAATGGGACCAGACCAAGGGCTTTGTCCGGCGATTCATGGACCTCATCGACTACATGATACCGCTCTATTGCGGAGAAGGAAAAAGCCAGCTTGTCGTTGCAATAGGCTGCACCGGCGGGCACCATCGTTCCGTAACGCTCGCGGAGCTTCTCTACAACCATTTGCTGCAGCAGAACCTGCGGACAAGCGTCAATCACCGGGATATCCAGAAACAATAAAATCCGGGAGGAAGCCATGTCGTTTTCTTCGAATACCAAAACAGAACTGTGCCGCATCCAGGCGGCGGACTGCTGCCGAAAAGCGGAATGTTACGGCCTTCTGCTTTTTGGCAGATGTTTTTCGGCGCAGTCCATCACTTTGACGACGGAGAACAGAGAGACGGCCAGACGCGCCGCGGAGCTAACGGCCGGAATAACCGGCGCCTTTGCGGACGTGTCCGTATCTCCGCGCAAAGGAGACCGGAAAAGCGCCTATACGGTTTCGGTTCCCGGGGAAAATCAGATTGAGCAGGTGCTTAATCAACTTGGCCATACCGGCAGGGAAATCAGCCTGCGGATCAACCTTGCCAATCTGGAAAATGATTGCTGCCGCTCCGCCTTTCTGCGGGGAGCGTTCCTTTCCTGCGGTACTGTTACCGACCCATCCAGGGATTACCGGCTGGAATTTGTAGTCCCTTACCGGAACCTTGCCCGCGACCTCACCGCGTTCCTGACAGACATTTTCGAACTGGATGTAAACCCGGGAATGTTGAACCGAAAGGGCTCTTATGTTGTTTATCTGAAGGGGAGCGAGCATGTTTCAGATCTGCTGACGTTTCTTGGAGCCGGAAACGCCGCCATGGAGCTGATTCAGGTCCGCATGCTCAAAGAAGTCCGGAACAATGTCAACCGCAAGACGAATTTCGAAGCCGCCAATATAGAAAAAACCGCTTCCGCCGCCGCGGGACAGCTGATGGCGCTGAAAAAGATATTTGCGGGCGGCGGCGTATCGGCGCTGCCGGAGGAACTGAGGGAGCTGGCGATTCTTCGATACCGGAACCCGGATTTGTCCCTGCGGGAGCTGGGGCAGAAGCTGGACCCGCCGCTGAGCCGTTCCGGGGTTAATCACAGGCTTCGCCGGATAATGGAACTTGCAGACCGCCTGCCGGCAACAGAAGGCGAGAGCCATGATTGATCTTAATAAGGAACTGAGAGAAATTCTTTTTTCAGAGGGCGCGGAGCTTGCGGGCGTCGGCAGCCTGGCCGCCGCGGCCCCGGAAAAACTGCCGCTCGGCGTGTCGGTCGCCGTTTCGCTTCCGGCGGAGGTGACC
>JBFWJN010000172.1:0-7065 GCA_050253185.1 Kiritimatiellales bacterium | reverse complement strand
GCAATATTATTGCTTACGGAGGGGCCGGGAAAGTCAGCATGACTCGGAACGGCAGTGTTCTGACCGTGACTGCGACTGGGAAAACGATCCGGTTGATACTGTTGAAATCTTCCGGGTTTTAACGGGGTCCCGTCCTGAATTTCCGGTAAGGATATGTTCTTTTCTCCGGTCAGTGCAATACTCGTTACGCTGTTGGGAGATCCGGCAGTCAGTAACCTGTGTCTGAATACGCAGACGGCTTATATGTCGGCACTTCAGGGGTGGGGGAACCGCGCCGAGTATGCCATCGACGGGGATCCTGTCACAAAAGCCCGTGCGGAATATGCGGAACCGTGGGACCTGACGATTGATCTGGAAACACAGGCCAGGAATATAAACCGGATTGTTTTTTATCCGGGGACCGATAGCTATGCAACGTCTTATGGTATTCTGATATCAGATGATAACAGGAACTGGACTCCCCTTGTTGTGCAGAACAGCGGCGCCGGGAGCCCGGTCAGTTATTCAATCAACCCTTCGGCGGCGGGACGGTATATTAAAGTTGATGTTTCTGAACAGAATGGTACCTCGAGTCATATTATTCAGGAGGTTGAAGTGTGGGGCAATGGGGGGCGGCAACTGTCTCCCTATTCGTTTTCTGCGCCCGAACGCCCGGAAATTCTGTTTAAGCTGATTGTTGGCAGAGAGACTGATTTCTTGTGGAAATACAAAGGGGATACAGATGAGATATTCTCCCGGTTTGAACGGGTGTATGACTCGGTTCAGTCTCTGTTGGATTTCTATAATCTGTCTTTTGTAATTAATCCAAGTCTCTTTTATTCAAACACAGACAGCATCGGATACGGGCGTGATGTGACGCCGATCTATACGGTAGATCCGGATTTGATTCTTCTGCTGGATGAGTTGGAGGACAGAAGCTGCAGCTATGCAAAAGACAAACAGGCTCCGGGATTTCACTTAATGGTCTATTCTTCAGATGTGTCGCATCAGCAGGAGGATTATGATCTTTCCCTTCCGCCTCTGAATCGCTGGGATTATTCGGTCGATGGACGCAAAGGCATGAGTATGGATCTTCAGACAGTTCGGGATCTGAAGTTCCGGTATCCCCGGACATTGAGAGGGATTGTTTTTCATGAGCTTCTGGGGTCAAACCGACGCTGGCTGAATAACGAGGACGGCGGTATTCCCAAAGATGACGAAGCGGTTCAGGCGTGGGTGGATCTTTGCCGGACATATGGACTGGAACTGGTATGGGCAGATCCGAAATGGACGGCATCAGGTCTGCCGGAAGGGAACAGCATTTATGTGAACGATGAGAATTATGAATCCAATATGTCGATCTGGTCGAATGTACTGGATTATGCGCGCACGGTGGGCGGTTCGAATGTGGTGTTTGTCATGAACAACAACAACTTAAATCTGGCTGATTCACTGATGAGATACGGTGATGTTGTAACGAATTCTTCAGCGGGCGTGCCGACGTGGCTTCAGTTTGATTTGCCGTTTAAACAGCACCCTGTTCTCGATTGGGCGGATCAGGGATTTCGCTGGGGCCGGAGCCTGCAGGACTGGTTCTGGGAAAGCGGTGTGAAAAACTACGGGGTTGTGGGGTGGGTGCAGAATCATCTGAATCCCTGTATGCCGATTGAAATTGTTTCAGCGGGAATGGGAGAGTCGCTGTCTCACGGAGCATCAGTGGTTTATCTGGAGTCTCCCGGATATTACTGGAACGGCCCGGTAACGACTCCCCCGACCGTTGATGACAGCTATGAGCCGACATTTCATCTGAAGCGGTTCGTCAGCCTGGCGACAAATATTCAGAATGATGTATCCGGAACAAACGGCATTAATTTTTATTTTGATTCCGATACGCAGCGCATGAGCGAGAATTCGCTGCTGAATCCCCCGGACAATTACTATCAGAACACATTAATTCTGTATCGAACGGACGGACCGTTTCCTCCAGAGACATTCGACTGCTACAACGATTCTGTGCAGTTCCATGAGTACACCGTTCCGTCTGTCCCGACCTTCTGTTTCACCAGTCAGGTCAGTCGGATTATGCGTATAGAAAACTATGGCTGCGGGCTGGAGGGACTTCTGGTTGAGCGCCCGAATATATCCGGCGGCAGGGACGTTGAACTGTATGCTCTGAATGGACACAGGAAAATGTTCCTGAACGATCTGCGGTTCAACACAGATTTCGTATGTATTACAGCCGCCAATATTGTTTCTGAGGAAGTCGTTACGAATCGGGGAGATCTGGATGAGCTCATCGTGCTTCGCAATGAATCCGGGGTCTTGGTACCGTACGTGTATCAATTGTATCTGGACAGCAATCGATATTACAGTCTGCAGGCGCTGACAGTGGAGGAAAGCCTGACAGCCGTGATCAGCGCGACAGGTGCAGTGTTGCCGGATCCCGCAGATTTCGGAGGGCTGGTCTCCGTGAAGAATCAGGTTTCCATAAACAATGATCGTACCCGTCCTTTGGACCGACTGGCTCTGTTAACGACGGATACGGATATTTCATGCAAAATACAGACAAAGAAACTATTTGAAGCAGGAACGATGGAGATCAGCCTGGGAGGACCGTGGCAGTCGGATACAAACGGTTATCCGTATACAGGGTCTATAGACATGAACAAGAATTATCGTGACGAAGTGGTGTTAATCCGAAAAATTGACGACACCCATATAGCAGCGGATTTTGTCGAAGCCGGAGATTCCGAATTCCAAAAAATTCATACCGAGGTCTTTCCTGTCGAATCGACAGACAGCACCGCCGTCGCCGGATTGAGAAGAGCCTGGATTCTTCAGAATGACGGTGTCTGGCCGTGATCAAATTTCTGTCGGAATGTCCATGTTGTCGGGCTTTCAGAACAAAATTTCATCATAGCCCATAGACGTTGTTTTCAGGCGAAGTAATTTCCGCTGCGAATTAGTGTAAAACGAAAACCGAATCGTAATAAATGCAAAGACGGGATGGATATGTCTGGTAATCTAAATTGGGTACGCAGGAAACAGTGATCCTGAGTCTCGTTTCTAGAAACGAGTATCCCGTAAGGAGAATTTTTGCGCAGTGTGTACCGGTTTCCTGGTGAATTCTATTGAGACAGAGAAATGAGTAACTTTTTGAGAGAGCCGCGAAAGCAACGATTTGGCAGATTATTTGTTTTTGTCAGTTTTGCACTGCTGTTGAATGCCTGGGCGGATCCGCATCTGTCTCTGCCGGTTGTCTCCGGTCAGCTTCTTTTCGCGGTGCAGTCACCGAAACAATATTCGGTGAAAAAGGGCGTTGGAATTCCGTATAACCAGTTTTCAGATTCCCGTGAACGGTTGGAGAACCTGCATCTGAACTGGTTTTATAAATGGGGGCACGCTGTTCCCGAAGACCAGCCGGAAAATATCGAGTTTGTTCCCATGATTGCCGCTCAGTGGAATGACAAACCTGCTGTCTATGAACTGCTGAAGGCGGGAAATTTTCAAACGCTGCTCGGCTTCAACGAACCGGATTGGGTGAACCAGCCGAACACCGTCGAATATGCCATGAACTCATGGACGAACCTGATGGACACCGGACTGCGGCTTGGCAGTCCCGGCTGCTACGATGCCAAAGGCGAGTGGATGCAGGACTTCATGGCAGCGGCAACTGCCGCGGAATACCGGGTCGATTTTGTGGCCGTACATAAGTATCCTTCTTCAGCCGCGGATTTTCTGCAGCATATTCAGGAAGTTCATGAAATGTACGGGCTTCCGATCTGGATCACCGAATTTGCAATTTCCGACAAATATGCAGATACACCGGAAAAAGTTTATCAGTTTATGGCCGCGGTGATTCCGGTTCTGGAGTCGCTTGATTATGTCGAGCGTTACGCATGGGTTGTTCTCAAAGAAACCACATGGCTGAAGAACTCGGCATTGTTTAACGAAGACGGTTCAATGACGGAGCTGGGCAAATTGTACTCGTCCTATTAGGCGGGATTTACGACTAAACACTGTTCAGATTTGCGCAGATCGACTAAACTGTTCCCCATGAAAACGGGAATCAGAGTGCCGGCCGTTGCCGGCATGTTCTATCCATCCGGTCCGGCAGAACTGGGCCGGATGATCGAAGGTTTTCTGGCGGCTGCAAAGCCGGGAGAGCATCCGAAAGCCATCATTGTGCCGCACGCCGGCTATATCTATTCCGGGCCGGTTGCCGCGAGCGCCTATGCACGGATTAAGCCTTCCGGGATTTCGCGTGTCGTGCTGATCGGCCCGTCGCATCGCGTTCCGCTGCGCGGGCTCGCCGCGTCCGGCGCAGCATTCTGGCGGACCCCGCTGGGCGATGTGCCGATCGACATTCCGGATTGTACGCCCGTGAATGATGAGGCGCATGAGCTGGAACACAGTCTTGAAGTGCAGATTCCGTTTCTTCAGGCGGTTCTTGGCGAATTCCTTCTGGTTCCGCTGGTTGCCGGAGACGCCTCTGCCGGGGAAGTGGCCGATGTGCTCGAAAAACTGTGGGGCGGTCCGGAGACGCTGATAGTGATCAGTTCCGATCTCAGCCATTACGAAAACTATCAAACCGCCCGCCAAATGGATTCAGCAACGGCCGATACCATTCTGGCACTCGACGAGCGCGGCCTCGACTGTGATGACGCCTGCGGCAGGATACCGATTTGCGGCCTGCTGCGCGTCGCCAGGGAGAAAGGGCTCCGCGCCGAGCTGGTTGATTTGCGCAGTTCCGGTGACACCGCCGGGTCGCGCGACCGGGTGGTAGGCTACGGTTCGTTCGCGTTTTACTGATGTAGCAGCGTAGCTGCCGTATCGATCTGCATGAAATTGGTGTGGCGCGAATAAATATAACCGCCGCCCATGATCACGACGAGATCGTTGCGCTCAATCCGCTTCTCTGCCAGCAGCCTGTTTAAAGAGACCTTCACCAGCTCATCCGTAGTCTGCGGCATGTTGATTTTAGAGGCGTAGACCCCGTAGCTCAGCGACAGCTCGCGAACCGTCCGCATGCTTTCGGACAGCGCAAAAATCGGCGTGCATCCGCGATAGGATGCGCAGATTCGCGGGGTTTCGCCGGATCGGGTCGTCGTGATGATCGCCTTGACGGGAAGCTGGGCTGCTGCGAAAACCGCGGCTTTGGCCAGGTGGTTGCGCGGCATCACCGCGGCGCGCTGTTCGTGGACCGGCAGACTGGTCAGCAGCGGTTCTTTCTGGTGCTCCGCCGTGTGAGCAATGGCCGCCATGGTCTGCACGGCTTCGAGGGGAAATTTTCCGTAAGCCGTTTCTCCGCTGAGCATGATGGCATCCGTTCCGTCCAGAATGGCATTGGCAACGTCGCTGACTTCCGCGCGGGTCGGGCGCGGATTCTCGATCATGGAGTGCAGCATCTGTGTGGCGGTGATCACCGGCTTTTTGCGACGGATGCAGGTTCGAATCATCTGCTTCTGGATGCCGGGGACCTCTTCGGCTGGAATTTCGATGCCGAGGTCGCCGCGCGCCACCATCACGCCGTACGCGACGTTCAGAATGGATTCGAGATTTTCGACGCCTTCTCGATTTTCGATTTTTGCGATGATCTTGATCGGGCTGTTCTGCAGATTCAGCCTCTTCTGAATGGCCAGTACATCATCTTGGTCGCGGACAAAAGAATGCGCAATGAAGTCGATATCATTGCGTATTGCCCAGTCGATGAACTCCTCGTCTTTTTCTGTTAGGGACGGCAGATGGAGATGAGCGCCCGGAACGTTCAGGCTTTTTTTGTTTTTAATAACGCCGTCATTCAGAACTGTGCAGATCAGCCGGCCGGGTTCGCGATCCGTGACCTGCAGGCCGATATCCCCGTCATCAATCAGGATCAGGGCATCCTTCGTGATTTCTTCAGTGAAGTGTTCATAAGAGACCTGAAAGGAAAGTTCGTCGGTCTTTTCGGAGGAAATCGTCACCGTGTCGCCGGTTTTGACTGTAAGCGGATGTTCGAGATCACGGGTTCGAACTTCCGGTCCTTTGGTGTCGATCAATATGCCGATGCGGTCGGATACGCTGCGGATGTTCGCCAGCAATCCATCGGCTTCTTCCGGTGTCATGTGCGCCGTATTCATTCGAACCACATTCATGCCGGCGTCGGCCAGCTGTCGGATAAAGTCCGGTTCGCACCGGTTGGTGGCGAGTGTGCAGATAATTTTGGTTTGTTTGCTGGTCATAAAAAAGTTTCTCCGGGAAATCAGCCGGGGGTTGTAACAAATTATGAGGAGGGCACTAGCCTTAAATGGCATAAATTGTTATGAATAACGGCGAACTGTAACCGAAGGGATCTGTAAATGCTGAAAGAACTGCTGTTTACGCTGAGCGCTGTCGCACTGATGGGGCAGGCTGAAATTGCACCGGATCGGATTGTTCCGTACAAAAAAGTCGGTGATGTGGAGCTGACGCTGCACATCTTCAATCCGCCGGGACACAAACAAGGCGATAAAACCCCGGCAATCGTCTTTTTCTTCGGCGGCGGCTGGAAAGGAGGCGCCCCTTCGGCTTTTTATAAGCAGAGCAGCTATCTGGCATCGCGCGGTATGGTTGCAATTTGCGCCGATTACCGAACGGCCAAGCGGCATGGCACGACGCCGCAGGAATGCGTCAAAGACGGCAAATCCGCAATGCGCTGGGTTCGGTCCCATGCAAAAGAACTGGGAATTGATCCCGACATGCTGGCGGCCGGCGGCGGCTCGGCCGGCGGGCACGTCGCAGATGCAACCGCACTGGTGGATAAATTCAACGAAGCGGGCGAAGATACCTCCGTCAGCTGCCGCCCCGATGCCCTCGTTCTGTTCAATCCGGTCTTTGACAATGGACCGAATGGGTATGGCTATGATCGCGTCAAAGGCTACTGGAAGGACTTCTCGCCCATGGAACACATTAGCAAAGACGCTCCGCCAACACTCGTTCAGTTGGGAACAAAAGACAGTCTGATTCCGGTTGCAACCGCCGAAAAATACAAAGCCCTCATGGAAAAGGCCGGCGTGCGCTGCGACCTTGTTCTCTACGAAGGCCAGCCGCACGGTTTCTTCAACAAAA
>JBFWJN010000171.1:0-7125 GCA_050253185.1 Kiritimatiellales bacterium | reverse complement strand
AGTCGTCAAACTGGCGGCGTGATTTTTCCTCCCTCCCCGGGGAGGGAGGAACTGAAAGAAAACCGGAGCCTATGCGGCATAACTTAAACGGAGCACCAAGTGGTTTAAACCTTGAGTCCACTTCTCCGGCCGCCGTATTAAGCCCCACTCCGTCCACTGATTTTGTGAAGAGGCTTTTGGTGTTGCGAACCCCAAAGGTCGCGGAATTGGTTGTGTTGTCAAACTGTCCTCCTCCGATTCCAACGGAGAAAATATAGCCGGCAAAGAAAGAATCCACACTTCCGGTAATCGCCGGATAGGTGGCGTCGCTCCCCGGATAGCTGGCGCCCGAATCACGATAGCCGGATCCGTCCGGGTTAATCCCTACAGAGGTTCGTGCCGCCGAGACGCCATTGTTGATGTTATTGTTCTGATAGCTGATGGTAATATCCGCATTAGCGAGCAAGGAGCCGGCCGCCATAGCTACAATCAATATTCCGAATTTCCTCATTCTATTCCTCCGTTTTTTCTTCTCTGTTCATGAAACAACATGTTCCCGAACAATTCTTTATATGATTAGAGCATTTCGGCCGGTGCGCAGGTATGGCTGAAGAAACAAAAAATATGTCCAATGGAACCATGTTTTTTTCGAGAAAAATTGGGAAAAAGAGGGCGTGTTTTGAGTCATCACTGAGGACCGCCCTGTTTATGAAAATCTGTTAAAAATCGTCCTCACTCTTTATTGATCGGAAGATTTTGTTCATGTCGCAAAAAGCTTAGGCTATTCGGTCCCCGGGACAATATATTTATATTCCACCTGGAAAGCAGAGAGCGCCTCTTAACCTCTCCAGCAGCACCTGTGTCCTGTTTTGCAAACCACGACATTAAATGAACCAGACTCAGCAACCGGACAAACGGCTACAAGGGGGAACGTCAGGAAATGATCAACCCGCTGGTTTTATACACCGTCAGAGAGTCTGGCCATTTCAAACTGCAGAACGGCTCATCAGGAGACGGACCCGCCCCCTGATATAAATCCGGCTATTTGACTGCCGGAACGCTGTCTGCTGGCAGCCATGGTGATAATTGGGATTTAATCGGACTGTATTCCGGATTTCCAGCCAGATTAGTCCACTCATACGGATCGCTGGAATGGTTATACAGTTCTTCGGTTTCGTCTTCATACCGGATGTAGCACCACTGTCCGTCCGTGACGGAATAATTGCCTGCACCGCGTGTCGTCAGGCCCGGGCGCTTCCAATCCGCATAGGAATTCTTCAGGAGCGGCACCAGACTCTGCCCGTCCAGATGCTGCGGCACAGCATCCAGGCCACACAGCTCGTTGAAGGTCGGATAGAGGTCGAGCAGGCTGACCGTAGCCGCGCACTGAGATCCGGGTTCTGTCACCCCCGGAACCCGCCACATCATAAGCGTGTGCGAAGACTGTTCCCACAGGTCGTTTTTTCCAAACATCTCCTTTTCGCCCACATGATAGCCGTTGTCGGCAACCAGGCAGACAATGGTATTATCCCTGTACGGACTCTCATCCAGAGCATCCAGAACTCCGCCCAGACATTCATCCATCGCCGAAATACAGGCAAGATATGACTGAAGAACCGGCGTCCAGAACCCGGCTTCCTTCAGCGCCTGAAAATCGCCGGCACCGGCGGCGAACTGCCGGGCGATTGGAGGAACGTCGTCCAGATCATTTTCCATGACGGGGGGAAGCTGAAGCGTGTCCATCGGATAAAGATCAAAGAAGCGTTTCGGCGCCGTCCATGGGTTATGGGGACGATGAATGCCGTACGCTAAAAAGAAAGGTTTGTCGTACGTCCGCTGAAGCCGCTTTTTACAGATTTCCATAGCCTGGAAATCATTGAAGTCGCTGTCGGGCCCGATCCATGCCTCATAGGTGAACCATGCGGGATGCGCAATGGATTTCGGAATGGGGTCCACGGACGGCATGGTTATTTTACCCGTTCCGCCTTCGCTGTCCT
This sequence comes from Kiritimatiellales bacterium, assembly GCA_050253185.1. Taxonomy (GTDB): domain Bacteria; phylum Verrucomicrobiota; class Kiritimatiellia; order Kiritimatiellales; family Tichowtungiaceae; genus Tichowtungia. The sequence continues at coordinate 5,149 of JBFWJN010000171.1, read as the reverse complement.
TCCACATGGCCTTCATCCGCGCCGCGCCGGCTCCTTTATGAAAGATCTTGCCGGTGTACATGGTGAAATATCCGTTGCGAAGAAACTGTTCCGGCAGAAGCACGGAATCCATGATCGGCTGCGATTTCGTGAGATGATCCGTATTGCCGTATACGCCGGATTTATACGGGGCAATTCCGCTCAGGAAAGCAGCGCGCGACGGGTTGCACAGCGGCGCCGCGCAGGACGACCGGGTGAAGGTCATCGCCGACCGGGCGAAGCGGTCCAGGTTCGGTGTCTTCACCCCCGGATAATCCTGAAGAAGCGAAACGTAGTCATTCAGATCATCGATAATCACAAACAGCACATTGGGATGCGGTTTTTCTCCGTCAGCGGCCAACGCCGCCAGTGACGCACCCAGCCACACCCCAGACAGGGCATTCAACAATCCTGCACGTTTCATGTTCATACTCCTTCTTCAGGTCATTCGCACCACGATCGCATTACCATGCGGTTTTCACACGGAAAAAGGTCCGGTTCGTTGCATCAACGATCCAGTTCGTCGCGGTCGCTCCGGTAATGGTGGATACATTGCTCCAGGACGCTTCGTTCAATCCGGTTTTATACTGCAACGTATTGCCGGCCCCGACATTCAGATTGGTTGAGCTGACAACAATCCTGCCGGCATTGACTGCAATGGACAGTTTCACCGGATGAATCGCCGTGCCCGTCAACGTCATTGAAATCGATTCCAGCCGCCAGCCGGTCGACGCGGTCGGGGTGGTATTCATAATGGTCAAAGTCCCGGAGGAAACCGAATCCGGATCCACCAGGCTCTGTCCGGAATCCACCTCCACATTCAACGACGAAATATCGATGATCCGGCTGCCGGTCTCGTCCGCTGCTGCAGTAATATAATCCCCGGTTTCATTGTTCAGAATCACAGCGGATTCATTTTCAGATGAACTGAACAGGACCAGGCTGACGGAGGTCACCTTCAGCCGGACTCCAGGCGGCAGGCCGTCTGTTCCGAAGACCACCAGAAATCCCTCGTTGGTGTCCACGCCCAATGCAGTACCGGTTCTCAGCCCCAGCCCCAGCTTGGCGGCCTGAAATTCACTCAGTCCGACACGGGTTCCGAAAGAAACGGAGTTCGTTGCATTATCAAACGTTCCACCGCCCAGCCCTACGGAAAATGAGTTTCCGATATATTCGGCACCTGAGCTTCCATCAACGGCCGGGCCCCAGTCATTGTTTCCCGGATAGTTCACACTGCCTTCGCCTAGAATCCCCGACCGATCAAAATCAATACTCACCGCAGTCCTGGCACCGGTGCCGCTGCTCCCGACATTTCCCTGCCGGTAACCGATGATAATATCCGGGGCCCTGGCCACCGTCAGCGAGATGGATTCCAGCCGCCAGCCGGTCGACTGTTCCGGCTCCCCGCACATGATCGTGAAAGCCCCGGCGGAAACCGTATCCGGATCGATCAGATCATGACCGGCCGCAACCGTGATCTTCAACGAGGATACATCGATCGTTTTGGCATCTGTGCCGCTGTCCGGCAGAACCGTCATGTGCTCGTCGGTCGCGTTATTCAGTATGACAACCGATTCATTCTGCGATTCATTAAAAAAAGCCAGGGAAACCGCTGTAACCTGCAGTTCAGATCCTGCGGGCAGCCTGTCGGTCCCGAAAGTGACCAGAAACCCTTCATTGCCGTCCACACCCAGCTCGGCGCCGGTTCTCAGTCCCAGCCCTCTCTGGGCCGCCTGGAATTCGCTCAGTCCGAGGCGGGTTCCGAAAGAAGCGGAATTGGTTGCATTGTCAAAGGTTCCGCCGCCCAGCCCCACGGAAAATGAACAGTCGGTGTATGTAATGTCCACCCTTCCGGCAACGGCCGGTCCCCACGTTTCCCCGCCCGGATAATTGACGCTGCCTGCATCCAGAACTCCCGAGCCGTCCGCAGCGATATCAACAACGGTCTGTGCGGCAGTACCGCTGTTCCCGACATTGTCCTGCCGATAGCCGATTGTAATATCGGTGTTCGGAAGCCAGGGCAACAGGTCGTCCCTGACGGAGCTGTATTCTGAATTCGAAACCAGATTGGTCCATTCGTAAGGATCCTGAGCATGATCGTACAACTCATCGGTTCCATCGTAGTAGCGGATATAGCGCCACTGGTCGCTGCGGATTGAATAGTTATCCTGCTCCCGCGTTGTGAGACTCGGACGCAACCAGTCCGCCTGACTGCTTTCCAAAAGCGGCACCAGACTGCGGCCGTCCAGATCCTGGGGGACGGAACTCAGTCCGCACAGCTCGTTGAAGGTGGGGTAAAGATCGAGCAAGCTGACCGTCGCCGAACACTGTGAACCGGAAGCGGTCATTCCCGGAACCCGCCACATCATCAGTACATGAGAAGACTGCTCCCACAGGACGTTTTTCCCGAACATCTCTTTTTCACCCATATGATAGCCATTGTCGGCGACCAGGCAGACAATGGTATTATCCCTGTACGGACTCTCATCCAGAGCATCCAGAACTCCGCCCAGACATTCATCCATCGCGGAAATACAGGCAAGGTATGACTGAAGAACCGGCTTCCAGAACCCGGCCTCCTTCAATGCCTGAAAATCTCCCGCGCCGCTCGCAAACTGCCGGCCAAGCGCCGGGACATCGTCCAGATCATTGGCGAGCACAGGAGGGAGTTCCAGGGAATCGAGCGGGTAGAGATCAAAAAAGCGCTCCGGCGCCGTCCACGGGTTATGAGGCCGGTGAATGCCGTATGCCAGAAAGAAAGGCTTGTCGTATGTCCGCTGCAGCCGAGCTTTGCAGATTTCCATGGCCTGAAAATCATTGAAGTCGCTGTCGGGGCCTGTCCATGCCTCATAGGTGAACCAGGCAGGATGATCAATGGACGCCGGAATCGGGTCCACCGATGGCAGCGTAACCGTTCCCGTCCCGCCCTGGCTGTCATCCCACATCGCCGCCATCCGTTCCGGACCGACCCCGTTATGAAAGATCTTCCCGGTATACATGGTGAAATATCCGTTGGACAGGAACTGCTCGGGCAGCAGCACGGAATCCATGATCGGCACGGAATTGGTCAGCGCATCATTATTCCCGTACACGCCGGATCGATATGGAGCGATCCCGCTCAGGAAGGATGCCCGCGACGGATTGCAAAGCGGCGCCGAACAGGTTGCCGTGGTAAACGTCATGGCGGTCTGGGCAAAACGATCCAGATTCGGGGTCTGTACCCCCGGATAATCCTGAAGGAGCGAAATGTAGTCATTCAAGTCGTCCACGATCACAAACAGAACGTTCGGCTGTTCGTCCGCAGCATTCGCGGTCAGAGCCCCGGCCACTGAAAACAGTCCGGCACAAACCGGGGATATCAGCCCTGTTAAATTTTTTTTCATCATTTTACCTTTGTGTTCCAGAAACCAAAAAATTCATCCCGACTGAGACGTCATCACATCCTGCCGGCGGCAGGCTCAAAACGAAGAGTACAGCCTCCCCGGCTCCGTCAGGGAACCGTCCTCATTGAAAAGCGCTGAATGATCGAACCGATCATTATCCTTCAGGACCACCCATGCATATCGCTCCACATAATCCAGCGATTCCAGAACAGGGATCACTTCCTCCATGAATCTGCAGACGTCTGCCGGGGTATCAACGTATTTGTCGGTGATTGCGAATTCAGTAATCCAGATCGGAAGCTGATACAGTTCGTGAACATTATGAATATATTTCAGGAAGGCGGCCGCGGACGGCGGATAATAATGCACGGTCACAAAGTCCACCCGATATTCCGAAACCGCGGCGGCATCCATGAATTTCCGCATCCACGCGCTTTTTGCATTCAGGCATCCGGGACTCCCGAGGCGCAGGCCGGTGTTCATCAGGTTGGTCCAGGAGTTGATGACGTATTCGACGGACAGGTTGGCCTGATTGGTGTAATCCGGCTCATTGAAGCCGAGCAGCGTCTGGTGATCTTCCGCCATCAACTGCTGATAAACCTCTAGCCTGTTATTCCATGAGCCCCAGATCATCGGAATAAATTCGATCGACTCCGGCATATCTTCCGGGGTGGATGTATTCCAGGTGTAAAACCAGTTCAGGTTCAGGCGTTCCAGACGCTCGCGGGAATCCGAAAATTTATAGTAAGGAATTCCGACGCCCTTCTTGACCGAGTGCGGATCCGCCCGGACACTCAACATCAGTCCAAGGCATACAAAGACAAATAATCTGCAAAATCGCATCATCCTTTTACCTTTCGAAAAATCATCAACTCACTGTCTCAAAAAACTGACTCGGGAACTTAGTTATCGTGCATTGGGTTCAGACTATCTGAATCCATCAGATTTCTCTTTGCATTTATTGTGATTCCATTTTCGTTTTATACTGGTCGAGTCGGCCCTGCAAAAGTGAGTTGAGTCAATATTTTCCGACCGGATCACAGGATTTGCGGGATAGATATCTGCAAGAAATTCCAGCCTTCTTCTTGGCGGAATGCGGTTTTGAGGACCCTACTGACACAGCAAGCGGTCCGGTCCCCAGCGTTGTGAAACGGTGCAAACCTTCCACCGCAGCTTGGAAAGCAGAACAGGAACAGATCAAACCCAACAGTCAGCACGGCTTTATGTTAAATCCGGTTTTCATCTTCAGTCCGATCCTGAACTATTCGGGAATAACATGCCGGCGCGCCCCAAGGGTTTCCATCTGACTGCGCAAGGTCTGTTTCACACTGTTATACTCCGGGTTGACCGCAAGATTGTGCATTTCCCACGGATCATTCTGCATGTCATACAGTTCCTCCATCACGCCCGGCCCGTTGTCATACAGAATGTAACGATATCGATCGGACCGCACAGTCCGGGAAGACGCTGTTGCACTGAGGGCCGCCTCCGGTCCCTCCCACGTTTCCCCGCCGGCCGGATTCAGGAACGGAACCAGCGTGTGCCCATCCAGCGACGGGGCCCTGCGGCCCGCATTCGGATGAGCCGGCAGTCCGCACAGGTCCAGAAGCGTCGGATAGATGTCCACCAGCGAAACCGGCCGGTCCACCTGCGTTCCCGCGGCCGAAACGCCCGCGCCGGCAAAGATCAGCGGCACATGTGCGGAACGCTCCCAGCAGGTGTTTTTGCCATACCGGTGTTTTTCTCCG
>JBFWJN010000170.1:0-7138 GCA_050253185.1 Kiritimatiellales bacterium | reverse complement strand
CACACCACCGGCGTCAGCAGCGGCGCGATCAGCCCCAGAGCAAAAAAAGACAGTCCGTGGTTGAAAATCTCCCCCGGCACCATGACCAGCGAAAATGCGCTCAAAGCGGCCATCAGGCAGGAAATTCCCAGCGCGAAAAACGGCATTTTGCCGCCGCCCAGCAGGTAATCTTTGGTATTTTCCTTTTTGGACGAACATAATACTCCGATCCCCGCCAATGCGATCAGGTACAACGCCATCACCGCATAGTCGGCGAAATGCAACGATATTTCCATATCAATCCATATTCTTTTTCGTTAAGTCCCGTGCAAGCGATTTTTTTTAAAAACAGAGTGTCAAATCTCGCATGAGTTCATGACAAATCATTGATCCATTCGGCGTAATCCAGCATCAGCGGGTCTCTGTATTGCGCGAAATACGCACCGTCCATATAAACGTTATGCGGCGAATGCCAAGCCCGTGGCAGGCGGTCAAATCGAGTCACTGAATTTCACGCGTCACCGTCGTCGTTCGGACCGGTTTCCGCAAATAACTGAACCGCGACATCAAGCCAGCATCCAGCACGTGACCGGCAACGTCTGCCGGCATTGCCGGTTGACACAGCATCGCAAAACATCATTGGCATGTAACAACTTTGAATCGGCGCGTATTCGGGAAAAACGTCAGACTCAAGCGGAACGCGAATGCCTCCCGCCGCAGTGGACCCGAGCGCGGCGGAGACATCGTGTCGGACTCCGCCGCCGTAATGCACTCCGAGCGTGTTGAGCGACAAGTGCCGTATCGTTTCCGGTCCACCACCCCCATCGGAATTGGCTGGCATCACCGCATTTCCTTTTCTCATGCCTAGGTTTCCCGCATCAAAATCGAATGGAAGCGCTCAGAGGATAAAAGACCGCTGTAAGCCCAGATAGTCAACATAGACCATCGAATTCCAACGAGTTCCATCGTCCTTGAGATAGTCATCCGAGGTGGCGTGAATGGACATCAGTTTGGCTGGTTCAAGTGCTTCGACGTGGCCGTCCAGGAAAGCCATATTGGCTTTTTTGCTGTGCCGGAAATGAACCCCCGCATTGCCGCCGCGGAATATCCCGTAGAACTGAGTGTTGCCATAACTGGTGGTCCAGGAATCGGACATCAGGGTAAGGGTACTCGCGTTTTTAACTTTTTTGGAGACAAGATAGCGCCGGTTGGGACCGGTGGTCGTCAGTGCCACTATGTCTCGCCGGTAAGGCGTACTGCTGGAAGCACCTGCGGGCTGCCCGGTGTAGACGCCGTAAATCTTGCTGTAATAATTTTTGGTAGCTGGATTCTGCCACATGCTTTCCGGAGCCCGCATCGGGCAGGCAAAGATTTTGCTTTCCGGAGCAACGTAGCGGCTGAGCTCCAGTTGATCCGCCCAGGAAATCCGACCGCCCAGTTCACTGTAGAGCGGCATGAGACCTTCCATATCGTTGGCGTACATGGTCATCATCATCTGATTCGACTTCAAATTGGAAGTACACTTGATGGCATGTGCTTTTTCGCGCGCTTTATTGAGTGCCGGCAGCAGCATTGACGCCAGGATGGCAATGATTGCGATCACCACCAGGAGTTCGATCAGCGTGAAACTTGTACAATTCTGATTTTTCATCCTGCGATTCCTTCTTGTTGAGAATTTGAAAATTGATTTCCCATTACGAATTAAGGTTTATCCGTTCGAAGTGCTTTCGCTTTCTTGATAGTCTCAAATTTTGCTGGGGTCTTGTTGAGCACCAACGTTTCATACAGTTCAACTTCGGCGATGCCGTGATCGGCGCCAATCGCCATCAGGTCGGATTCAAAGTTGTACCCCTTGGGGCCGAAGGCCATTTCGCGGAATACGCCGATGCTGATTGGTTTGCCGGCTGCGGCCTTCTGGATTTCAGCGCGAAAATCGCCATTGATCATAACCACGCCATCCACACTGCTCTCGGCGAACCATTTGGCATAGTGAAAGGGTACGCCGTAGTTCCATGCGGCTGTGGCGGTATTGGTCGTCGGGCGTTCGTTGGAAATCGCCGAAAAGTAGAGCGGCCGGCCGCCGGTCAGTTTTTTGCAATTGGACAAAAACTCATCAATCGCGTCGGCCCGCAGTTCATTGAGTTTTTTGCGGTCGAAGCTGTCTTTCAGGATATCCTTGCCGTAGCGTTTCAAATACAGCTCGCGCAGTTCCGGGTTGAATCCGTAATTACTCCCCGCAGGACTGTGACTGCGCAGGTTGAACATGAAACCATCGAAATTGTATTTGGTCAACTCCTCGAAGCGCGCAACCTTATGCCGCATTGTCTTCGGGACAGCGAATTCGGCGAACCCAAGCAAATATTTGCCGTCATCCGAGCCGCCAAGGGCAAATCCCAATTGCCGATTCTGATGATCCCAGGCCCAGTTGCCGATCGTGTTGAACAGCAATGCGGAATTCTCCGCCTCTTTACGGTTCTCCAGACAATATCCCATTTCGGCGGGAATCCGGGCTCCGGCGGTATCGAAGATCCGGCATTGATCCAGGCCGGGTGCAGCGAAGACGAAAACGTATTTTTCGTCTTTCGGTTGCGGCGAAACAAAAGCAAGCTTGATATAGGGTGCTTTGATTTTCAAACCGGAAACAGTCAATTTCCAGCGGCCGTCCGGGAGTTTTTCGGTTTTAAGCACAAAGGGTTCCGCATAAGGCGTGTAGGCGCGATTGTTTTCACTGGTGAGGATCCGCAGCTTCTCCGCGGTCACCCGGGCCGGAAAATTGCGGGGCTGATCGCTAACGATCTCCAGTGCGCCGATCGTCCGATTTCGGGCGGCGGCAATCTCGTCCGCCGGCAGGACACGGCGCATCGCGTATCCTTGCGGAAAATCCTCAAAAAAGGGATCAATCAGCGGAAAATCAATCGATTTTCCGGTGGTAGGATCAACCTTTCCGCTCGCCGTGACAACTGTGGCCGCATCATCCCAGAGATTTTCCCAAGCCCAGACCTCAAGATTGTACTTTTTCCCGAGCCGGATGGTTTCTCGCAAGGGATCGTAAGCGTTCAAGGTTTGAATCAGGTTATCGACCTGGCCCGGATACTGCTGTTTGTCATGGAATCGGCCGCGGTCGCCATATCTGGTACATACTTTCGACGGATAGAGGGTCAGTCCACAGACGTTGACCCGCAGGTAAATCCGGTCGATTCCCCCCGCCGCCATTTCGGCAATCCGTTTTTCATAATGTTCCAGCGGATAGACCGAACTCCCCTTCGGCATGTCGTAAAAGACGTAGTCCAGAAAATCGATTGTGGTCGATACGGTCAGCGGCTTTTCAGCGGCCAACACTCCCAGGGCGCAGCAGAGGCTTGCCAATAAAAGTAATTTCCTCATGCGGTCGGTTCCTTTTGATTGTTTGTTATTGCCTATTTTGTAGCGAGTTACGCCGATTGATTGTTGAAAATTTCAGCAAAAAAGGTTTTTGATTCAGGGATTCAATTTGCTTTCCATCTTTATAGCTGGATTGCGGTCACCGGATTGGTCTTTTGTGAGTTCAGCAATTCTTTCGCGATTTTAATTATCACTTTGGTCACCGGCGCCGGGTTCTCAGTTGCAATCCCCGGCATGTGAAGCTCGTTCGGCAACAGCAAAACAAAATATCCGGGTTGCAAAACGACACTGGAATATATCGTGGTTCCTGGCTCATAAAGAGTGGAATCACCAGTTCCATCATAAAGAGCTTTCACCGGCAATCGGTCATTCAGGACAACGGCAACTTGTTCCTCGCCCTGCAATACCAAATGCAAATCGGCATACTTTTGATGCGCCTCAAAACTGCTGTCCTTTCCGGCTGTGGTGGTGTAGCAGGAAATCGATGCATATACCCGTTCCCTGTCGATTTCATATTTTCCGGGGGCAAGCTCCGACGCATTTTTAACAAACGCAACGATTTTGCGGCAAATCTCTTCCGGCAGCGGAGATCTCGACAAATATTCATTGTGATCATGCAACATCCGAAAAATCTCCCATAAAATCCAGCTTTGTCATCTCAATCCTGTCTCAAATCATTTGGGGTTAAGCCCGTCACCGATTGCGGAAAAATTCCGGCAATGCCGAACTTACGTTCAAGGAATCATTAAATTCCCCAAAAATCACCATTCATTTTCCACTAGTCAATTCGTGCGTATGGTCCGAATCACACCAGAGATAATCACCAATTCATATATGGTTCAAAGTGGATACGGAGAATTTTCTGGAACTCCTCCCGGGTGCCGTGTTCCAGCACATCGCAGATCTGTTGGTGGGAAGGAGTGTCCAATCCTTTTTTGATGGCGGCGCGGTTCTGGTAGACCGGCTCGAATGCAGTGGACAAAATATGCCGGAATTGACTGGCCATGGCGTTGCCCCCGATGGCAAAGAGTTTGCTGTGAAACGCCAGTTCGTCTTCGAGTGCCTGGGTGCTCTGCGGTTTGCCGGCGACCTTGCGCAATTCAGCGATTTTTTCCGGGGTTTTGCGGTCAAAGATGAAATCGGCCATACCGAGCTCCATTACCACGCGGATGCCCATGAGTTCATGGCACTCTACCGGCGAAAACAGTTTGGCTTCAGCAAGTTTGCTGACGCCGGCGAAGGCGTTGGGACGGCTGAGGATCATCCCTTTGCGTTTGCGCGACTCGACCAGGCCAAGGGTCTTCAAGCGGCTGACGCCTTCGCGTACGATGTTGCGGCTGACATTCAGCCGGGAAGCAATATCCTCTTCCCTCGGCAGTAGATCCCCCGGCTGCAATCCGGAGTTCTGAATGTATTTCAAAAGGCAGTCTTCCACTCCATCCGCCAGAGTCACCGACTTCAGATTGATCAAGGTTTCCATTTTTCATCCTATATGTTCAACTTATTCTACATATATTATATATAAAAAAATGGCTTTGTCAACCCCCTTTTTCAGAAAAAACATGATTTTTGCATCAGACTTGCCATATCGACCACAATGTCGGTGACACGGGCGGCGAAGCTTTGACCGCACCAACACTTTGCGGACACCCCCCCGTGGAGAAGAAAACGAAGAGCGGTCTGAAGCGGATGATTTCAGATGAATCGCTCACCTCGATCCCAGTCAAGCGTCCATTGTTCTTTTCCTGGTGAGCGCCCTGACTGAAACAGCGAAGCAATCAGTATGGTCGAAAAAGATTTCTCCGATGAAAAAATACTTTCGGGGATAAATTTAATCTGGCACATTTCCAACCGGCATCGCACGTCAGATCCAAATGCGTTCAGCGCAAGATGGCAATCAGACATCCAGTCACCGCTTTTGATCGCAAAAAAAGGATGGCGCGAACTTACTTCTCCTCCCTGCGCCGCGCTTGCGCCTCAGCACAACGTGGCAGGCAAACAAACCACCGGGCATCTGCGGAAGTCAACGGCGAATACTCGCGTTTACCGATTGCACTGGGAGTAGAACACTTTGCGCTGTGAGCTTGGGATTTGGTCTTCCGGCGTGTATTTCGCCAGATACGACATCGCCTTGAAGACCTTTATATACTCGAGTGTCGTTCGGACATCCACCCCAGTTCGCTCCGGGGGACGAACAATCAGGATCCCTTCCGGCATGGGATTGCCCCAGTAGTCTTTATTGCAGAAATCGACCAGTCCGGTTTGTTTTACCCCCAATACCTTTTGCCAGATCTGTTCCGCTTGCAGTTTGTAGAAATATGCGTTCTCCTCGTTTGCCTTATTGCCGTTGAGCAATAAGCCAACGTGGAAGTGAGGGTTGAGACTGGTTTTCTGCTCCATCCTGACCACATATTGCGGATCAAATCCATTCTCAACGAGCCACCTTCGTAGCAGATCAAGGAACTTCCACCAATACATCATCGGCTCTGACCAGCAGTAAGTGTCTGGAAAACGCACATCGAAGCGTAGGAATAACACCTTGGAATGCCTGATGATCATAGCATCCAGCAATTCGCGGTTGTTTAAGAGGTAGTTCGAGTAGTAGGAATATGCTTCATCATTCGAAGGGGTTAAGACTGGAAGACCGTTGAGATCCGTCATCGGCTTGATCGGGTTACGCATACATTACCTCATTTCTTTATTGTTTTGATCTGTGTGGGTTATCCTATGAGATATTGTGGGAATGTATTTTTTTATTGATAAAGAGTTATCGTCTTCAGTAGATCATCTGGAGTGTGGGCTCTCTTAATAAGATGGAAGTATATTATCTATTCATTAATAATGTCTTATATTACCTTATTCCGTCGAGGGGAAGCAATGGTTAAGCTCAGGTGAATGGAAAAACGATTGCATTTTCGTGATTTTCGTTCTTTCGGAGTTAGGTACATTGCCGAAAAAGGAAAAACAAAAAGAAAGGGAGAGCTCAAATGTCATGTCTGATCCGCCACCAGACGGTTGTATTGATTGGGAAAATCTTGCACCCGCTGACAGCATCCAATCTGATTTCTGTTCCCGAGTACCGGGAAATCATCGCTCAGCTGAAACACCTGGCGGCAAAAGGTGAACCATTGCCCCTGGTCGTGCCAAAATTAGTCGATATGAATGAAGCGGCGGAGATGCTTGGAATCGGCCTTTTAAACTTCAAGAAACTGGAGTCGCTCTTTCCGTTTAAGCGCAGAATGGTGGGGCACTCGGTGCGTTACCGCAATACTGAAATTGTCCGCTATATTCTTGCGGAAGACAATCCGGACTTGGGTAAGTAGATTTTCCCAGCCTTTACCCCTGAATTGCGTTCCGATTGCAGTGACGAGGAATTGATTATGCATCCCGCCTCATGGATGAGGGAATTGCTGCCTTGTCGCTTTCTCCGCGTCTGCCTTTGAGGCATGGCTTTTGATTGTCGTCGGCATGGATTCTTTCTGCAGTCAACCACGGCTCGAAGCATCTTTGCATACTGCTGACGTCCAGAGCGGGCAGTATATTTTTTTACATGACGACACCATCCGATAGTACTTACTTGTCGGAGGTTAAAAAATGACGATAGAAGAACTCAGAGTGCAATTTGAACGCACCATGCCCCCCGTATTCGCCGCTACCGAGCTTGATCGCCTTACCGGAAATGCCCTGCGGTGGAATACGCTGCAAAATCGTCGGGCGAGCAAAAAAAACGATGTGGAGAAACCGCCCGAAAATTGTTTTCTTCAGGACGGGTGCCGCA
>JBFWJN010000169.1:0-7141 GCA_050253185.1 Kiritimatiellales bacterium | reverse complement strand
CCCGTGCTGACAATCGGTCCCCATCCAGGTCGTGATCGCCCACCGGCATCGAACACGCCTTATCCCGCGCATAAACAACGGCCTCATACACCGGATGATCTTTCTAGAAATATTGGTCCAAGTTTTCAAACTTATCATAAATCATGCGTTCCCATTCCTTTCCAACAGACCTTTATTAATTGAATAAATAATTATTATTTTCGTTCTACAGACAGCCTTCCGCACCGGACTGTCACGGAGTTGCGGTCAACTGAAACCGGCTTATCGTCCGGCCTTGCACACCGCCGTCTTCATCCCCACAGTTGACTCCCATAAACGCCATCAGCGGATGGGAAAAGAAGTCCTTGTTTGAAGGAAATTCAACCGGCCCTTTCTCAAAAGAAAAATCCGAGACAGAATTCTTAAGCGATCCATAAAGTTGCCAGTTTTTTTCTGTTTCGCCGCGGATCAGCGTCAGTTTCAGGATCAGGTTTTTTACGCTGCCGTCTTTATCCGGATCTATGTTCTTCAGAAAAAACTTACCAAACGTGCCGGCAGTTCCGGACATTCCGGACTGGACCACCTGATAAATCAGTCTCCACTGGGTTCCTCCATCCCTGTGAATTTTGACGTAAACAGCATCACCGTGCTTGTTCTCAACATTACCCAGACCCAGAAACATGACATCTGCAGACCTGGAAGAAATATTTTTAACAATATCCATATCAAACGTCAGTTCCACACTATATGTGTCGCCGGCGGCGGGCATCTGCGGAATATAAAACGCTTTGGCATACTCGGATGTAGACGTATAGACCTTGCCGCCTTTGGTCTGCCATTCCAGCCTCGAGGTTTTGGAGCCCGACACGGCCCAGTCGGAATGACCCGTCAGGACCTTGTCGGGATACGTAGAAAAATCGATTGTTTCGGACATTCCGGCATAGGAGCTGACTAAGCATCCTGTAATAAGACAAACGCTCATAACATATTTAAGCAAGTCGATATTCATATAGCTCATATTTCTTTCCTTCTCGTCAGGTTCGTTCGCTAAGGATATGGGTATTTACTTTTTCCCTTTATCGAAAAAACACTTTTGTAGTTGGCGGAAAAATTAAACTGGGTGTTTTTGAAAAATTCCAGATGACACTCTTTGATCCGATTCATAATCGGCGCCGCTTCCGGGGAATCGATCAGGTTATTCATTTCATACGGATCGTTCTGCATATCAAACAGTTTTTCTCCTTCATAGTGCTTCTCGGGCAGGAACCATTTGTACCGTTCGGTTCGAACCATGAACCCGAGCTGCTGCAGTCCGTATTCCGAAAAAACCGCATCACGGATTTTTTCAGTTCTCCCTTCCGCAATCGGCAGGAAGGATTTTGCAAAGTGCCCTTCAGTCAGCGTTCCACCGATTGCTTCGACCACAGTGGGGTAAACATCGAACATCTGAACCAGCGCCTCGGTTCGCTGATGCGGCGGAATCCTTCCGGGCCATCGGATCAGCAGCGGCACCTTGGCGGATTCATCGTAAAACTGCCCTTTTCCCATCGTGCCGTGAGAGCCCATCATTTCACCATGATCGGCGGTAAAAATGATCACTGTATTGCTCAACGTCCCCCGTTTTTCAAGAGCCGAAATGATGTTCCCGACCCAGTCGTCGATGAGCATGATCTTCCCGTAATAATTGGCGGCGATCCGCTTCATCTCGTCGCGTCTCCAATATTCCTTAAAGAAAATCCGGTCGGGAACATTCGGGAAGAGCTCCAGGGTTTCCGGATCGACCTTCGTCGCATAGTCCCCGGGAGCGTCAAACGGCTGATGCGGACCGACAAACGAGGTTACGAGACAGTACGGTTTATTGAGCGGTTGTTTTTCAATGTATTCAACGCTCTTCATGCCGATAAAGCTGTCGACATGCTGATCGGGCTCAATCCGGCTGGGCACCACGCAGAATTCTCCGTTTTCGTGCCAGTATTCATTTTCCTCCTGCAGCTGCTCCCCGAATCCTTCCCGGCTTTTGAATTCCCGGTAGGACCCCGGCTGCACCTCACTGTAGAAATTCTGGAAATTATTGAAGTCATCAATCCCGCAGGCAGCATAATAATCGGTGCGATCCCTGAATTCTTTACCCCAGATCCGACCCCGATGCCAATCGAGCTTTCCAATCTGCGCCGTGGTGTATCCCGCCGTTTTAATGTCACGAAACATCGGAGCCATCTCGGGCGGCATGTACCAGAATTGATTGTTTGTCCACAGATCAAAATTATGCGGATACAGGCCGCTGATCAGGCTGGCTCGTGCCGGCATGCAGACCGGGCCGACCGTATAGCAGTTATCAAAAATCATGCCCTCCACGGCCAGCCGATCGATATTCGGTGTTTTCACATTGGGATCCCCGGCATAGCCGAGACAACGGGGACTCAATTCATCCACCAGAATCACCAGTACATCCGGATTTTGATTGCCAGAAGCGGATTCAAACTGCTTACCGCCCGAAAAATTTGTCACAGCCGATCCCGCAACAAACAACCCGGCATATTCAATGAATTTCCGCCTTTTCATGGCCAGCCTTTTTCTTTTATTCCAGCTCAAGATAGTCATCAAACGCTTCGCCGCGATACGCGGCGAGAATAGCACGCGCCACCGGCTGGGCCAGCATTTCGTAACCATATGAGCTATAGTGAACATTGGCTGGACGCTGGATCGTGTTGAGGATTGGAAGTGCATAGCTGTTCAGGTCGTTCACCAGCACGTTATCTGCCTTCATCACCTCCAGCGCCTTTGCGTTATAAGGCAGCTCGCTACCGGGTAGACGCCCAATATTGTCCTGCGGAATCGGCGTGGTAGTGGCAAAAACCACGACCGCGCCGGTTGCCCGCAGTTTATCGATCAGCGTTTTCAGATTGACTCCGTATCCTTCCACATCCGGCCCTTTGCTGGTCAGGTCATGGAGTCCCCAGTTGCAGTGAATGACTGCCCACTGTTTATCCGACAGCCAGGCATCAATGTTTTCCAGTGTATGCGTTGTATTCTCCGCATTGTCCGGAACACGATAGATGTTCATGACCTTGTTCAGCAGGTTCCGGACTTCCGGCGTATAGCCGATTGATATGGAATCTCCGATGATCAGAACATTCGGGAGATTCGGATCTCCCTGATAAAAGCGGAGTGCCGAGTTTCCCGCGACACTAGGCGAAACCGCTGCATTCCATTCCGCTGCACTGTCATAAATTCCGGCGGAGGCATTCAACTGAACCAAGAGAGCACCGAACAGACAAATCATTCTAAACATCATCTTCATCCTTTCTTGATTTGATCCACCAACTCATCAACCGTTGTATACGCCATACCAATGTGCGTATCCGCGGCTCCGTAATACACGGCGATCCGTCCCGTTTCCGCATCTGCCAGCGCCGCACAGGGGAAAACAACATTCGGCACATGCCCAACCGTCTCATAGTCCTCTTCCGGCCAGAGAATCGGCTGCGTCTTTTTGGCGATGACCTTCCACGGTTCATCTAGGTCCAGCAGTGCAGCACCGGCGCTGTACACCAGTCCGTTGCAGGTATCCATCACCCCGTGATAAATCATCAGCCAGCCTTCGCTGGTTTCGATCGGAACCGGCCCGGCGCCGATTTTGGTGCGCTGCCAGCGGGAAGCGCCGCTCTGCATGACCATACGATGGCGGCCCCAGAATTCGAGATCCGGACTGGCACTGTAGTAAATATCCCCGAACGCATTGTGCCCCGGCCCGCTGGGGCGGGACAGCATGGCGTAATATCCGTTGATTTTGCGGGGGAACAGCACGCCGTTGCGATTGAACGGCAGAAAGGCGTTTTCCAACTGCTCGAACGTGTTGAAATCTTTTGTCCGGGCAATACCAATGGTCGGGCCATAGTAGCCGTTGCACCAATGCACATAATACGCATCATTAATTTTACAGACCCGCGGGTCGTAACCGTATTCCAGCGGACGGTTTTCAGCAGCGCTGGACTGGAACGGCAGCGGCGTTTCGTCCAGCGTCCAGCTGATCCCATCTTCACTGCGGCCCAGATGAACGGAAGGCAGAACGCATTCATAGTCCAGGCGGAATACACCGATGAACTTTCCGTCAAACGGAATCACCGCACTGTTGTAAACCGAACGGGCCCCCGGAAATGGACGGCGGCCAATAATGGGATTTCCAGCATGCCGCCAGATGTAACCTGAACATCCTTCCGGGCGATTCTGCCAGGGAAGATTGGGAACGGATTCTCCTAAAATCTGAATACTCATTTTTTCCTCTGTCTTCGTTATATCGCCAGATCCAGCATGAACACCTCCAGTGTGTCTCCGGATTCCAGCTTGATTTCGATTTCATTTTCACCGGCACGGAGAATTTCCGACGGAACACTCCATGCCTTCAAATTGGTCTCATTGCCCAGAAGTGCCGAAGAAATCGGCGTATACGGCTCGGAAATATCGGATGTTTCGGAAAGTGCAATTCCGTTGATTTTCACGCTCAACGTCCGAGCGCCAATTTCATCTGTCGACTGAAGTCGCAGACGACCCGTACCGGTCCACCCGCCGGCAGGCGGAAACAGATCCGGCGTTAAGACTCTGGTGCGGCCTTCCGTCCAGGTAGACGGGATGACGAATGCCAGCCGGGAATCCGTCGCATCGGCATATCCCATAAAGCTGGTCCAGCCGGTACACAGAAAATAATGTTGATGTTTCTGAGCAATCGCATCGGGATCTCTCAGCACAGAAATCGCATCAAACGGCGGCTCAGTCCACACATCCAGCGCTCGCTCGGCCGATCCTCCGTACCGGCGATAATACGGAAAATTGAAAAAACTGATGCCGGAAGCGCCCTGAGAATACGCGATATGCGCGTCCGTCCAGATCTGATGCCGTTCCGTCCGCCGGTATTTTTCTGCGGAATCAACCGTCCGCAGAGCCTGCGTGATTTCCGGGTAAAGCTTTAATCGCGGCGCCCGACGGTGAATGTTCTCTGTATCGAGCTGCTGAACCGTGTAGTAGTTGCATGAAAGAGTCAGCGCATCCACGCCCTGATCATAGAGTTTTTCGAGTTCAAAACCGTATGCGTCATACGCCGCAGCATAAGACGGAACGCGCATGGATAGATACCGGGGCTTCCCAGGTTGAGCCGATTCGTCCAGCAGGGCGCGGACACGTACCAAGAAATCTCCCATGATTTCCCGGCGTTCCTCAAGCGGGGTCTCATCCAGATTGAAAATCTGCATATGCCGCATGAAATCAAGCTCCATGCCGTCAATATCATACGCACACAGTTCCCGAATGAATCCCAGCATCCGTTCGCGGACTTCGGGATGTTTCCAGTTGAGGACCCGCTCCTCGCGCAGCTGTTTTTTCAGGCCGGGTCGACGAAAATCTTTCACGCGGTCATCGGTTAATATTCCTTCGGCGTACAGCTCCTCAGTCGAATCCTTCAGCCAGTATTCCGGATGCTCCCATCTCCACTGATCCAGCCCGTGCGGCGGATACCAGTTCAGCGGGGTATCCGGCGGGCAGCCGATCCATTCCCGTGTATGCCAGTCGTTCATCCGGACCGCCAGAATCGGAGCGGTCCCCGCTTCGCGGCAGTATTTAACAAATTCGCCGACAATATCGGTTCCATCCGCCAGCACTTTAAGAAAATCGGAAATTTCCAGATTCGGGAACTGTGTTTTCAGCCAGTTGGTGTGCACGGCAATCGGGTAGATTTCGCTTTTCCACGCCGGAACATACGTAAAAAGCGGAGCCAGCATATGGGCATCAAACCCCGCGGCCGCCACCTCTTCGACATCGGCTTTGAGCATGTCCATACGAAACTCCTCGTCCAATGCGTGGTAAGGAGTTTCCACCGTTCGGAGCTGCGTCAGGTCATCGTTGAATGTGACCCGGTACGGCGGCGCCGGACGATCCGCAGCCGGCGCACCGGTCGACAGGAATAAAAAAGCTGCCAGTACATTCATCTTCGTCATTTGATCTCCAGATCTACGTAATTCAAGTGAGCAATCTCTCCGGAGAGCAGCGTCACCTCAATGGTGGAATACCCGTCCAGGATCAGGCTGGAGGGAATACGAAAGGCGCGAAGTGTCGTTTCGTTGCCGGTCAATATCGGATTATAAAGACCGAAGGGCTCAGAAACATCCTCGATCGGCTCCATCACCTTTTTGTTGAAACGCACCTCCATCTGTTGATCGGTCAACGGGTATTTGAACTGGAGCCGCAGTCGGCAGAATTCTTCCATCGGTTTTTCGGGCGGTGCAATATCCATGAGCAGCGTAGCCGTTTCCCCTTCGCTGAGAATTTTGGGCAACAGCGGCTCATAGCCGGGAAGGTAGGAATTTCGCGACTGACCGATAAAATAATGAAGACCTTCCTTTGCCAGCTGATCCGGATGGTTCAGCTTGTCGATCATTTCAAACGGTGGTTCCTGCAGCGCACTGCGGCGGAGATCGCCGTATTCGCGGTAATACTGGAAGTTAAACAGACTGACCCCACTCAATCCCCGGCTGTAGGCCAAATGTGCCGTCGTCCAGAACTGGTGCGGCGTGGTATAACGAAATGAATATCCCTTGTCCCCTACGTCGCGACGAATGACATCCTGACCCTTGGACGTGGTCTGCGTCATTTCAACATATACGGCCGCAGATTGAGGGAGCATTTTTTTGATCACCGCATAGTCGCTCTGCTGAACCGTATAGAAATTAGCGGAGAGGTTGAAAATGTCCACTCCGGCATCAGCCATGGCCGGATAGTCGAGACCCAGCGGCGTGAGACTGCTCAGGTAGGCTGGAGCACGGATGCTGAGCCAGCGGTGCACACCCTCCGGAGACGTTTCGTCCAGAAGCTTCCGGACCCGCCGGGTAAAGTCGAGAACGATGCGTCGGCGTTCGTCCGCCGGCATTGCATCGTCAAACAACCGGTAATGCCGCATGAAGTCGAGCTCGAGCCCGGCGATGTCATACCCCTCGCAGATTTCCCGGATAAAGCCGAACATCCGCTCACGGACGGCGTCATAGCGCCAATTTAATGTGCGCTGATCACGCAGTATACCGGACAGTTCGGAGTAACGACGAAAATCCGCCTTGCGGTCATCCGTCAGCAGGCTTTCGACAGCAGCCCGCTCCTCGGCATTCGCCACCCAGTATTC
>JBFWJN010000168.1:0-7226 GCA_050253185.1 Kiritimatiellales bacterium | reverse complement strand
TCGAACGGCTCAGTGACCGGGAACTGGCGGTCTTTGAGAAAATCGGTGCCGGGCAGGGCACGGCTGAAATTGCGGAAAACATGAAACTCAGCATCAAAACAGTTGAAACCTACCGCGCCCGGATCAAAACCAAACTGAACATCAGCACATCCTCAGAGTTGGTTCAGCGTGCGGTGCAGTGGACGATAGACCGAAAGCTCTGATCACCCTCCGTGGTCAAATCCCCTACACGTTTTTCAGGGTGATAGTCAATATGCCGCTCTCCTTAGGCACGTTACTCTTTTCTCCGGTTAGAAATCAGGAAGGAATGAGTATTGAGAGCCGGATTCTGGATTATTGTTGTGGCGGTTGCATTGGCTGTTTTCAGCGGACTGTGCTGGCTGGACAGGCGCCCGCCGCCGACGCTTCAGGCACTCGCCTCTGCCGGGGAGACCCGCCAGTTGTGGAGCCGGCTGGTCGCCGGAGAAGACGCCGACTCACTCGACAGCCGGGGCTGGTCGCCGCTGGCCTCCGCCGTCGTCGGCGGACATCTGACCGCCGTCAAAATGCTGATATCGGCCGGTGCGGAAATCAACCGGCCGGGACCCCACGGCAACACCGTCCTGCATCTCGCCGCTCAGCAGGGAACGCCTGAAATCATTCAGGAACTGATCCGTTCAGGCGCTTCCGTGCAGGCCGTCAATGAAGACGGAGACACCCCGCTCTGCCTGGCGGTCCAGTCCGGCAGTTCGTCGATCGACCTCTTTATCGCGGCCGGTGCGCTATCCGGAGACGCAACGTGCAAGGGCGAAAATTATCTGTTCGAGGCCGCGCGCTATGGCAATACCCGACTGCTCGGCATTCTGCTCGACCGCGGTATCGACGTAAACACCCGTTCCGAAAACGGAGCGAGTGCGCTGCACTATGCAGTCAACCGGGGCCATCTGGACGCCATCCAGCTGCTGCTCGACCTCGGCGCCGACATCAACCTACAGGACAATCACGGGTGGACCCCGCTGCATCATGCCGTTCGCAACGGACAGCGGAACGCGCTGCACCTTCTGCTCAGCCAGAGCGCACAGCTCGAGCTGCGCGATGACAGCGGGTGCACGCCGCTTCTCCTTGCCCGGCGGATGGGCTGCCGTGACCTGGAACAGGAACTGACTTTGTACGGAGCCGACACCCAAGCGCAGGTTATCGCCAATCGGAAATTTTCTGCGAACAACTCCTCCTTCGTCCGCTGAACCGGATACCTGCCGCGGGCCGAAAGCGTTTGACCTCGCATTTGAAAGTCCGCACAATCCCCGCCCGATGAATCAGGAAAAGACCACCGTACTCGAACACCGCAGCTTTCAGGGCGACTACCGCCTGCTCAAACTCGCCGCCCCGCTTGTCGGTCCGCAGGTCCTTCCCGGGCAGTTTGTGCACGTCAAAATTCCCCGGTTGGAACAGGCAATTCTCCGCCGCCCCTTCAGCGTATTCAAAGCCGACAGCGACAGCCTGTCGATCCTCTATAAAGCCGTCGGCAAAGGCACCGCCGCCATGCGAAGCGTTGTTGAAGGCGAGGAAATCAACCTTGTCGGGCCGCTCGGCACCGGTTTCCCAATGCTTGGAAAAAACAAAACCGTGCCCGTGCTCATCGCCGGCGGCTACGGCAACGCCGCGCTCTATCTGCAGGCCGCCGCGCTGCCGGTCCCGGGCCTCGCCTTCTTCGGCGGCCGCTCCGCGCAGGACATTCTCTGCGTCGACGAATTCAAAGCGCTCGGCTGGGACGTGCGCATCACCACCGACGACGGCACACTCGGCACCAAAGGGCTGATCACCGTCGAGCTCGACCCGTGGCTCGAAACACAAAAGGACCGTTTCCAAACCTTGGAACTTTTCGCCTGCGGTCCCAACGCCATGCTCAAAGCCGTCGGCGACCGCGCCGTCAAAAAAGGCGTTACCGCCTGGCTGTCGATGGACCGCAACATGGCCTGCGGCGTCGGCGCCTGCCTCACCTGCGTCATCAAACGCAAAACCGCCGGCGGCTGGGAATGGGTGCGCTGCTGTAAAGACGGCCCCGTCTTTAACGCCGAGGAGATTCTCTGGGATGAATAAGCCGGATCTGAAAATCAAAATCGGTTCGCTGGAAATGAAGAACCCGGTCACGGTCGCCTCCGGCACCTTCGGCTACGGCCCGGAATACGCCGAACTCGTCGATCTCAGCCGCCTCGGCGCCATCACCGTCAAAGGCATCTGCCCCGAACCGCACGTCGGCAATCCGACGCCGCGCACCTTCGAAACCGCCAGCGGCATGCTCAACGCCATCGGCCTGCCGGGGCCGGGCGCCAAAGGCTTTATCGAAAAATACATTCCGTTCCTGAAGCAGTACGACGTTCCCGTCATCGTCAACATCTGGGGCAAAACCGTCGAGGACTACGGCCGCGTCGCGGAAATCATGGATGCCGAAGACGGCGTGCACGCGCTCGAAGTCAACGTTTCCTGCCCGAACGTCAAAGAAGGCGGAGCACTCTACGGAACCGACTGCGACCGATTTCGCACGGTCGTCGACGAAGTCCGCGCAAAGACCGGCAAGCCGCTCATCGTCAAGCTTGCGCCGAACGTCGCCGACATCAGGGTCTTCGCCCGCGCGGCGGAAGACTGCGGAGCCGACGCGGTGTCGGTCATGAATTCCTATCCGGCCATGGCCATTAACATCGAAACGCGCACCCCCGAACTGGCCAACCGCACCGGCGGGCTCTCCGGCCCGGCCATCAAGCCGATTGCCGTCAAACTCGTCTGGGAAGCCGCGAAAGCCATCCATATTCCAATCATTGGAATGGGCGGCATCTGCGGGCCGGAAGACGCGCTTGAATTTGTCATCGCCGGCGCAACCGCCGTCGCCGTCGGCACCGCCAGCTTCTTCGACCCGTCCACCGCCGTGCGCGTGATCGACGGCATGGAGCGCTGGATGGCGCAGAAGGGCATCGGATCCATTGCCGAGCTCCGGGGAACGGTCGAGGCATGATGCGCCGATGGACGATTCCGGTGCTGGCCGTCGTGCTGGGTATTTCGGTGTGCGGCTGGATTTTCTATATTCCGTCCGCGGCGCTCAATCCGCTGCGGGCTGTGCCGAGCCACGCTCGGCCCGTATACCGCAGCGCAGCGCCCGACTGGTCCGCGTTTGAAATGCTGCCGGTTTCCAGGGATTGGAAAAACCTGCCTGTGATTTTCCAGACCTTGGAAAAATCGCCGTTCGTGCTGGCGGTTGCGCCGCTGGGCGGGCGCGACCGGCGCGATGCGTGGATTGCCGTCAGCGCCGCCGGCCCGCGGGCTTTTCTGCTGCGCTGGAAGCTGACGCTGTTTCCGCCGGACGGAATCCGCGAGATCAAATCCTACGGTGCATGGCCGGTCTGGCAGGTGGACGATCCGTCGCTTCCCGTCTGGATGCGCGTGCGCTTCAGCCTGACAGAAGGGCTGCTGATCTGCTCGATCTCTGATAACAGCCATGATATTTATTACCTTCTTGATACGCTGGACGGTCGACGTCCGGCACAGGCCGACTGAAAGGAGTCC
Source organism: Kiritimatiellales bacterium (assembly GCA_050253185.1). Lineage (GTDB taxonomy): Bacteria > Verrucomicrobiota > Kiritimatiellia > Kiritimatiellales > Tichowtungiaceae > Tichowtungia. Next base: position 3,689 of record JBFWJN010000168.1, on the reverse strand, counting down.
CGATGAAAAGATTCTGTTTGTTTTTAACGGCATTGCTGTTGCTGGCGGGGTGCATGACCACGGAAGATGCCAAGCCGGTTTCCTGGAGGGAGCAGTCGGCCTATATGGCGAGGGTTCGCGATCCGCGCATGTTCGGTTTCGGGATCTATAAAACGGCCGGCGGCGTGGAATACCGCGGTGGCGCGCGGCTTCATCCGCGGCAGGTCGAAGCGCTTCCGATGGAAGCGAAGAAACCGTACCGTCCGGTTGTCTCGACTCGCGGGAATTTCGGGCTGACGTGGCCGGTGCTGCTTGATATCACGTCCGGCACAAGCTGGTGTGATTTTCATGTGGCGAAAAAACTGGGCGCCCAGCCGGTTGGAGAGAACAAGGCGGCTTTAGTGAAAACCCCCGGCGAAGAGACCAGCAGCTGCCCGTCCGTAATCGGTTCCCTGCGGTTCGGCCAGCTGTATATCGAGTCGGCCTTGGTCTATGTGCGGATGGCTTCCGGTCCGTTCGGCACGCTGGCGCGCGGGGTGGACAAGCCAGAAATCAAGGCCGTGCTCGGCTGGGATATCCTCGAAAAATTCGAACAGATTCGTTTCGATTACGTTACCGGGCAGGTGCTGCTGGCTTCGACGCTGGAGTATGAGGCGAATCCTGCGCTGCTGGTGGCCCAGGTTCCGTTGGTGAAGCGGGCGGGTGTCTGCGCCGTGCGCGCGACGGTGGACGGGGACACCCGGATGGTTCTGATCGATCCGGTCGGGGACTATGAAGTGGCGACGGACGGCGCGGCGCCGGTGCTGGATCTGGTGATCGGTGACGGACTGTCGATTCAGATGCCGGCGGTTTCCGAGTCGCCCGGCGGAATCCGGATCGGCGCGCGTTTTCTTGAGAATTACGGTCTGGTTCTTTGTCCGCAGAAGGGGTTCCTCTATCTGGAACAGCAGTCTGCCGATGGCGAAGAATAAGGCCGGTTTCCAATGTCTGGACAATGGGCGGAGAACACAGAGAAAAAATCGGGGTGTTCGGCGGATCGTTTGATCCGGTTCACCTGGGGCATCTGACGATTGCACAGGATGCGGTGGAGCAGCTGGAACTCGACCGGCTGATCTTTGTGCCCGCCGCCGTGCCGCCGCACAAGCAGGAAAAAAGGCTGGCGGACGGGCGGTATCGGTTCGACATGCTGCGGCTGGCGACGGAAAGCAATCTGAGTTTCGAGGTATCCGACCTGGAACTGCGCCGCGGCGGCGTGTCGTACACGATTGATACGATCAGCCAGCTTCAGGCGGAGTACCCCGGCGCCGACCTGTTTTTCATCATCGGCCTTGATTCACTGGCGGAACTGCACCTTTGGTATAAAATCGACGAACTTCTCGAGCGCTGTACGGTGGTGCCGCTGGCGCGCGGCGGCGAGGATCGCGAACGGGTCGCCGGGGAAATCCGGCTTTCCAAGGATTGGAAAAACCGGCTGTTGCAGCGAATGATTCATATCCACGAGGTCGAGATTTCCTCGTCTGAGATCCGGATGAGGCTGGCCGAAGGGCTGAGCATCCGGTATCTTGTGCCGCCTGAGGTTGAAATGTATATCGCGGAGCACGGAGTTTATGGCTGAGAAAAAAGTGTCCAAAAAGAAGGTCGTGAAGAAAACGGCGAAAAAAGCCGTCGTTAAAAAGACAGCGGCAAAGAAAACCGCCAAGGCGGCCCCGAAAGCCAAAACTGCCAAGGCTGCGCCGAAGAAGAAGGCGATACCGAAAGCGAAGCCCGTTTCCGACGTCGTGCAGAAGGCGGTTAAATTCCTTGATGACAAGAAGGCCGAAAACATCGCTGTGCTCGATATGCGTCCGCTGGGCAACCTGTACGACTTCTTTGTCATTGCCACCGCTGCGAACGCGCCGCATCTCAAGGCACTCGGCGACGGTCTGCAGCGGCTTTATAAAAACGAGCAGTATAAAGGGTTTCGCGCCGCCGGCACCGGCGACAGCGGCTGGGTGATTGTCGACTACGACGGCGTGATGGTTCATGTCTTCAGTGTCGAAATGCGCAGTCTCTACGATCTCGAACAGCTTTGGAATGACGCCGCAAGGATTAAACTGTGAAGTCCTATCGCAAAGAACTCTGGTTCAAGGCCCCGCAGCGCCGGCAGATCATTCACATCACGCCCGAAGTCAACGAATGTCTGCGCGAGTCGGGCATTCAGGAAGGGCTGTGCCTCGTCAACGCCATGCACATTACCGCCTCGGTCTTCATCAACGACAACGAGAACGGCCTGCACAGCGATTTCGAAACCTGGCTCGAAAAGCTGGCACCGGAAAAACCGTACAGCCAGTACGCCCACAACGGGTTTGAAGACAACGCCGATGCGCACCTGAAGCGCACCGTTATGGGGCGTGAAATCGTCTGCGCCGTCACCGACGGAAAACTCGACTTCGGACCGTGGGAGGAAATCTTCTACTACGAACTGGACGGCAAACGCGATAAGCGCGTGCTCGTCAAGATTATCGGGGAGTGACCCCCGTGAACTGCATCGCCAAAGTTGCCGTCGACCTTTCGCTCGATCGGGAGTTTGACTACCGGATTCCCGAGTCACTGCGCCCTGTGGTCGAGATTGGCTCGCGGGTTGAAGTGCCGTTTGGTCCGCGCAGCGTGACCGGATTTGTGGTTGGGCTGACGGATCAGTCCAATCTGGAAGAACTCAAGCCGATCAGCAAAGTGCTTGGCGAAAAATCACTCATCACCGAAACCGTCATGAAACTGGCGCGCTGGATGAGCGCCTATTATTTGGCACCCTTCGAAGTCTGCGTGCGCTCTGTGCTTCCCGCCGTCGTCCGTCGCAAAGCAAACGGCGACAAGAAGCAGCTGACTGTTTCGCTGAACGTAGATGAGATTTTCATCCCCATTCAGTCAATCAAGAATACTGACGACAAAGCGAACGAGGCTGGAAGCCTCGTCTACGGTAAGCTGACACCGAAGCAGCAGGCGATTATCCAATGTCTGGAAAAAAACGGGCCGATGTTGCTGAGCGAGCTGACAGCCGCGACTGAAACAACCGCTTCGCCGATTAAAACCCTCGAGAAAAAGGGAATGGTAAAAATTTCAACCGAGTCAATTTATCGCGACCCGCACGCGGGCGTGGAGCTGCTTAAAACCGATCCGCTGCCGCTGATGGAACAGCAGGCGGTTGCGCTGAAGCAGATTGTCGAAGCGATGAGTGAACCGGAGCCGCCGGTGATTCTGCTGCACGGCGTCACCGGGTCCGGCAAGACCGAGGTTTACCTGCAGGCGATTGCCCAGACTTTGGAACAGGGGCAGGGCGCGATTGTGCTCGTTCCCGAAATTGCCCTGACGCCGCAGACGGTCGATCGTTTTCGCGCGCGCTTTGCCGACAGGCCCGAACGCGTGGCGGTGCTACACAGCTCGCTGTCGGACGGCGAACGCTATGATGAATGGCACCGCATCCGCTCGGGCGAGGCGCAGATTGTGGTCGGTGCGCGCTCGGCGCTGTTCGCGCCGATCCATCATCTTGGGCTGATCGTCGTCGACGAGGAGCACGAGCCGACCTACAAGCAGGATGAAGCGCCGCGCTACAGTGCGCGCGACATGGCCGTGCTGCGCGGCAAGCTGGAAAAATGCGCGGTGGTTCTCGGTTCGGCGACGCCCGCGCTGGAATCGTATGCGAATGCGACAAATGGCAAATACCGCTGCGCCAC
>JBFWJN010000167.1:0-7237 GCA_050253185.1 Kiritimatiellales bacterium | reverse complement strand
TCCATGAGCGACTGAACTGATTTCCAATCTCTGGAAACTCAGCGAGTCGTGGTGATCGAATTGACAGCCAGGCGGGCGGTGGAGAAGGCGGCCTGCAGATTGTAGCCGCCGCACGGGCCGTCCACATCCATGACTTCCCCGGCAAAACAGAGCCCCGGCACTTTTCTGGATTCCATCGTCTTCGGATTGATCTCGTTCAGCATTACGCCGCCGACGGTAGTCATTGCTTCTTTAAGCGGGCGGGCTTTGAGCGGCTGGATTTTCCAATGATTGGAACCCTGTTCGATTTCAAACTGAACGTTTTTGAGGTTCCGGCGTGAAATGATGCGGCAGGCGTTGATGACGGCCGGCCCGCTGATGCCGTATTTTTCGATTTCGAGTGCGCCGGTTGTGGTCGCGACGGCTTTGCCGTTGACGAGAATATGAAGTGTTACGTTGTCCATCGGCCGGAGTTTGTGCTGCGGAAGATCGAATCCGGCGAGGCCGGGGCGGAACGGCGTGACTTTATGGCCGAGCGCCGAAGCCATTTTCTGGCCGTCGCCGACCGAACCGGTTTTCGGGTAGCTGACGCCGCCGGTAGCAATCAGGACGTGTTTTGCCGTGAGTTCCAGATTGTCAGTCAGCACCGACAGTTCTCCGCTTTTCTGCGGGACGATTCTACGGACCGGGCTGTTGAGCATCAGGCCTATGCCGTGTTTCGCAAGCAGGTCAGTAAACAGATGATGAACATCAACGGCTTTCTCGCTTTGCGGATAAACCCGTTTGTCGCGCTGCATTTTTGTGGGCAGGCCGTTTCGGTGGCACCAGTCGCGCAGGGCGGATGGCGGAAACGCAGTTAATGCCGGTTTCAGAAACGGGCCGACGGGATCGCCGTAATCCGCGAGCATCTGTTCGACGGGCAGGGCGGACGTAAGATTGCAGCGGTTGTTCCCGCACATGAGAAGCTTGCGTCCGGGCTTCGGGCAGCGCTCGAGAATGACTGCACGGATTCCCCGCTCGCCTGCCGCCGCACCGGCCATGAGCCCGGCCGCGCCGCCGCCGATGATGATCAGATCAGTTGACGGCATGTTTATTCCTGAGTCGCAGCAGCCAGCTGTTTGAGTTTCTGCAGTGCCGCACCGGAGTCGATGGATTCGGCCGCAAGATCAATGCCTTCCTGTGGCGTCTGCACTTTGCCGGAGGCCATGATGGCAAAGGCGGAATTGAGCAGAACGATCTCGCGTTTGGCGCCTTTTTCTCTGCCTTCCAGGATCGATCGAACGATGACGGCATTCTCGGCGGGGGCTCCGCCGGTGATATCAACCGTCAGCGCCCGGCTGAATCCAAAACCGGTCGGCTGAACTTCATAGTTTTCCAGTTTCCCGCGCCGGATTTCGGTAACCTGCGTGGTTGTCGTTGTGGTGAGTTCATCAAGGCCGTCATTGCCGTGTACGACAAAAAGCGTACGCGCGCCGAGCTGCGCGCAGGCATCGGCAATCACCGGAACGAGGTCGGCTGAAAAGACGCCGAGCACGCCGCTGGTGACGCCGGCGGGGTTGCAGAGCGGTCCGAGAATGTTGAACAGGCTCCAGAATCCGAGTTCTTTACGGGGTCCGACGACGTGTTTCATCGCAGGATGCAGGGTCGGGGCGAAGAGAAAGGCAATCCCGAGTCTGTTCAGGCATTCTTCCACTTTCTGCGGGCTGTACTGCAGGTTGATGCCGAGTTCGCCGAGGACATTGGCGGCTCCGCATTTACTGGAGACACCGTAGCTGCCGTGCTTGGCGACCGTAACGCCGGCTCCGGCCGTGACAAACGCCGATGCGGTCGAAATGTTGAAGGTATGGGCTCCGTCGCCGCCGGTTCCGACAATGTCGACGGCATTTGGATCGTCGCAGCGGATTTTCACCATGCTTTCGCGCATGGCCTGCGCAGCGCCGGCAATGATTTCCGGTGTTTCGCCATGCATCCGGAGGGCCGAGATCAGTGCGCCGATCTGGGCTTGCGTCGCTTCTCCTCGCATGATGTCCATGAGGGCCAGATAAGACTGGTCGCGTGTAAGGGTATCCCCTGCTATCAGGGTCTGTACGGCGTCTTTAATCATCGGGAGTCCTTTTTGAACTTGTTCAGTTTGGGAGGGAGCGTATCATCCGGCCCTGTTATTTTCAAAGAGGAACGCTATGTCTATTTCACCGTTTGCCTGCACCAGTCCCGATGACGAAAAAGAGATGCTCCTGTCGATCGGGGCGACTTCGTTTGACGATCTGTTTTCCCATATTCCGTCCGATTTCCAATCGACGGATTTTAATCTGGCGGAAGGACTTTCCGAAATGGAAATGATGCAGCAGATTCGCGCTGCCGCCCGCAAAAATTCCTCCGACCTGACCAATTTCTGCGGCGCCGGGTTCTATGATCATTTTATTCCGGCCGCCGTGAATTCACTGGCGTCGCGCGGCGAGTTTTTCACGGCGTACACGCCGTATCAGCCGGAAGCTGCGCAGGGCACCCTGCAGGCCGCCTTTGAATATCAGACCGCGATTGCCCGGCTGACGAATATGGAGGTGTCCAACGCATCGCTCTACGACGGCGGCACGGCGCTGTTTGAGGGAATGATGATGGCGCTGCGCATCACGAAGCGCAACCGGGTGCTGGTCGACGAGGGCGTCAGCCCGATCTACCGCACGATGCTGCGCAGCTATACTCGCAACCTGAAGATCGAGTACCGCGAAGTGCCGATGCTGGAGGGTATCGCAGACCGTGACGAATTCGCCAAACTGCTTGATCATCAGGTCGGGGCGGTACTGCTGCAGAACCCGAACTTTTTCGGTTGCATGGACGATCTCACCGGGCTGATTGAACAGGCCCACCAGGTCGGAGCGGTCACCGTCCTTTCCGCCTATCCGATTTCGCTCGGTATCGTGAAAACGCCGGGAGAAATGAATGCCGACATTGTGACCGGCGACGGCCAGAGCCTTGGCCTGCCGCTTTCTTTCGGCGGCCCGTATCTCGGGTTCATGGCGACGAAGAAAAAATATGTCCGCAACATGCCGGGTCGTGTTGTCGGGGTGACGAAAGACGGGCAGGGACGCCGCGGGTTTGTGCTGACACTGCAGGCGCGCGAACAGCACATCCGTCGCGAAAAGGCTGCCTCCAACATCTGCACCAACATGCAGCTCTGCGCGCTGCGGTCGGTCATTTATCTTTCGCTGCTCGGCAAAGACGGTTTCGCCGACGTAGCCCGTCAGTGCATGGACCGCGCAGGCTACGCGTGGACAAGGCTGAAGGCCATCAACGGTGTTGAACCGCTCTTTGACCGCCCGTTCTTCAATGAATTTGCCCTGAAACTGCCGAAAGACGCCGGTGAAGTGGTCAGCGAACTGATCAGCGAAGGAATCGCGGTGGGCTTTCCGGCCGGTCGCTATTACGAAGGAATGGAAAATGTCCTGCTCGTCGCCTGCACCGAGAAACGCACGAAAAAGGAAATCGATATTCTGGCCGCGAAGCTCGAAGCGGTGCTTTAGGGAGATTTTAACCGCGAATTGCGCGAATAGACGCGAATTTGTAGGGTGGGAACGGCTGAAAGCCTTCCCGCCGAAAGATGGAGAATTTTAGCCGCGAGAGAGCGCAAGGAACACAAAAAAAGAAATTTTGACTCGTCTTCGCTGAAACTTCGCCGTGGCACGGCGGGATGACAGGATCGAAAGAATGAACGTTTCCAAGGGTTGGAAAACCACATAGAAAATGTAAATGGATCTGATTGAAACCATCATAGCGCAGGGCGAAAGCGAGACGCTGGAGTTCAAACCGTCGTTTAATCAGGACGTGATTGAAACAGCGGCGGCGTTTGCCAATACGCGTGGCGGCAGAATCGTGATCGGCGTATCAAACGCCGGTGTGCCGCTTGGAGCCTCGTTTTCTCAGGAGGCGCTTCGCGATGCGGTCAACCGGATAGCCAATGCGACGGAGCCTTCCGTGATACCGGATGCTGAAAAGGTGTCACTGCCCGCGGGGGAAGTGCTGGTTTTGACCGTTCCGGAATATCCGTTGAAGCCGATCGCTGTGCGCGGACGATGTTTTAAGCGTTCCGGCAGTACGACGCGGCAAATGACGCCTGCTGAAATCGCTGAAGTTCACCTCCGGTGCACCGGCCAGAGCGCGGACGCACTTTTGATCGAAGGAAAAACGGTTGACGATCTGGATATGGATCAGGTGCGGCTTTACATGACGCGAGCCGCAAACAGCGGACGACGCTCCTTTTCCGGAAACGATGATCCGGTCACCATTTTGCAAAAACTGGAATTGATTCGCAGTGAACGGGAAATCACCCGCGCGGCAATTCTGCTCTTCGGTAAAAACCCGCAATCGCCTTTTTCTCAGTCGGTGGTTCATGCCGGAAGAATTCGCGGGGCAGTCGATATTATGGATGATCGCTTTATTCGTGGCTCCATCATTGACCAGGTGGAAGAGTCTCTGGACTTCATCAAAAAGCATATCAACGTGCAGTCCGTCATCACCGGAAAATCGCGGCGCGACGATATCTGGGACTATCCGCTGGAAGCGCTTCGGGAGGCGTTGACCAATGCGGTGTGCCATCGCGACTATGGCGATCTCGGTGATATTCAGATTAAAATCTATGACCGGTCGCTCCAAATCTGGAGTCCTGGCTTTCTTCCGTTTGGAATGACAGTCGAAGAGCTGTTGCGCCCCAATCATTCCTCCAAACCGCGCAACCGCCTCATTGCGCAGGCGTTTTACGATATGGGCATGATTGAACAGTACGGCAGCGGTATTAAAAGGGTCATTGATGCCTGTCTGGAAGCCGGACTTCCCGAACCGGAGTTCGAAAACTTTTCCGGCGGATTTCAGATCGTTTTCAAGCCGCTTTCAGCACTTGCACCCCAAGACACACCCCATGAAGGCCCCAAGTCAGCACCAAGTCGGCACCAAGTCACCCCAGATGGTGAGGCTCCAGTCGAGGTACAAGACGAGGTGCAAGAGGTACAAGATGAGGTGCAAGTCGACTTTTCGGACACGATGTGGAAAATATGTTTATTGTCAGAAACAGAACCGGTGAGTGCAAAGACACTGGTTTCGGGCTTGGGCTATGCCCGGAGAACAGGAAATTTCGTTAAAGCGTTAGAAAAACTGCTCACCAGAGGATTCATCGAAATGACCATCCCCGACAAACCGAACAGCCGGTTTCAGAAATACCGCCTGACCGAAAAAGGAAAGCAGCTTTTGAAAGATGGAGAATGAAACCGCCAATGAACGCGAATGGACGCGAATTAAGAAGGTAGAGCGGGCGCAGCCCGTGCGTTTTCCAAGGCTTGGAACGTTTTCTTCCAAACATTGGAAAAACGGGAGAGAAAAGCTCCAGACATTGAAAAAGCTGAACAAATAAGGATGAGAAAACGATGAAAATAAAAGTAGCCGGACTGAGTAACTCCTTTTTATGCCAACCATTCCAGCGTGAGGTTGAGGAGTGTCTAGCGGCAGTTGATTCATGCGGTCATCCGGTTTGTATTCAGATTTTTCCGGGGGAGAATCCAGATAATGTTGTCCTCATGCTACGGAAAGAAGATGGGGGAGAATTTTCGGATTCACCTCAGTACGGGCAGTTTACGCTTCCACGGAGTGCATATGAAGGAGACGTCGCATCCCAGCAAGAAGCGCAACAGACAATACATGCGTTTATCACGGCGATTAAAAAGGTTTTGAGTGGTCACAAAAGCTGAGGAGCGGAGTTCGATAATTTAATAGTTGGAAAACAGGCAGAACCACGAATAGGCACGAATTCAGTACAGGTAAAAATATTAAGGATCCAATATGAGCAGCATATACGATATTCACTCTGTGCATCGTTCTTATTTTCGTGATAAGGGACAATCTCATATACGGCATATATATTGTACTCGTCCAGATGAGGCTCTCAAATGGTTTCTTCTAGGTGCCGAAAAAGGGGATAATTATTCACAATTTATCATGGGTGTCACCCACAAGCTTGGGGTCGGTGATTTTCCGAAGGATTTGGAAAAAGCTGTAGAATGGTATCGTCTTGCGGCCGAACAAGGACAACAAAGTGCCCAGCTAGAGTTGGTTGATGCATTTGAATCAGGTTGGGGGCGGGCTGTATGTAAACAAGAGGCGGAGCACTGGCGCATTCGTGCTGCGGAAAAAAATCGTCCAAGGCTTTATGTTGCATCTGGTGAACCGGAATATGATGCCGGGCTTATATTTGAAAAGGCTCGGGATGAGAAGTATTGGGAGGAGGGCTACAGATGGTTGCGGCGATCCGCAGAATTGGGGTATGCGGAAGCCCAGAATTCTTTAGGTCTTTCATATGAGTGTGGAGATCTGGTTGAGGAGGATCTTCAAGAAGCAAAGAAATGGTATCAGCGCGCGGCTGACCAAGGCCTCACGGAAGCGTTTGGTTCGCTGCGTTCTGTTCTGACGGACTTAGGAGAGTACGAAGAAGCATTAAAACAAGGCTTAATTTATGCAAAACTGTCATCTAATGGGGATGGGTTTTCTGAGGTTGGGTCAATTTATGCAAACCATTTAAAGGACGGCGCTAAGGCCGAAGAGTTTTATCGGTTGGCCGCCGAAAGCACATATTGTCGGGATATGGGGTTGTATCATTTAGGACAGCTTTATGAAAAAGGAGATGTTGTTCCTCAGGACTACTCCAAAGCATACGCATATTATAATCTCATTCCTTCGGCAAAGCATCGTGATGAGTTGATGGAGAGAATGACTCGCGATCAAATCGCAGAGGGGCAGCGTCTTACCCAACATCTGAAGGACTCTTTTGGCAATCCGTCATTATGTGTTACAGATGCGAGTTTAGAATCTTCAGAGCATGCGGATGTTAGGGATGCAGTGCCTGACGAGGGGGTTTCTGTTTGCAAAGAAATTAATCTAAAGCAGGGGACTAAAGAGTGGGTGGATTGGCGTGATACAGGAATTGGGGGCTCAGATGCACCAACGGTACTGGGAGAGAATCCATGGAAGAGTGCGTCCGTTTTGCTTGAGGAAAAACTGGGCAAGGTAGAGCCGTTTGCTGGGAATGAGGCAACCCGCCGGGGAGCTCGGTTAGAGCCAGAAGCTAGGCGTTTATATGAGCAGTTTCATGGTGTCGAAGTTGAGCCAATCTGTCTTCAAAGTACTGAATATCCTTGGATGCTTGCCAGTCTGGATGGCATATCAGCAGATCATCAGCATGTGGTTGAGTTTAAATGCGGTGAGAGCGTTTATAAAA
>JBFWJN010000166.1:0-7378 GCA_050253185.1 Kiritimatiellales bacterium | reverse complement strand
CCCGGAAACCCGATCATCTGCCAGCACCGTAATATTCAGCTGTTTAATCATCCGCACAACTCCTTTAAAAGTTCTACGGAGCTTTACAGAAATAAAACAGATAATTATTCCGCAATTTTCGACAGATGTAGGGCTTTCCCCTTCGTCCGGCAACGCCACAAATGGAGACCTGTCCCCTACTCCTCCATTTCAATCGCGCCCAGATCCGGACGTCCCTGAACCGGATTACCGAAAAAATCCTTTTCAGGCGCCAGGCCGATTGTCAGGCCAAGGGCATCCCCGGGGAGACGGGGAATCTGAATTCCACGGTTTTGAATAAGGTCCCGGGCCATGGGAATATAATCCTCCGGCTCAACGCCCCCTGCATGCTTAAACTCGGGATCTCCGACCAGTGCTCCGGAATCCTGAATCAGCCAGTCCGAAGGAATCGTTCGGCGCTGTGCATACAGGTTATTGGTAAATACGACATTCTGCGGCACCGCAGTCTGATCCTGAAATTTCTTCTGCTGGTCATCAATCACTGTCAGCGTGTCGCCCAGCAGGTAAAAAATATTATTGGCAATCAGCACGCCGTCCGTACTCCGGCCGACGGAAAAGCAGGACCGGCCTTTCTCAGACACATAAACCGTATTGTTGTAGATATAGCTGTTAAACGGACCGACCCGGGGTTTCTGACCCACATACCCGCTGAACCACAGGATTTTCCCCTCCTGCGTCGCACCGTTCCGTTGTTTCACGCGCGACCCGTCATTGATGCTGATGTTGTAGCGGTACGCACAGTTATGATTATTCCCTAATATCTCCACAAACCCGCCTTCATTATCCAGGCTGAGATTATACTGAACGACAACGTTCCGGCATCCGAAATCAATATGAATGCCGCAGCTGTCGCCGCGGCCGCGGGCATGCATGAACCGGTTGTTTTCAATCAGCACATCCTCGCAGGTCCACGGCCACATTCCGCTCCCACGCCCGTGCATGCGCTGATCGACAAACGAACCCGAATGATCCGTCACATTGCCCTTCACAAGGAGCCCCCGGACGCGCCCCGGCTGAATGCCGGACCCGCCGGTATGCACAAAACGGTTATTCAGCACACGCACGTCCTGAATAAAAAATTCCGGATCCTTTCCACGCCCCTTCAGCGACAGCCCGTAATGCCCCGTCCGTTCAATCCGGCAGTTTTCCACCAGCACATCACGGATCAGCGACTCGTCCTTCTGAACAATCACCTCAATTCCGCGCCCCATACTGGTGGTCGGATTCTTGCCCTCCGATTCCACCTGCTCCGTCGCAAAAATATCGTGAATATACAGGTTGCGGAGATAAATATGCGGACATTCCCGGCTCCATGCCGCGGTCACCAGAACCCCATACCGCTTCTTTTCGGCCGCCGGCTCAGCCGCCGCACCGCCATCCGACATAATCTCCAGATTACTGATCTCAACATATTTGCAGTCAGATACATGAATACCGGCCTCGTACCCCCGCGAATCGATCACCGGCAGCGCATCACTTCCGTTTCCGGCGTCATAGGCATCCACAATCACCGGATATGCTTCGGTACCAACCGCCCGAAGCCTCAGGTGGTCCTCAAAAACGCTCCCCTTTGCCAGAAACAGACGGTCACCGGTCGTATACTTCACCTCGCCGGCTTTCTGCAGGGTCTTCCACGCCTGCTCTTGAGAAAGTCCATTATTGGCATCATCTCCAGTCAGGCTGTTCACATAATACGCGTCACCGAAAAGTGTTCCGCAGCAAACAAACAGACAGGCTGCAACAGATAAACTCATATTCACCGGCGCTCCCTCCATAGACAACATTGCGTTTTATTGAATCAATAATAATTTAAAAACGCAACAATAGACTGCAGGATTCAATTCCCGGACTTCTGCTCACTCTCAAACTTCAACGCCGCGGAGTTAATGCAGTAGCGAAGGCCCGTCGTCGCGGCGGGCCCATCCGGGAAAACATGCCCCAGATGACTGCCGCAGTTTGCGCAGAGCACCTCCGTGCGGATCATGCCGTGACTCGTATCCGTCCGCTCAATCACGCTGCCTTTGGAAACAGCCTGGTCGAACGCGGGCCAGCCGCAGCCGGAATGAAATTTGGATTCCGACGTGAACAGTTCCGCGCCACAGGCCGCACAACGGTACACGCCCGGCTCATTCGCATCCGTATAAATTCCCGTAAACGGCCGTTCCGTACCGGCTTCGCGCAGCACACGGTACTGCTCCGGCGTCAGCTCGGCGCGCCATTCGGCGTCCGTCTTCTGGATAGGAAAATCATTCATTGCCGACTCCTTCTTTTCCACACATCCGGCCACAGCCAGCATAACCAAACAAAACAGGATTTTCATGGCCTACCTCCACTCTTCCATCATTCCAGGCCCAAACTGAATCGACTGCCGACCAGCACCTCGAGAAACTCGCCTGGAAAACCCATCTGCAGCTCGGCATCCGCCCGGCCGCCCGTGCAGTGAGCCGGACCGAGCACCTGTACGTGCCGACGCGCCAGCTCACCCAGCATTCGCGTCGCGGCGCCGTTCGGCTCGTGCGACAGATGCATCCCGCCGACAACCGCATAAATCTCCGGCGTCCCGGTCACCCGCTCCGCCGCGTACAGAATATTCAGCAGCCCGGAATGTGAACAGGCCAGCAGCACAGCCGTCCCCTTCGGCGTCTCCACAAACAGCGACTGATCGTCGAGAATCCGGTCCGGAACCGTGCACGCCTCATCCATATAAAAATTACGGATCATCTCCGGACCGTGATCGCGCGGCACCTCGCCGCTCATCCAGAAGCCGGGAATGACTTCAACCGGCTCGGAAGAAACAAACAACCCGCCGCAGGCCGCTTCCAGCGACTCGCGCGTATAAACCGGAATCCCGTTTTCGCGGAATCCTTTGCCGCCGGGCTGGCGACGATATTTACGGTTAAACGTGTGCGAATGACAGTACACCTTCGCCTGCGGCGCGTGCTTCAGCACGTTCTGCAGACCGCCGGAATGATCGTAATGCCCATGACTCAGCAGCACCGCCTCGATCCGGCCCAGGTCAAGACCGAGCGCCTTCGCATTATGCTCCAGCACCATGCCCTGCCCCGTGTCCCACAGGAACACATGGTCATCCACCTCGATCCACAGCGACCAGCCGTGCTCGGCCAGCAGCCCCTTCGACATCACCCGGTTGTTCACCAGCACCGTAATATTCAGTTTCGTAATCATACCGTCTCCAGAATAGACAGCAGCCGCTGCGTATCCGTTAAATCCTCAAACACGTAATCTGCACCGGCCTTTTCCAACGCCTGGAAATCAAACCCACCGGTCGCCACCGCAATCGACACCATGCCGTTGGCCTTGGCGGCGCTGATGTCATTCGGCGTGTCGCCGACCAGAACTCGCCGAGCCGGACTGCCCGTGCGCTCCAACGCATGGCGCGCAATCTCGACGCGATCCGCATGGTCGCACCCGCAGCCGAAACCGTTTAGCTCGAAAAACTCCAGCAACCCGGCATGCTTGAGCTTCATCTTCGCCGTCGGCTCAATGTTGCCGGTCACAATTCCGAGTTTCCAATGTTTGGAAAGTTCCGGGAGGATTTTTCCAATGTTTGGAAAAACTTCCGGCTTCCGCCGCGCCAAACGCTCATCCAGCGCGGGCGCAAGCCGTTCAAAAAAGGCCGTTTCCATCGCCGGCGTCGACGTTTCGCCGCGCTCGACGCAGATACGACGAAACACGTCGAGATCCGTCGCGCCGTAAAAGTTGATATGCTCGACGCCCTGATCCCAGCCGAACGCTTCGTCAAACGCCCGGCGGAAGGCTTCCCGTCCGGCGCCGCGCGCGTAGAGCAGCGTTCCGTCAATATCAAAAAAAATCCAGCCCTGTTCTTTTTCCATAAAGCTCTTTCCAATCCGGGAACCGGCTGTTAAAACGTCCGGCTTCTGATTTTTGAATTCTAAAGAAAGAAAGCAGGTTGGCATGTCCAAAACGTATAAAATTGCGCTAATGCCCGGCGACGGCATCGGTCCCGAAGTGGTTGCCGAAAGCGTCAAACTCCTCAACGCAATCGCGGAGCGTTCCGATTTTTCCTTTGAATACACCGAAGTGCTCGCAGGCGGCGCGGCGATCGACGCGCATAACGATCCGATGCCACAGTGCACCGTCGACGTCTGCAAAGCCTCCGATGCAGTCCTGCTCGGCGCTGTCGGCGGCCCGAAATGGGACGAGCTGACCGGCGCGATGCGCCCGGAATCCGGCCTGCTGAAAATCCGCAAGGAACTCGGCGTTTTCGCCAACCTGCGGCCCGTCTCCGTTCCGTCGTCACTCGTGGAATCTTCGCCGCTGCGGCCGGGCATCGTCATCGGCGTCGACCTGCTCACCGTGCGCGAACTGACCGGCGGCATCTATTTCGGCCAGCCGATCGGCAACGACGGCAACGAAGCATTCAACACCATGCGCTATTCTGTCGCCGAAGTGGAACGCGTCGCCCGCGTCGCGTTCGAATGGGCGCGCCGCCGCCGCAACAAAGTGACGTCGGTTGACAAAGCCAACGTACTGGAAGTCTCCCGCCTGTGGCGCGACACCGTCAAAAAACTGCACGCCGCGGAATTCTCCGATGTCGAGCTCGACCATATGTACATCGACAACGCCGCCATGCAGATGGTCATCAATCCGCGCCAGTTCGACGTGATCCTGACCGGTAATATTTTCGGCGATATTCTCTCCGACGCCTCGGCCACGCTCGGCGGATCGCTCGGACTGCTGCCGTCCGCCAGCGTCGGCGCAAGCGGCAGCGTCGGACTGTTCGAACCGGTGCACGGTTCCGCACCGGATATCGCCGGACAGGGCAAGGCCAACCCGATTGCGATGATCCTTTCGACCGCCATGATGCTCGATGAACTGGGCGAAGGTTCCGCCGCGACCGCGATCCGCCAGGGCCTCGAAGCCGCGCTCGGCCACAACGTCCGCACCGGCGACCTCTGGCACGAAGGCTATAAAAAAGCCACGACCTCGGAAATGGGCGATCTGATCCGCGAGGAAACGCTGAAGCGCCTCTGAGTTTTCCAAGCATTGGAAAAAAGAAACGCCCCGGTTTCCAGGCATTGGAAAGCCGGGGCCGTTTTTTTCCGACATTTGGAAACACCCGGTTATCGTCCGATGATCAACCGGAAGAAGCCGCGGGCGTCGGACGGACAGGCCAGAACCGCAGAATTTGTGCTGAGATTCTGCGCGCCATCAAGCACCTGCCACTGAGCCGGCATCAGCGTTTCAGAAAACTCAACATCAACTGGAAATTCCGTTTTTGTCCACTCGATCCGGACTTCGGAGCCTGTTATCGCCAGACTCGTAATCGTCACCGGATCAATGACCACCGGCACGGTTACGCTTCCGTATACAAAGGACTCACTGGTCCATTCCGATCCCAGGCCGTGCGAGTCGACCGCACGGATGCGCCAGAAGTAGGATTCGTCCAGCGGCAGCGATTCATATCCGCTGATCTCATTCAGACGCATCGTTCCGATCGATTCATCCGTTGCCTTTACCGCACTCAGCAGCACATTCGTGAACTGGTTCTCAGCGGCAATCTCCAACCGGTACTCCAACACATAATCCCCGGCATCCGCGTCGAGGCTTCCCGACCAGATAAAAAGCCCCTTCTCGTCCGGCAGCGTCGATCCGCTGTAAGGAGACAAAATACCCGGAGCCGAAGGCGCGGTATTCACAATCACTACATGATACGTACTGGTAACGCTCCAGTCGCTCACCTGATCCGAACTGCTGGTCGCGCGGCTTCGCCACCAGTACTGCTGACCGTCCACCATTTCCACATCCACCTGCCAGCTGGTCGTTCCGTCTCCGGAGGCCAATACCGGCAGCCGGCTCACCAGAGAATCCACGCTTAACGCGGCATTGGTATAGATTTCAAATTCATAGCTGCAGTTGTCATCTACAATATCCACCGCATTTTCGACCGTTAGAGTCGGATAAAGAACATCGACGATGCTGTCATCGGTCGGAGAAATCGGGACCGGCGCACTGGGCACCACCTCACCGATCGTAAGACGATCGACGAAGAACTGGGTGCTGCGGTCGTAGGTGCGCGTGTAGGCGCGCAGCCGCAGCCGAACCCCGTCGACCTGGCTGGCGGCGGGCACCGCGAACTGGAAGCGCTTCCATTCGTCGGGTTTTGCATCCATGTCGCCGCTGAGGTCGGTCCATGTCTTCCCCCCGTCTTTTGAGAGCTGCGCGTAGAGGTGGCTGTAGCTGTCGTCGATTCCTTTGGCCCACAGCGTGAGCTGCGGAGAGATCGAGCCCGACAGGTTCAGCTCCTTTCCATAGGAAGCATAGATGTCGGTGTTCCCCGGGGTGAAGCCGATCGGCAGGCTCTGCGCACTGGCGGCGCCTTCGTACGATTCGTTGCTGCTGACTACCCAGCCCCCGCTGAGCCAGTTCGTGCCGCGGTCTTCAAAGCGTTCGTAGACTGGCAGGCTCTGCGCGGCGCTTTCATGCTCGGCGACACTGAGGTCGTCGAGCTGCCACCCGTCGGCGGTCGCCGTGCTGTCGGTGTACAGGTAGAACCGGATGCGCACGTTGGGTTCGCCCGCCCATTCCGAGAGGTCGAGCTGCTGCAAGGCCCAGTCCGTCCGCTCCCCGGTGCAGACGTACCGCGCACTCCAGTTGACTCCGTCTTTGGAGATCTGCAGCCACGCCCGGTCGGTCCCGCTAAAGCTGAACCGGTCCCAGAACGAGAGCACCGGCCATACCGCATCACTCAGGTCCACCGCCGTCAGTGCATAGTTGTCTGTCTCGCGCTGGTTGTTGCCGTACGGACTGTATGGCGAGTCCGACAGCCACGAGCCGGTCGCGTTGGTCTCGATGCCCCAGCTCCCGCGGGTGTCCCACAGTGCCAGATCGTTGAGGCTGTCGTCGATCGGAGGATCGACCGGTACGGTGGTGGCCTGTCCTTCGTTGGACGGCGTGGCGGTGTCGTTGAGGTTGTAGACGTACACTTTGTAGTAATAGGTTTTGCCGATGGACAGTCCCGTGTCGGTGAACGCGGTCTGCGTCCGGTCGGTGATTTGAGCAACTCGCGTGTCGCTGAGCGTTACGCCGGTCGATTCCCGGCGATAGATTTCATATTTCCGGAAGGTGCTCTCATCGCCGGATTCGGTCCAGTTGAGGTCGATGCTTTTCAGGTGCGCGACCGGCGTGTCGAGGGTTACCCAGGTCGGCGCTTCTTCGATGGTGAGTTTGTCGACGAAGAACTGGGTGCTGCGGTCGTAGGTGCGCGTGTAGGCGCGCAGCCGCAGCCGAACCCCGTCGACCTGGCTGGCGGCGGGCACCGCGAACTGGAAGCGCTTCCATTCGTCGGGTTTTGCAT
>JBFWJN010000165.1:0-7385 GCA_050253185.1 Kiritimatiellales bacterium | reverse complement strand
TGCCTGGAGTCTTCAAACGATTGCTGTGTCAGAGGCAACCTGGTTGGCTCTTGATTTTGTTGAGGGCAGCTCGCTGACGGTAGGCAGTGCGACAACCCTTTCCGGTAATACCATTAACGGTATTGGTTTTTATATGTCTTCTGTAGATGCCGCCCTGCGGCTTGATGCGCTAGAGGTGCAAACGGATATAATCCCGGAGCCGAAAACCGTCAGTTTAATTCTTCTCAGTTCAGTTTGTCTGTTGTTGATCCGTCGTCGAGTTCGCTAGTTATGGACGTGCTGCAGGCATTCTGTCTGCGGCACTCGTGCACAAGTATAGGAGTCCTATGTCACGTGTGTCATTTTCAAGGTTTGTCATGCTGTTCGCTTTGATATTTTCAGTTTTGGAATGCATGTCTAATGAGCCAACGGTTCATTTTGCGGCACCTTTTCCGGATTTAACAAAAGAGTATCTGGGCTACCCGTTGCTTCAAAATACTGAAGTCGTTACGCTGTATATGGCGGAGCCTGAAACGGGGACGTATTCTCACCACTGCCATCTTGCCGTTTTTAACGGGGCGATTTATGCCGCGTGGAGTAGTCATAAACAGGATGAAGATGCGCCAGGGCAACGTGTGTTGATGCGGCGCACGTTGGATCATGGTGTGACATGGGAAGAGGCGGTCGAGTTGTTTCCGCCTCTGGACGATGTCGCGACAGCGGACAAGGATGGCTCCGGTCGGCGGACCCAGTGTTCCAACGGATTTGTTGTTTATGATAATACGCTGTATGCTTTTTCAGAAGTCTGGGACGATGGCGGGTGGTGGCGGCAGTCCGGTCAGGGGCAGTTGGTTCGCCCGATTTATGCAGACGGATCTTTGGGACAGCTGTTCTGGCTTCGTTATGATGCGCCAGCTGCGAAGGACGGCTTGCCGGTCTACCCTGCTGGGTCTCCAGAGCTCGTTGAAAAACTTGAAGACCTTCTCCTGTTGCCGGGGAATGAACTGACCTGGGAGTTTCGCCATAACAGCTCCCGCCCAATTGCTGCTGATGGACATTCCTTGTGTGAGCCTTCTTCGGCATGGCCGCTGGGGAATCGTGTGTGGGCTAAACTGTATCGTGATCTTGGTAAGGAAAAACCACTGAGTGATTCAAAGACATTTAAAAACTATGTCTCCTATAGTTTTAATAATGGGAAAACCTGGACATCTGCTGTCCAAACGGATTTTCCCGATGCCGGTTCACGTTCGTCCGCCGGCACTCTTCCGGATGGACAGGCGTATGTGGTCAGTAACCTGGCGACCAACGGAAACCGCGGAACGCTTACTATCGCACTGTCTGCTGACAGACAGATCTTTGATCGTGTTTATACTATATGTGGCAATCCGCCCGTACGACGGTATCCGGGCCGTTGGAAGGGAAGTGGGTATCAGTATCCTGATTCATTGGTTCAGGGGGACAGTTTGTGGGTGTTGTGCTCTGTGAATAAAGAGGATATTCAGGTTGTGAAGATCCCGCTGTCAGAGCTTTCTCTTGGAGTTCCGTTGATTGCAGCGAAAAATGTAGTTGGGGAGAAAAGGGTTGTAGAGGAGCTGCAGGCTGTTGTGAGTGAGTCTGTCTTTGCGCAACCCGAAGCCGCAGGCAGGGCTCAGGTTGTTTATCGCGAGATATTTCCCAATAGCGCCCGGTCAAATATTTCGCTGGATTCAGCGGGGTGGCGGGCGATTGCCGGGCCGCAGGGACTGTTGACAGACAAGGTCAGCATTTCCGGTAATTTCGCATGGCCCGGGAAGTTGGAAGCTGTTGGATCAAATCCGGCCGAGGACGAGGTAAAGCGCGGTTTTCTAATTGATAATATCTCCCGACGGGATCCGCACCTGCTTTATACGGAAGAGTTCAGTCTGTCACTGAAGAACTATCAGCTTTCTAAAATCAGCTGGTATCAAAATCAAAACGATGGGGGATCCGATCTTGTTCATATTGCGATCTGTATCGATGGGGTCTGGTATGCTTCGAAAGAAGGATTTCTTGCGGCACATGGCAAGTGGGAGAAACAGGAGCTTCCAGTCTCTGATAGTCGTTGGGTCCGCGTGGATTATAAAGCCGGTGAGATTTTGGCGATGGGGCCTCCGGCGGTGCCTAATGGATCCCGGCTGGAAGCCATTGGTTTTTTCCTGCCTGTTGTTGCTGACTCTGTTCGTCTGGATGAGATGGAGGTTTTAGCGAAACAACAGGAACCGCTTTAGGGGGGGGGGATTCGCTGTTTACGACAGCTCGCTTTCGTTGAACAGTCCGCGGAGTTGACCCTTGGAGATCGGTGAGTTGGCGGGGCGGAGCTGTTGGAGTGTTTTCCCGGTTTCGGTCTGGATGTGACGGCTTAGCGCCGTGGGGCTGGGGAGGCCGGTTTGGTCGACAATTGCGGAGACAGGCAGTGCTGTGTGTTTCAGAAGGTAAATTCCCATGACTAGAAGCATCATGATATTGATCAGATTGGTGATGCCGAACACCATGACGATTTTATCCATCGTGTAGTGCAGGTAATCCAGCATATACGCGGTGGTAAATGTGATAAGGGCCGTTCGTCCGACCGCCCAGCACACATAGAACCAAATGTAGCTCCAAAGCGAAAAGTTTTTGTAATTCAGCCGGTCCTGATTGCCTTTTTTCCGAAAAACGAGGCCGCTTTTGGTTTCCTGTCGGTCACGGTGGACATGAGGGCGAAACCTCTCGCAGGCCAGGTCAGCGAGAGGCGGCTTTAAGCAGATCTTGGGGCTGCGCAGTTATTGCGGGTCCCAATTTTTTGTTTAAGACAGCTTGCTTTCATCAAACAGTCCGCGAAATCGGCCTCGCGGAATCGGAGAGTCTGCTGGCCGGAGTTGTTGTGGTGATTGTCCGGTAATGGATTGAATATGGCCGCTCAGTGCCGTCGAACTGGGGAATCCTGTCTGGGCGACAATGGCTGAAACGGGCAGGGCGGTATGTTTTAACAGATAGAGCGCCCGCTCTGTCCGTGCGAGCATCAGATATTCTTGCGGAGATTTTTTGTACTTTTTCTTAAATGTCCGGCTGAAATATTCTCGGCTGCAGCCGCATTGGGCCGCGAGTTCTTTGATGTTCCAGGGATGGAGTGGAGAACTGACAATCTGATGAATGGCTTGGTTGACCGGGCTGAGCTGACCGCAGAATCCGACTTCTACCTGTCCGTACAAAGCCATCGTCAGGCGGTGAATCGCGGCGGCCATAACCAGTGGTTCGGCAGGTTCACGGGGATTTGTCAGTTCGCAAAGCCTGCGGATGCCGCGCAGCGTGGGATGGTTCAGTCCCATATTGAAAACTATTCCGTGGTCCTGTCGCAGGGCTTCGTAATGTTCAGCCAGTCCGGCGCCATTCAGGCTGATCCAAAGGCAGGCATAATCATTACTTAAATCGGCCTTTTCATAGGATGAGTCATCGCCGTCCCGGCAGATCATTAGAAAGCCTTCCGGGATAAAAATGTCCTGATTCAGAGTGTGCAGTACGATTTCCCCCTTCAATGTCACATGCAGAGTAATGACATCGGTGTGGGATTTATTTTTATTGTCCCTGAAATATTTTTTTCCGGCGGGATACTCCTCTTTTCCGAATCCCATAACGGTCCACAAAATATGCTTCTGGTATTTCATCTTTACTCGTTTCGTTGATGTCACGGATTCGCAAATGTATGTCACATCCTTTGCGTTCTTGAAGTCACTATATGGTGATATGAAAGGGAAGTAAAGTTGGCAGGTCACATTACATCGTTTCATGGGGGATTGTTGCGAAGCGGTTTTGTAACAAGCCTGAGGTTGTATCGTTTTGCATCAGAGTGGAAAAAATCTATGAATAACAAATCGTTGCCTGTCGGGGTTTGGCCCGTGATGCTGACTCCGTTCAAAAGAGATAAATCGGTTGACTGGGATGCGTACGATGAGTTGATCGAGTTTTATATTTCTAGGGGTGTTTCCGGCCTGTTTGCCACATGTCTTTCCGGAGAAATCCCGGCTCTGACGAAAGATGAATGCGGGTTGTTGGTGGAGCGGGCTGTTCGAGTCGTAAACGGGCGGGTTCCAGTTGCTGCCGGCGCAATCTGTCAGGACGGTCCAGATGAATCGGCCGAATATGCAAAACGGATTGAGCAAGCCGGTGCGGATGTGGTTGTTTTTGCAGTGAACCAATTTGCCGAAGCGACAGATAGTGAGGCGAATTTGAGCCGAAATCTTTTTGATTTTTCCAGAAAAATCGGGGAATCCATGCCGTTTGGTCTCTATGAGTGCCCGTATCCGTATCACCGGAAAATGTCTCCGGATCTGGTGAAGGAAATAGCCCGGATTGAACATCTGGTTTTTCTTAAGGATACAACGGCCAATATCGAGATTTTGAGTCGGAAAATAAGTATGGCAGAAGGTTCCTCACTTCAGGTTTATAATGCAAATGCCCCTTCATTGGAGGCGTCTTTGAAGATCGGGGCAAGCGGATATGCAGGAATCGGATCTAACTTTTTCTGTGAGCCGTTTGTTGCAGTCTGTAAGGGGTTGTCTGATGATGAGACGGGCCGAAGGATCCGGGAGCTTGTTGTCGCTGTGCAGCGTTATGCCGGCAAAGCCGGGTATCCTGCTGCGGCAAAATATTTTCTTAAGAAGTACGGGTTACGTATTTCTGAAACATGTCGAGTGGACAGTGCTCTTACACTGGGGCTGAGGGAGGAGCTGGATCAGCTTTGGGTTCAGTGGAGAGAGGTGAGTGAGATTTTGTGCGCCGTTGCGTAAGGGATTTATAAGGGAATAGGATAAATATGAAAAAACCGAATATTGTTTATATCATGGCCGACGACATGGGGATCGGCGATCTGGGCTGTTACGGCGCGGAAAAGATTCCGACCCCGAATATGGATCGGCTGGCAAAAGAGGGTCTGCGTTTTACGGATGCACATTCTTCGTCCGCAGTCTGCACGCCGAGCCGCTATTCGGTGATGACCGGTCGCTACTGCTGGCGCACTCGACTCAAAAAATTCGTCATCGGCGGTTTCGGCGCACCGCTGATCGAACCGGATCGCGCAACCCTCGGGACGCTCTGTAAGAAAGCCGGCTACAACTCTGCTGCCATCGGTAAATGGCACATGGGCTTTACCTGGTATGATCAGTCCGGCGAAGCCCTGAAACTGCCGGAATGCGACGCGCTCGATATCGACGGCTTCGATGTCGATTACGCCCGCGGCATTGACGGAGGGCCGGTTGATCTTGGATTTGATACATACTTCGGCATCGCCGGTTCGCTTGACATGCCGCCTTATGTCCTCATTGAAAACCGTAACATGGTTGAACTGCCCGATCGCGAAAAAGAGGTTTACTACAACCAGCAGCGCCGCGGTCTGCAAATGCCGAGTTTCAAAGACGAAGAAGTGGATGTTACTTTCGCCCGCAAAGCCGTCGAATACATTGAGCAGCAGTCGGAAAGCGAAGCGCCGTTCTTTCTCTATATGACCCCGGCATCTCCGCACCGGCCCTGTGATATCCGCCCTGATTTCGTGAAGGGAAAAAGCGCGGCCGGCGACCGTGGCGACATGGTGGTGCTTTTCGACTGGGTGGTTGGTCAGGTTCTGGATGCGCTGGACCGCACCGGTCAGGCAGACAGCACGCTGGTTGTGGTCACGTCCGATAACGGCGCGCGCGTCGTCTGTGCCAACGGCGAAGACTACGGCCACAAAGCCAACGGCATTTACCGCGGTCAGAAAGCCGATATCTGGGACGGCGGACACCGCGAACCCTTCCTCGTCCGCTGGCCGGGCGTCGTCTCCGCCGGAACAACATCAGATGCATTGACCTGTCTTTCAGACTTCTTCGCAACCGTCGGGGAGGTCATCGGGCAGGATGCCTCCTGTGCCGAGGACAGCATCAGCTTTCTTCCTGTTCTGAAAGGGGAGAAACCTGCCGTTCGCGAAACGCTGGTTCATCATTCCGGGTTTGGCATGTTTTCATTGCGCAAAGGGGACTGGAAGCTGGTCCTCGGTTCCGGCTCCGGCGGGTTCACCGAGCCGGTCGGCGAATTGTCTGAGACCAATGGACAGCTTTATAATCTGAAAGACGATCCGTCTGAACAGGTCAATCTGTGGGGCAGTCGTTCGGAGATTCTTGCGGAACTGAAACAGGAGCTGGCTGCGATTTTCACGGAGCCTTAAAAAGCAACGGACTTCTAATTCTGCAGGCGCGGGTCTTTCTTAAAATCACGTTTCGCGAAATTCGAATCACATGTTGCTCATTTGTTTGCAGTGTGAAAACTGTTATCTTTCTCTCCCTGGCTGGATTCCTTCCGGCAGTTTTATTGCGATCTGAACGGATTAAAACAGAGAGAGATGATGAAAAAATTTCCTGATGATTTTGTGTGGGGAGCGGCAACAGCGGCCTATCAGATTGAAGGTGCGTGGAATGAAGACGGGAAGGGCGAAAGTATTTGGGATCGTTTTGCGCATACGTCCGGCACCGTCTTTGGTAATGAAAATGCGGATGTAAGCTGTGATCATTATCATCGGGTGCAAGAGGACGTGGCCCTGATGAAGGCGCTGGGGCTTCAGGCGTACCGTTTGTCGATTTCATGGCCGCGGATTTTTCCGAACGGTCGCGGAGAGGTTAATCAGGCCGGTCTGGATTTCTACAGTAATCTGGTTGATGAGCTGCTGGCGGCAGGCATTACGCCGTTTGTGACTCTGTATCACTGGGATCTTCCGCAGGCGCTTCAGGATGAGGGCGGTTGGAGCAATCGTGATACGGTCGATGCATTTGTTGAATATACAGATATGATTACCCGGCACCTCGGCGATCGTGTGAAACACTGGATTACGCATAATGAGCCATGGGTCATTGCAGCGCTGGGGCATGAGGTCGGAATTTTTGCTCCGGGAATCAAGGATTCGTATATCACCTTGCGGGTTGTTCATCATTTGCTTTTGTCGCACGGGCGGGCCGTTCCTGTTATCCGGAAAAATGCGCCGAGAAGCGAAGTCGGGATGACCCTGAATTATGCACCGGCCGAACCGGCGGACTCTTCGGAGGCGACCCTTGCGGCAGTGCGGTATGTTGACGGAATCCGCCACCGCTGGTACACGGATCCCCTGTACGGGAAAGGCTATCCGGAGGATATTCTTCAGGCGCACGTGCAGGACGGCATTTTAAGTAAGGGGCTAAATTTTGTTCAGTCCGGTGATATGGAAGTGATTGCCGCGCCGACTGATTTTCTGGGGGTGAATTATTATCGTCGCTGCCGGGTGAAGAGTTCAACAGAGGCTGGGGTTCGATTTGTGGATGCCGGTGTTGAGTCGGGTGCAGAGATCACGGACTTTGACTGGGAGGTTTATCCTCAGGGGATTTATAATCTGCTGACGCAGCTGCATCGGG
>JBFWJN010000164.1:0-7391 GCA_050253185.1 Kiritimatiellales bacterium | reverse complement strand
AAAAAACCTCTTAAGCGATAGCTTAGGAGGTTTTTGTCTTTGGAAGGGGTGGGGTTTTAAAAAAGAGAAAGGGTTTGGGAAATGAGCAGGAGTGAGTTTATTCAGGGGGTTATCGAAATTGCAAAAGCCAATCCGCGTACGATTGTACTGCCGGAGGGGGCTGATGAACGGGTGACGACCGCGGCGAATGCGATTGTTGAAGAGGGAATTGCCGGGGTTGTCATGCTGGGCGATGAGACGGCGGCGGCCCGTGTTCGGCCGGAAGTGAAAGTGATCAATCCGCTGACCTCCGATAAGCTGGAAGACTATGCGCAGCAGTTTTTTGAGTTGCGCAAGAGCAAGGGCGTTACGATTGAGCAGGCCCGAGAAACGGTTAAGCACGTCAATTATTTTGGAATGATGATGGTTCAGAACGGAGATGCCGATGGTCTGGTGTCCGGTGCTGCTCACTCGACGGCAGATACGGTTCGCCCGGCCCTTCAGATCATTAAGGGCGCCCGCAAGAGCGGCATGGTGTCCGCGCTGTTTTTCATGGTGAGCAATAATGTTCCCTACATTTTCTCCGATAGCGGACTGGTGGAAAACCCGGATGCCGACCAGCTGGCCCAGATTGCTGTGCAGAGTGCACAGACAGCGAAGCAGTTCGGAATGCCTGTCAAGGTGGCAATGCTGTCGTATTCAACGAAGGGTTCCGCTTCGAGTCCGCTGGTCGACAAGGTTGTCGAAGCGACAGAGAAGGCAAAGAAAATCATTGCAGACGAATTTGCAGATCAGGGGTTTGAACTGGATGGGGAACTGCAGCTCGATGCGGCTGTCGTTCCGTCCGTTGCAAAATCCAAGGCGCCGGGCAGCACGGTGGCCGGCCAGGCGCAGGTTCTGATTTTTCCCGACCTGAATGCCGGAAATATCGGGTACAAGCTGGTTCAGCGCCTGGGTGGGGCAGAGGCATACGGACCGATCCTTCAGGGCTTGAGAAAACCGGTGAATGATCTGTCCCGCGGTTGCTGTGCAGAGGATATTGTCGGAGTTGTTGCCATTACGGTTGTGCAGTCGCTGTAATTGAAATATTTAACGGGAAATCTAATGAAAATTCTGGTTTTGAATTCGGGGTCGTCGTCACTGAAATACAAGCTGTATGAGGTGTCGGAGAAGGGTGAATTTTGTGCGGTGGCCGCCGGCGGTGCCGAGCGGATCGGTATTGAAGGGTCATTTGTCAATCACAAGAAGGAAGGCCGCAAGACCGATCAGGTGTACTGTGACCTGCCCAGTCATACGCAGACAATTAAAAAGATTTTTGAGCTGCTTCTCGATCCCGAAATGGGCTCGTTGTCGAGCCTGGAAGAACTCTCCGGGGTTGGCCATCGTGTGGTGCACGGCGGTGAGGATTTCACCTCGTCGGTTCTGGTCGATGGAGAAGTGGTTGAAGCCATTCGTAAGAACTCAGTTTTGGCCCCCTTGCATAATCCGCCAAATCTTCTGGGAATTGACGCGGTCTACAAACTGCTGCCGGACATGAAGCAGGTCGCGGTTTTCGATACGGCGGTGCATCAGACTATGCCGCCGAAGGCGTATCTGTACGGTTTGCCTAAGGAGCAGTATTCGACCTATAAGATTCGGCGGTACGGATTCCACGGAACCTCGCACGGTTATGTGGCAAAAAAAGCGGCCGAAGTAATGGGGCGTCCGATCGAGGATCTCAAAATTATCACCTGCCATTTAGGAAACGGCGGATCGATTACCGCTTTTGATAAAGGGAAATCTGTCGATACGTCCATGGGATTTACGCCGCTAGCCGGAATTCTGATGGGGACGCGCGCGGGCGATATGGACCCGTATATTCCGCTTTATATTATGCAGTCCCAGGAACTGACGATTGAACAGGTCAGTGCCATGATGAACAAGCAGGGCGGCTTGCTCGGGCTCTGCGGCAAATGTGACATGCGTGATATCACCGCCGGCATTGAGGCCGGTCATGAAGGATGTATTGAAGCTCTGGATATCTTTATTTACCGCATCCAGAAATACATTGGGAGCTATATCGCCGTGCTGAATGGCGTGGATGCCATCGTCTTTACTGCCGGTATCGGAGAAAATGTGCGCCATGTGCGCAAGCGGGTTCTTGAGAACTTCAGCTATATCGGGGTGTTTTGTAATGATGAGGCCAATCAGGCGAATGAGACGATTATTTCAACCGCTGACTCCAACGTGAAGTCTCTGGTGATTCATACAGATGAAGAGCTGGTGATTGCCCAAGATACGTTCGATATCATTACCGGGAAGCGAAAATAATGGGTGGCTCCAAGAAATCCTCTTCCGCCTATGTCTGGTTCGATACGGAGTTTACTTCTCTCGAACTGGATGAGGCCCGGCTGCTTCAGGTGGCGGTGATGCTGACGGATAAAAACCTTCTGCGCATTGCACCGCCGGAAGAGGATCTGAATCTGTATATTCGCATAAATGCCGATACGCCGGTGAGTCCCTGGGTTCAGAAAAATCTGCCGGATCTGGTGAAAAAATGCCGGTCGAAAGCGGCGGTTTCCGTGGAAGAGGCCGATGAAAAACTAACCGCGTTTATTGATCGCTGGTGTAACACTCCGATAAAGACGATTCAGAAGCGACCTGTTCTTGCCGGAAACAGTGTGCATACGGACTGGATGCTGGCTCGCAAGTTCCTGCCGGTGTTTATCAGCCGCCTTCACTATCGGCTTCTGGATGTGTCGGCATTGAAGATTCAGTGGTTTGACGTAGTCGGCGGCGATGAGTTCGGGAAGGACGATTTCGCTGAGGTTAAGCGATATTTCCCATCGGCGGATCTTCGGAAGCTGCGTCGTCATGACGCATATTATGATATTGTGGCCTCTGCAGCAGAGTTGGCATTTTACCGTAAAAAAACCGGATTTCTTTCTTAAAAGAAATCCGGTTCGATGAGTCGGGATTAGGTGTTACGGCTACATTTCGTCTTCTTCTTCACCGTTTGCCTGTTTTTCCGCGGCTTCCTCTTCCTGCATCGTTTCGACCTGAGCGCCCATCACGCAGTAATAAAGGATATAATCACCGTATTCAAAGTTATCGGGCGGAAGCGGTGTGGCGTGGTTGTCGGTTCCGATCGCAATGTCTCCTCCCGGAGGTACCGCAACCGCACGATTATCTTTCCCGATTTTTTTTATCCAGTTCTTTGGAACAGCAATCATACGACCATCCGGTCCCGTGGTCGTTTTTCCTTCCGGGGGAATGGCCACCAGTCGTCCGTCAGATCCTTCACGTGTGGTCCATCCGTCCGGAATAGCAATCATGCGTCCATCAGAACCATAGTCTGCCTCACCATCTGGCGGAATTGCCACTCCTCGTCCATCCGATCCGACGTCGAATGTCCAGCCTTCAGGAATCGCAATGAGACGGTTGTCGCTTCCTTTTTCAGCGCTGCCATCCGGCGGAATGGCAACCAGACGGCCATCAGTTCCTCTTTCTTTGCCCCAGCCTTTTGGAACGGAGACAATACGTCCATCTGCCCCGCGGTCGGCCCGGGCTCCCGGAGCAATGGCGACGGCCCGTCCATCGGATCCTTTTTTCCATTCCCAAACGGCAAAAGAATTAGTTGCTCCGGCAATTAGAATAGAAGCTGCCAAAAAGAATTTGAGACGTTGCTGCATCAGAACCTCCTTCGATATGACTGTTAAACCTATAATATTACGTCTGTCGTGATGGAGTCATGATACGGTGTTTTGCGAAGGAATGTAAACTATTTAACCAAAAAATCATGATTTTACAGAAAAAATAATTACGACGCACAGTCCTTCAGCTTACTTTCGAACTCGGCCAGTCGTCGTCCTTCCAGAGGATTTGGCTGCCCCGACAGCAAGGCTTTGATTGCTGCGATTTCGTCTCTCGAAAATTTTGCGCCGTACAGAATGTGGCGCTCAAACGATTCATAGACCATTGGGCAGACCGTCTTAACGATACCGGCAATCGCCCGGGCATATTCCTGAATTTCCCATTGGGCGTGGCTGTCCATGCGCAGTTTGAGAAAGTGCAGCATGTTTTTGAGATCCATCTGCCAGTACCACTCCGTATACATGGAGAGCGGCAGGTTGATACGTGCGAGTTCGCGGGCGATGCCATCGTTGAGAATTTCACTGTAATTGGCATAAGAGGCGGACTGGTCCTGTTTAAGCAGTTCGAGCACTTTGTCCTGCAGTTCTGAGGGAACCGTCGTCTGCTCGCGCCCCTGCTTGTTGTCGGTGCTCTGCAAGCTGATTTTTTCGCGGGGCGGAAGGTAGAATTCATCCTTCATCACACTGTAACGTCCGGAAATTTCATTGAGGCGCGCCGTGCGGTGGCGAATCCACTGACGCGCGACAAAAATCGGCATTTTGCAGTGCAGTTCAAAAATAACGTGTTCGAACGGAGAGGTGTGTTCGTGGCGCAGCAGATAATCGATCAGGCCCGCATCCTGCCGGATCGTTTTGGTGCCTTCGCCGTAAGAAACGCGCGCGGTCTGGACAATGCGGGCGTCTCCTCCCATATAGTCGACAAGGCGGACAAATCCGTGGTCGAGCACCTTGATTTCCTGATCAAGCAGTTTTTCAGCGTCCGGGACGATGACATGCGCCATGAGAATCTCCTGTAGATAATGAAAGAAGACATCATGGGAGATTCAGGCAGGGGGCGCAAATAATTTGTTTAGAGCGTTGACTGTTTTAGATAAAAGCACATCATTTACGCATCACTAGTTTTTTAAGTTGATCAGTCTACGTGATGCGCTATGACAACATTTGAGGGAACCGGCATAAAAAATTTGAAACTGCGCGGCGGTATCTACTACTGGCGTCAAAAAATCGACGGGGTGCAGTTTTCTGAATCCCTGCAGACATCCGATTTGGATGAAGCGGTTCGACGGATGGCTGAAAAAGTGGATATCGCCAGGCTTGAAAAAAATTTAAAGGAGAAAAAAATGGCAAAACAGGGAGATTCTAGTGCCGGTTGGGTCGATTTCTGGCCGCAGCTGAAAGTGCTGGACTGCACCATCCGGGACGGAGGACTGATGAACAACCATCAGTTCAGTGATGAATTTGTGCGTGGTGTTCACAACGCGCTGGTTGCGGCCGGTGTGGATTACATGGAAATCGGCTATAAGGCGGATAAAAAACTCTTCAGTCCGGATGAGTACGGGATGTGGAAGTCCTGTGACGAAGACGACCTAAACCGGTTCTTTGGCGAAGAAGATCCGAGAATCAAAATCAGTGTCATGGCAGACGTCGGTCGAACTAACGAAAGCGATATTGTTCCTGCTGATCAGAGTGTGGTTGATCTTGTTCGTGTTGCCTGTTACATCCATCAGATTCCCGCGGCACTCGATATGATCAAAGACGCCAAAGACAAAGGGTATGAAACGTCTGTCAACCTGATGGCGATTTCCACGGTTCCGGAATTCGAACTGAATAAAGGGATCGAGCTGATCGGGAAAAGTGAAACGGACATGATCTACCTGGTAGACAGTTTCGGTTCACTCTACTTTGAGCAGATCAATGATTTGATGCGCCGTTACCTCACGGCAATGGGTACAGGCAAGCAGGTCGGTATCCATGCGCATAACAATCAGCAGATGGCTTACGTCAACACCATCTTTGCCGCCATTCACGGTGCAACGATGCTCGATTCGACCATCGACGGACTCGGTCGCGGCGCCGGCAATTGTCCGACGGAACTGCTGCTTGGATTCCTGCGCAATCCGAAATTCAAACAGCGCCCGGTTATTGATGCGGTCGAAAAGCTGACACAACCGCTGCGCGAAACCATCGACTGGGGCTACAGCATTCCTTACATGATCACGGGACAGATGAACCAGCATCCGCGCACGGCCATTAAACTGCGGGAGAGCGATGAGAAGAACGAATTCATCAGATTTTATGATGAAATCACTTCCCAGTAAAAGTTTTGCGGAAATTCAAAGCCCCTGCTTGCAAAAGGCAGGGGCTTTTTTTATCTTCTCACCCCTCACGAAGCCGGAGTGGCGGAATTGGTAGACGCACGGGACTCAAAATCCCGCGCTGGCGACAGCGTGAGGGTTCGAGTCCCTCCTCCGGCACCACACCTCCACTGGTCCCTTGAAAGGACTGGTAGTGTCTCGACGCCCTTTATTATTAGGCATTCCGTGATTTTCTCCCTCAAATTTTTCGGACTCGCGGAGACTCAAAAAGTCTGGTTTTGTCGATTTCGGGGGGGCAGCCTGGGGGGCATGTTTTGCCGTTAGGTCGGGCATGTTTCGGATTGCCTGGGCGGTTGGCAGTCGTGATACGTCGGTGTAGTTTCTGGTCGTCAGTTTAATGTCACTGTGCCTCATAATCTCCTGAACAACTCGGACGGGCACTCCTGCTGCAAGCAGCATGGTGCAGCATGACGTCCGCAGGGCATGGAAGTCTGTTTTGTTTCCCCGTTCGTCTTTGTAGGGAATGCCAGCCGCCTCAAGATCGGTTTTAAAGGTTTCGATGGACGGAACCATAAAAACCGTTTTGGCGGGGGAGGGGTTGTTCTTGGCAATGGTCAAAATGCAGTCAATTACCGCTTGATGAAGCGGAATGACAGCATCTTTCCCGTTTTTTGTAGTTACAGCCCGTGCTCGGACATATGGAGCGTCCCCATCCAAATGCAAATCGCCGTACTCGACCGCCTCAATTTCAGCGCGGCGTAGGCCGGTATAAAGGGCCATCGTGTAAACCGCCCGCCTCATCGGGTCTTTGGTGGATTTAAGCAGGGCGGTTGCTTCATCTACAGACAGCGCTTTACGCTCAAAGGTTTGCCCCTTTTCTTTGATTCGCCGGACATTTTCCATTGGATCCTCTTCGATAAATCCGTTGAGTTTCAGCCAATCTGTAAACCCTTTGAGTGCCCCCAGGAACGCATTCAGGGTTTTTGAGGATCGTTTGTGCTGTCCGCCACGCCATTGCGTGAAGGAAAGGGGGGTAACATCCTTAAGTGTCCTCCATTTGCATTCGCGCAGAAGTAATTTCAGCCGGTCACCGGTCAACTGGTAGTACTTTTCGCTTGTCCACTCCCGGCCTTTTTCGCCTAAATAGAGGTCTAGGTGTCGCCTAGGGGGAGCTGAGCGGCTTGCTTGATCTTGATGGGGATAGCAATGCCCTCGGCTTCTCGTTCTAACTGCATTGCCAGATCATTCAGGCGCTTCATGGCAACTTCTTGATCGGATGTTCGCAGAGACTTTTCAATATCCCGTTCAGTCGGGTTCAACCGGATGCGGGCGTAATAGATCTTTCCGCGTAGTCTTAGCTGTTTTTTCATCTCCTGCTTCCTTTCTTCAACGATTGGATATATTCGTCAATATCGTTTTCTTCGATACGGGTTGCCCGTCCGATTTTGACGGGAGCCAATTTCTG
>JBFWJN010000163.1:0-7406 GCA_050253185.1 Kiritimatiellales bacterium | reverse complement strand
ACGCCCCACACCTCTTTTGCAGTCCTGTATATATCGTATTACGATATATGTACCATTTGGTCAGAAGATGGAAACGGGGCTTTGGGCGGGAATCTCCTTTGATTCCTCCGTGCCCTTCTGTAGAACGTTTCCCTTATGAATTTCAGAGACGAACTCAACGAAGAACAGTATGCCGCCGTCAGCGCGCCGGACGGACCGGCGCTGGTGATCGCCGCCGCTGGAACCGGAAAAACCCGCACGCTGGTCTACCGCGTCGCGTGGCTGATCGAACAGGGTGTCGATCCCAACCGCATCCTGCTGCTCACCTTCACCAACAAGGCCGCGCGCGAAATGCTCGACCGCGCCCAGACGCTGACCGGCGGCGCGGTCAGCGGACTGCTCGGCGGAACCTTTCATCACCTCGCCAACCGCCTGCTCCGCCAGCATGCCCGTGAAATCGGGTTCGGCAGCGACTATACGATCCTCGACTCCGACGATGCCAAAAAACTGATGAAGGCCTGCACCGACGAGCTGGAACTGACGGATAAGCATTTCCCGAAACCGCAGGTGCTGCTCAGTCTTTACGGCCTCGCCTCCGGCTCGCAGAAGCCGCTCGCTGACCTGGCCTATGACTGGTTCGACGATGCGCCGATTAATATCGATGATGTCCTGCGCCTGCATGACTATTACGTGAAGCGCAAAAAAGATCTTAATGTGATGGATTTCGACGACCTGCTGCTCTATGTGCTGAAACTTTTCCAAACTTCGGAAACGGTGCGGGAGCGCTATCAGGAAAAGTTCCAGTACGTGCTCGTCGACGAATATCAGGATACCAACACCATTCAGGCGGCATGGATTCACCTGCTCGCCGGGAAACATAAAAACCTCATGGTGGTCGGCGACGATTTCCAGAGCATCTATTCGTGGCGCGGCGCGGACTACCGCAACTTCCTGTCCTTCCCCGAGCGCTATCCGGACGCCAAAGTCTACAAGCTCGAAACCAACTACCGCAGCACCCCGGAAATTCTCGACGTCGCCAACGCGTGCATCAAAGGCAACCCGCAGCAGTTCCAGAAAACACTGCACGCCGTGCGCGAATCGATCGCCGAACCAACACTCGTCGTGCTGCGCGACGGCGACGAGCAGGCGCGCTACGTCATCGCAAAAATCGACGAGCTGCGTCGCAAGGGCACAAAGCTCTCCGACATTGCCGTGCTCTATCGCTCGCACTTCCACGCCATGGAACTGCAGCTTGCGCTGACGCACGCGCGCTTCCCTTATCAGGTGACCTCCGGCATCCGCTTCTTCGAACAGGCGCACATTAAAGATGCCTGCACCGTCCTGCGCCTGCTCGAAAATCCGTCCGACGAGCTCGCCTTCAAACGACTCGTCGAAATGTTTCCAAAGCTTGGACCGAAAACGGCGGACAAGATCTGGAAAAAACTCGGCTCGCGCTTTGAAGCCCGCAAACCGGAAGCGCACCTGCAGCTGCTGAGTCTTCTGCCCAAAGCCACCGTCGATATCTGGGAAACGCTCAAACCGGTTTTTCTGGCTTATGACAGCGAAGAACTAAGTGACGATCCCGGCGAGATCCTCTACCGCTTCAACAAGGCATTCTACAGTGAATATCTTGTCGAAACATTCGAAAACGCCAAACACCGGCAGGAAGACCTCGACAGTCTGATCGACTTCACCGCACGCTTTGAAAACTGCGCGTCGTTCCTCAGCGAAATGGCCCTGCTCTCCAACCTCGACGCGGAAACCGAAACAACGCCCGCCGCGCTCGACGGCATACGACTGAGCACCGTACACCAGGCCAAGGGCCTGGAATGGAAAGCGGTGTTTGTGATCTGGCTGAACGAGGACTGCTTCCCGAGTAAGCGGTCAGCCGAACAGATCGGCGGCGAAGCCGAAGAGCGGCGACTCTTCTACGTTGCAGCCACTCGCGCAGAGGACCGGCTGTTCCTCTGCTGCCCGCAGATCCGCCGCAACCGCGACGGCAGCGTCATCCCGTACGAACCGTCGCGCTTTGTGCAGGAAATTCCGCCGGACCTCCTCCAGACCGACGGCGGATTCTTTTAATTCCAGTCTTTGGAAGATCTGACCGATTGAAGCTTGACCCCGTAAATATACAAGTTTAAATGTATATTTCAACGGAGGAAGTATGAAGGCATCAGTCAAGGATCTGCGCTATAATCTCAAAACCATTCTGGAATCGGTTGATCGTGGAGAAGAGGTCCTGATTACCAACCGGGGACGGGTAAAAGCCCGTATCGTTGCCGCAGACACATCTGCCGTTGACGCGACAGAGAACCCGTTTATCGGCATGTGGAAGGATCGGACCGACATGAAAAATGTGGAACAGTATGTCCGTGACCTGAGAAAAGGACGCATCGCGTGCTGATCGACAGTGATATTCTGATCTGGGCCAGTCGCGGAAACCGTAAAGCCGTTTCCCTGTTGGACAAACATCATTCATTCAGCATTTCAGCGGTGACGTATATGGAACTTCTGCAGGGTATGCGTAACAAAACCGAATTGGCTGCTTTCAAAAAAGCCCTGAACCTGTGGAAAGTACATGTCGTACCGGTGAACGAAACAATCTGTTATCATGCCATGTTTTTTGTTGAGCGTTACTGCCTGAGTCATTCGCTGTATCTGGCGGATGCCCTGATCGCCGCCACAGCGGAATACTGCGGCGACACTTTAGTTACCGGAAATACCAAACATTATTCGGTTATTCCGGAGATTCAGGTTAAAGCTTTTAAACCCTAAATTCTGGAGCAAACATGCTGGCCAAGGTGTTTTCGGGAGCGGTGTTTGGGGTCGATGCCTATACGGTGGAGATCGAAGTCAACAGCGGGCATGGCGATCCCAAAACGCTGATCGTCGGATTGCCGGATGCTGCGGTGAAGGAGAGCGAGCACCGAGTGACAACGGCCCTGCTCAATTCGGGCTTTACGCCGCCACAGGGCCGCACGACGATCAATCTTGCGCCGGCCAATATCAAAAAGGAAGGCCCGAGCTTTGACCTGCCGATTGCGCTGGGCATGCTAGCAGCGGAGAATGATATCAAGCCCGACCTGCTTGAGCGTGCCTGTATGGTCGGCGAACTGGCGCTGTCGGGCGCGGTGCGCCGCGTACGCGGCGTGCTGCCGATTACACTGGCGGCGCGCGATGCGGGCCGCAAGGCGATCCTTGTTCCGGCAGAGAATGCCGAGGAAGCGGCGGTCGTGGACGGCATCAAGGTGTTTGCGGTGAAAAACCTGCGCGAGGCGGCGGATTTTCTGAACATGGATCTGACGCTGAAACCGCACCATGTCGACCTGAACGAAACGTTCCGCGGACACAACCGGTATCCGGCCGACTTCGAGGATGTGAAGGGTCAGGAATATGCCAAGCGCGCGATCGAAGTGGCTGTGGCCGGCGGCCATAATATTCTGATGATCGGAAGTCCAGGCACCGGAAAGACGATGCTGGCAAAGCGGATTCCATCGATCCTGCCGCCGATGACGCTGGAGGAGGCGCTGGAGACGACGAAAATTCACAGTATTGCGGGAAAACTGAATGCGCACGAATCGCTGGTGGCGACGCGCCCGTTCCATGCGCCGCACCACACGGTGTCGGACGCCGGACTGCTCGGCGGCGGAACACATCCGGTGCCCGGCGCGGTGAGCCTGGCGCACAACGGCGTGCTGTTTCTCGATGAACTGCCGGAGTTTCACCGCAATGCGCTCGAGGTGCTGCGCCAGCCGCTCGAAGACGGAGTTGTGACGATTGCCCGCGCGGCCGCGAGCGTGACGTTTCCCTGCCGGTTCATGCTGGTTGCGGCAATGAATCCGACGCCGGACGGCTATTTTCCGGACGACCCGCGGTCGACTTCGACGCCGCGGCAGATTCAGAATTACCAGAATAAAATTTCCGGCCCGCTTCTCGACCGCATTGATATTCATATCGAGGTGCCGGCGGTGGATTACCAGAAGCTGTCGGGTCTCGACAAAGGTGAGCCGTCGACGATGATCCGCAAACGGATCGTCGCCGCACGGAAAATCCAGCAGGAACGCTACGCGGCGGACCGACATGTGCACTGCAACGCGGATATGCAGCCCAAGCATTCGCGCAAATACTGCCATCCGTCAAACGAAGCCGCGCTGTTGCTGAAGGCGGCGGTGGCGGAGATGAACTTCAGCGCGCGGGCCTATGACCGCATCCTGAAAGTTGCCCGCACCATTGCCGATCTTGCCCATGAAGAGCAGATCGGCGCGGAGCACATTGCCGAAGCCATTCAGTATCGCACACTCGATCGAATGGGGTAAGGACTGCGCCGGGGAGGAGACTCCGTACTTGGCCCGGGCCCGTAGGGGTCAGCCTTCCTCCGGCACAGTGTTCACAAAAGCAGTACCAGCAGACCGGCAACCAGCAGGACGGCGGCAGCCAGAAGGCAGCCGATGATCTTCCTGAACGCATGGCAGGTCTGTGCGGCCTGACAGGCGGCTGCGCCAGGCAGGTCATCCGCTTCAATCCGTTTTCTTTTTTTCCACATAATAACCGACGGCCTCGTCGACCGTTTCCTTCAGTGAGCGTCCGTACCGTTGGCAATACTGCGCCAACCGCAGTTTGACCGAACTGGAGATTCGTACACTCTCAGACCCGCTGTGCGACGACCGTCTGGGATCCGGCGTTTTCATAACCACAAAGTGCCACAGTTATGGTAAAGATCAAATCAAAATTGTTCTGTTATTTAATGTTCTTATTGCGTGGGATTTGTACTACATTGCCCGCCATGAGTGAGACCGAATCAGTACGGATCAGCAAAGAGCTGAAGCAGAAACTGAAGGAGCTGGCTCAGTCCATGCGGCCGCGCACAGCTGTTCAGTATCTGATTGAAGACGCCATTGAACAGTATCTGGACCGGGTGGCGGAACAGAATGACTCCCGCTATCAGGTGAAACCGCCTGCAAAACCGAAAAAATCCGGTTCCTGAACGAGAAATGCATAAACGGCGTTTCTTTTGCCCGGACTTCTGCTATTGAGTCAGCATGGCTTTCGACAGAGTTATCGGCATTCTCTTTGCGTTGCTGGCCATGAGCCTGTTCAACCTGGCGCCGGTTCTGCAGAAATCGGCGCTCGACCGCCTGCCGCCACTCACCTTTTCCAATGTCTGGAAATCGGTGTTCAGCCTGCTGAAGGATCGGCGCTGGATGCTGGGGTTTACCGTCGGCTGCCTCGGCCTGATTCCATACATCGCGGCCCTGCGCCTCGTCGGAGTGGCCGTCGTCCAGCCACTGTACGGTTTCGGCTTTATTGTGCTGGTGACGGTTTCGCGCTTTATGCTGCACGAAAAACTGCATCCGGCGGCGCGGCTGGCTCTGGCGCTGCTGATCCTGATGCCGCTGCTGATTGCCATGGGCGATGTTTCCGGCGTGCAGTATGACATCACGCAGCACTCCACCCAGATCAGCCTGGGCGCGTTTATGCTGACCGTGTTTCTGATCTGCGGGCTGCTGCTGTTTTTCACAAAAAAACACCCGATTTACTGGGCGGTGATTTCCGGCGCGCTGTTCGGCGCCGGCGCGGCGTTTGCGCAGATGGCGATCACCTTCCTGACGCTGGATGAACTGCGCGGGACCACCAGCTTCCACGCGCTGATTCGCAATGAAGACCTGCTTTTCAGTCTCGCAGCGGTTCTGGCGGCTGTGCCGCTGAATGTTTTTGCGGATTACTGCATGCAGGTGGGGCTCCAGCAAAAAACCGCCTCGCGCTTTATGCCGATGGCGCAGACTGTCAACAACGTCGTGGCCATTGCCGGCGGAATTGTGATTTTCGGGCAGCGGGTCGCCAACTGGCATTTTTACGGCGCCGGCATCGCGATGGGAATCGGCGGGCTGTTCCTGCTGGCTCGGTTTAAACCGGAAAAGCGGGTTCCGCATCGTCCTTAGCAAAGACGAGTTTACGGCCGAACTGTTTCAGCTTTTCACGGGTTCGTTCCGCGCGACTGTCTCGCGCAATCGTCACGGCGCCGCCGCTGTGATACTGCTCGATCAGCTTGCGGATAATGACGGCGGCGGCATCCGGATGGCCCAGCGCACGGGCCCGCATGCGCATCTTGGCCATGCGATCCGGATTCTTGAGCAGCATATCGACTTTATAGGCCATTGTGGCGAGCTGATTGCATTTTACGGCGGCGCCGTTTTCGAGCAGGAAGTCACTGTTGCGCTCCTCCTGGCCGGGGATCGGCTGATAGATGACCATCGGCAGGCCGCAGCTCATCGCCTCGGCGGTCGTCAGGCCGCCGGGCTTGCCGATGTAGAGGTCGGCGGACTTCATCCAGTCGTGCATGACGTTCGTATAGCCCAGCACCTTGAAGCTCAAATTGCCGCTCGGCGACGGATAGTGGTCGAGCTGGCTCAGCACGTTGAGGCGAAGCTTTTCGTTTTTCCCGCAGATCACGATCACCTGAACCGGTTCAGTCAGACCGCAGAGCACCTCGACAATGCGCTCGGCGGAACTGACGCCGAGCGCGCCGGCGGACACCAGCAGGACCGGCCGGTCGCTGCGCAGGCCGTACTGTTCACGAAGCTGCGCGCGGTCGCGCGGCTCGGCAAACACCGGGTCAATCGGAATGCCGGAAACCATGATGCAGTCCGGCGGGAACCCGATGTTTTCGAGCTGAACCCGCGACTCTTCGTTGGCGACAAAATAATTGTGAATCAGCCGGGAAAGCCACATCGCGTGGGCATAATAGTCCGTAATGGTGATCGACAGCCGCGTTTCAATTTTTCCGTGCTTCATCAGATGCGACAGGATTTCGGCGGGAAGGAAGTGCGTGCAAACCGTAATGTCCGGTTTAAACTTTTTAATCCGGCGGATCAGCGGCCCCGTGTTCATCCGGTCGAGCATCAGCCGCATCTTTTCGGTCTTCCACGGCTCGTCCTGGGAATCATAGAACCAGCCGAGCAGCAGCGGCGCGCTGCGAACCAGGTCAATATAGAACTGGCCGTAGAACCGGCGGAACATCTTGTTGGTGTAGCGAAGGGAGTCGATGTGCAGCACCTCTCCAACCTCCGGGTTCGCAAGCGCCGCCTTCTCAAGTGCTTCGGCAGCGCGCAAATGGCCGGTTCCGGCACTGACCGACAGAATAAGAACACGATAGCCGGACCTGCTTTGTTCAGGGTTCATATGATCTCCCGATGAATCAGCTCATGAATCAGCCGGTCGGCCTCGACGTGGGCCGTATCGATAAACGCCCGGAAGTCATCCGCCTGCCGGCCGGTCGGATCGGGAACATCCAGCGACTCGACCTCCTCCTCGCCCTGCCAGCCGTACTCCATCAGACGAAACACCTTATCCGCCGCTTCCGGGTATTTTTCCAGAACCTGATCCTTATGGACCTGCTCCATCACCAGAATCAGGTTCGCCCGCTTCAC
>JBFWJN010000162.1:0-7440 GCA_050253185.1 Kiritimatiellales bacterium | reverse complement strand
TTCGGACTGGCGGTGCGCGACCGGACCGATTCTGGAATCCGATCATTATAACGGCGAAATCTACGACGCCCGTAAAGAAATGCCCGGCTGGAATACTGCCGGGTTTGATGCCGCCAACTGGCATCCTGTCCGTATCGCACATATCTCCGATCAGGTTGTGATGCAGGCAAAAACCTGCTCTCCGATAAGGAAACAGGAAGAACTGCCGGCTGTCAGCCGAACTGTACTCAACGGAGCCTGGATTTATGATCTGGGCCAGAACATGGTCGGTTGGGCCCGGATCAAAGTGAAGGCCCGCTCCGGCGCCAGAGTTCGAATTCGTTTTGCAGAAATGCTGCAGAAGGATGGTTCGCTGTATACCGAAAATTATCGTTCGGCGCGTTCGGAAGATCTGTACATCTGTAAAAGTTTGGAAACGGAAACCTGGGAGCCCCGTTTTACATTTCACGGATTCCGATATGTGGAACTGTCCGGAGACTTAAATAATCCCGCGTCGGATGCGGTGACCGGAGTGGTGCTGCATACCGATCTCCCGCAAACCGGCGGATTTGAGTGCTCGGATCCATTGATCAACCGGCTGCAGAAAAACATTCTTTGGGGACAGAAAAGCAACTT
Source organism: Kiritimatiellales bacterium (assembly GCA_050253185.1). Classification (GTDB taxonomy): domain Bacteria; phylum Verrucomicrobiota; class Kiritimatiellia; order Kiritimatiellales; family Tichowtungiaceae; genus Tichowtungia. The sequence goes on along the minus strand of JBFWJN010000162.1, from coordinate 6,825 downwards.
CTTCGAAGTGCCGACCGATTGCCCGCAGCGCGACGAGCGCCTCGGCTGGACCGGGGATGCTCAGGTCTTTGCCCGCACGGCGGCTTTCAATATGGATATTTATGATTTCTATGCGGAATGGCTGACCGATGTTCGGGATGCGCAGCGGGCGGACGGCGCATTCCCGGATGTCGCTCCGTATATCACCTGCAGTCATGGGAATGCCGGATGGGGCGATGCGGGCGTCATCTGTCCGTGGGAACTGTACTGGCAGTACGGCAGAAAATCGGTTCTTGAGCAGAACTATGATGCGATGTGTCGCTGGATTGCCTTTTTGAAAAACACCTCCAGCGGCCTGATTTGTCCGGAAACGCTATATGGAGACTGGCTGGCAATTGATCCGCCCGAATCGGCAACATCGAAACAGCTGATCGGCACGGCCTATTTTATTCACTGCACGGACCTGCTCGCGAAAACCGCTGCCGTTCTTAACCGGACGGATGATGTTCTTTATTTTCAGAAACTCGCTTCGGACATTCGGTGTGCTTTCGACAAAGCGTTTGTTTCAGACACAGGCGCTGTTGCCGGGGAAACGCAGACCGGCTATCTGCTGGTTCTGGGATTTGATCTGCTGCCGGAAGAGAAAGCGGCATATGCCCGCCGCCGGTTGGCCGAACTGGTGGAATCCAAAGGACATTTGATGACAGGGTTTATCGGAACCCCGCTGCTGAACCCGGTGTTGACCCGGGCCGGGCGGCCGGATCTTGCGTATAATCTGCTCTTTCGCCGGGAGTATCCTTCGTGGCTTTATCCGATTGATCAGGGCGCCACGACAATGTGGGAACGCTGGAACAGCTATTCCCATGTCGACGGGTTCGGCAAAGCCAGCATGAACTCATTTAATCACTATGCCTACGGGGCCATCGGCGAATGGCTGTATCACGATGCGGCCGGTATTCAGCCGGTTTCGTCCGGTTACCGGAAAATTGAATTGCGTCCGCTGATCGATTCGCGGCTGACCTTCGTGAAGGCGTGGTACGAGTCGTCTTATGGACGCATTCGAATGGAATGGGAAACGAACGGCAAAACGCTGACGCTTTGCGGAGAAATTCCGTTTAATACGGACGTGGTCTTATTGATTCCGAACGGTTATGCCAATACCTCCGCCGAATATCCTTCGGATGAACACGGCGGAATCAGACTGGGATCGGGATCGTTTTGCATAACAGCGCGAAAAACCTAATAAAATCGGGAAAGTTCGGGTACTTCATGAATAAAAGTTCTTCGAAATCAGCCGGCCTGTTCGGCATCTTCAAATATGCAATCGGTGAGGGCGCCACGTCCATCACGTTGAACGGTGCCAGCAACTTCGGCATGATTTATCTGACCCAGATCCTGTCGTTGAGTCCCGCCTGGGCCTCTCTGGCAATCAGTATTTCCACCTTATGGGATGCCGTTACCGATCCGGTCATGGGGCATATTTCCGACAATACCCGCTCGCGCTGGGGTCGGCGGTATCCGTTCATTCTGCTGGGCGGCATTGGCATTGCGGTTTCATTTTTTCTCTTCTGGACACTTCCGCAGCTCCTGGCCGGAGCGTATGTGATATTTTTTGCCGCCTTGACCATCAACCTTCTGATCCGAACCGCGCTGACCGTTTTCTTTGTGCCTTATACCGCACTTGGGTTTGAAATCTGCCCGGAGTATGAATCGCGCTCTCAGCTGCAGGGAGTCCGTTTTTTTGTTAATCAAATTGTGAATCTGGTATTCGGGGCATATGCATGGATTCTGTTTTTTCAGGATCGTGCTGACGGAAACGGTCTGCGGATCGATGGCTCGCTGATTGGTTCCAATTATGTACGTATGGGATTCGTCCTGTCCGTGGTGATTATTGTGTTGATTGTCGTGTGCTGTTTCGGGACACGCCGGTATGCGGTCGACAACCGGACCCAGAATGTTGAAGGGAAGCGGTTAAAAGATTTCTGGGCCGATTTCAGTTCTATCTTTAAGGACCGTCTGGCCGTGCGCGTCTTTGTCTTCTATATCATTGTCAACTTCTCCATGATGCTGACGGCGACGGTCCAAATGTTTACGTATATTTTCTATATGCAGTTCACTCCGCCCGAAAAGACCCTTGTGCACGGCTGCGGAATCCTGGCGTTTGCACTGGCCTCGCTGAATCTGTCCCGCGTGGTCAGAAAATATGACAAAAAACCGGCGGGATATATCGGCATCGGGCTGGCGATATTCGGCGGACTGGGTCTGTTGACGGTTTTCAACGGCGGATTCCTGTCGCCGCAGCAGATTCCGTTCAACCTGTTTGGGAAACCGTTTCATGTTTCCACGATTGTCTTTGGCCTGCTTCAGGCCTGCTGGTGGGGCGGATGCGGTATGGTTGTGCCGCTGGCCAGTTCAATGATTGCGGATGTCGCCGCCATTAATCACAAAAAAACCGGAGAGCTTCGAAACGCAAGCTATGCATCGGTTTTCAGTTTCAGCACCAAAGCGGCCGGTTCAGTCGGCATCCTGGTCTGTGGATTGCTGGTGCAGTGGGCGGGCATTGTCTCCGGTGCGGATCAGCAGACCCCGGAAGCCGTTCGGAATATCGCCGTGCTTACCTTCATCAGCGGCCCGCTCGTAATTTTGTGTTCCATGCTGATCCTTCGTAAATATCCTGTTGATCGTGCTTATATGCAGCATCTCGAAGGAAACGGATAAACCCAGTAATGCTGCTCGAGTCAGGAGATCAGCCGTCGGGGTCGAAACCGTCAAATCGGTGTTGGAATCGATTGTTCACCGATGGATGCTGTACATAGATCAATGATTCCGTTTACTTTAAAACAGCTGTCCCTGTCTATTTGCATTGATTCGAACTTCATCCATCATTCCCTTGTAGAACCGATTGGTTCCGCCCTGAGAGCCAATGTAAAGCGGACGAATGACTTGAGGCGGAATTCCTGCGAACGGCTTTTCATTCACGCTTCCATTACTGAGAATAAGCTGGGCTTTCCCGTTTGAGCAAATCGCACGGATGTGTTCGAGCTGATGGTTTTTAATGAAATTGCTGGTCGAGGCACAGCTGATCCAGGTTCCCGTTGTTTGTCTCACCTCAAACCGAATGATGTTGTTTTTAATATACAGGTGAAGCACGTCTTTTACATCAATCAGATAATATTCTGCCGTAGAAACCTCTGGCTTTACCCATAGGTCAATCTGAAAAGAATCATAGGGCTGCCATAATGAGCTGTTTATGCCGAAATCACCTGCACCGTCCTGTTGAAGACATCCGGAAAAAAAGCCATTGGATGAGATACTGCTGTCGCCGCCCAGCCAGAGATGATTTCCATTGCCGGAGGCATCTTCTACACGATTACTGTCGGGTCCGCTGACCTCATCCATGTGCCAGAGAACGATCGTTTTTGCGGTGTTGGTCAGCGTAAGGTAAATTTCACTGACCGTTGTCGCTTTCGGCATCAGGGTCGCATTAACGGCGCCGTCGCCTTCCGTGGCGGTCCAGCGGATATGGGTGAGAGTATTCCATGTGAACAGCTCCGCTCCTGCAAACCCGGCGTCTAGAATATTCTGCCGCCAGTCCAGCAGGGCTGCCGCGGCGTCATGATCGTTGGAGTAGGCGGTGCGCAGTGCACCGAACTCTCCGGCAATAAACGGTTTGGTGTTTTTATCTGGAATGACGGACCATTCCTGGCCTTTCAGATTCTGTGTAACCGTCGCCCCTTCGGCAATATACATATGAAGATCTCCAAAATCAGAACATTCATATACGTATTTCATTCTCAACGGCCAGCGTGCATCGGAGGTTCCCAGCGGCAGCAGTCCGTTTGTTGCCATCCCGGATTTTCCAACAGGATAAAAGCTGAACAGGCTGGCGTGAGTCAGTGCATCGGGATCGATGCTTTTAACCGCATCATACCACGTGGAAAGAGCCAGGATGGCATTATTGTCCGCACAGGCCTGTCGGGAAGCTGCTGAGCCCATATCATAGATGCCGGCCGCCGTTTCATAGTTTCCATTGGTTACGCTGAAAGGAAGAACGTCAGTGTAATAGCAGGGTTCATTGGGAATTTCATAGGAAAAGATCGTGGATTCCAGCTTCGAATCTGCAACGGTCTGAACGAATCGTTTAAGAAACTCGGCGGTGGAGGCAATATTTCCCGGAGTCATCAGATATCGATTGACTCCTTGAATTAACGGCAAATCTGCTCTGGCGATGTTAGCGTAGTATTCGGTGCCCGGCCATCCGTCTATAACGACCTGAACGTGGATTCCGTGATTGCGCGCCCGTTCCAGAAAATCGAGGAAATTAGCCATATAACTGGGATCTAGGTCGGGTGTGGTTTTATTCGACGGTCCGCCGACCCCGGTGATCCCTGAGGTGGGGCCATACCCTCTGAACGTAAAAACGCGAACCACATTGTATCCACCCTGTTCCATTTCCGTGAGAACCTGTTCGGTGGTAATGCTGTCGTATATTTCCGGACTGAAATTCGCGTGACTTCCATGGCCGTCCGGTTGGTCATACAGCACAACCCAGCTGTTCCCCCGTGGTTCAAACAGGTGAGAGACGCCGTCTTGAATATAATAAAACTCACCGGTTTCTGTCCCCGGACGAATCTGGATTCTCGGGCTGGGTTGCGACCCGGAATAGGGTGTGGAGAGAAGAAAGGTAAGTCCGATAAATAAATTGAATAAACACATAAATAACACCCCTAAAACAGGGTTTATTTTACACGAGTAACTTAAAAGAGCAAGCGTTGGAAAGGATGGTCAAATCAAAGTCGTCAGATACAGAAAACCCGGAAGCTGTGTGCGGTGCCGGGAAAAGGTCTTTGCCGCACAACAATGCATTAGAGCAAATTCAGATGAACTGTAGTCGAGATTGTAGACGAGGCTTCCAGCCTCGTTTCGAAAAAATCATATTTTGCCCATACAAACGAGGCTGGAAGCCTCGTCTACGCAAAATAGGCCGGGAGTTTGAGCGGCTACACCTTTTCGTAAAACGCTCTAGTTGTTCGCGGGTGCCGTTGACTCGCGTTCCACCAGATGCGTCGGCAGGCTTACCGTACGCGGCGCTTTCGGGGACGTGCCGTTTTCGACCTGCTGAATCAGCTCCCGGGCCGCGGTTTTCCCTAGATCACTGAACGGGTGGGCAACGGTCGTAATCGGCGGGTCAAAGAATTGACACACGGCCAGATTGACGTATCCGCCGACCGACACATCTTCGGGAACCCGCAGACCTTCCCGGCGAAGCGTGTTGATGACGGACATGGCGGTCGGATCATTATCACAGAAAATCGCGGTGGGCGGATTTTTGAATTTCAGCAGCGCCTGTGTCTGTGTTGCGATAGTTCCGGGGTCGAATTTCCCTTCCCGGATATATCCGCGAGGAATCGACAGATTCCTGTTTTTCATGGCGGCCTCAAATCCTTGAATGCGGTTGACCGATGAGGGCTGATTTAGGGAGTTGGTTATCATGGCAATGCGCGTATGACCGAGGTCCGCCAGATGGTTTACCATAATCTGTGTTCCCATGACATCGTCCGCCGTTACAATAATGTGTCCCAGATCACTGAACCCGTTGACAACTTGCGCCAGAGGAAGACTCACCGCATCGAAAACCTCATACATTTCCTTGAGGAAGGCATAGTCAATATTCATGCAGATCACGCCGGCCAGTTTTTGGTCGAGACAGTGTCTGGCAATGGCCTCGGGGCGGTCATTTTTTTCATGAGCCGGAATGTACTTGATATAATAGTTCTGAGAAATCGCCTCTTCCGTAGCGCCGTGCAGCACCATGACGTTGGATTCCCACTGAAGCGGATGAGTAATAAATCCAATAGTGCGTGTAACCCCTGTTTTCATTGCCTGTGCGATCTCATTCGGTTTGTATCCAAGCTTTTCTGCCGCGTCCTGAATCCGTTGAATCGTCTTTTCATTCATCAGCTTCATGCGACAGCTTCGGTTCAGTACATAAGAAACCGACGCCCGGGAAATGCCCAGATATTCAGCAATGTCATTCATCGAAACCGGATTGCTGGAAGATGCACTCGCTTTGTCTGTTGTCTTTTTCATGGCAGATGTCTTCAGTTTGACAGGTGTAAATCGATTTTTTGCAGGATAAATAGCAGAGCTGGATTTGTATAGCGTTATCTGAGAGGGGAAGTGGATGACATTTTGTTATTTTTCATCACGCACTCGCTGTCCGTGAATGATGCCAATGACGATGAGGACCATGCCGCCGAGTGTCGGCAGGTCCGGATGTTCACCGGGAATGAACAGCCAGCTGATGAGTGCGCCCGCCAGCGGAATCAGGAATTTCCAGATGTTGAGCTGCGAGACCTTGACGCGGCTGAGCAGATGGAACCAGATGCCGAAGGCGGCGGCGGAGACGAAGGCGAGCCAGAGCAGTGAGCCGTAAAAGCGGACCGGCAGTGCAAGGTCCGGCGTTCCTTCAACGACCCGTGCGCAGAGCAGCAGAACCGCGCCGCCGATAATCATCTGGATGCTGTTGAGTTCCCACGCCGACAGCGATCCGCGTTTTTTGGCGACGACGATGTTTCCGGCGACGGAGACGATGGAGGTTCCGAGCAGGATCAGGATGCCGAACAGTTCGCGCAGTCCGACCGGCTCCCACGGCTTGGCGGCGAGGCTGACGACGATGATGCCGGAAATGCCGAGCAGGATGCTCTGAACCGTGCGGCGCGAGAGCCGGTCGTTGTGCATGGTAAAGTGCGCGGCAACAGCGGCGATGAGCGGCCCGGAGCCGACGACAATGGCGGCCTGCGCGCCGCGTACCATACTCAGTGCGATGAAAAACCCGGCATAAAG
>JBFWJN010000161.1:0-7491 GCA_050253185.1 Kiritimatiellales bacterium | reverse complement strand
CACTGATCAGGTAAAAGTCGCGAGAATCTCTCTGGCGCGGAATAAAACCGGCGTGCGACTCAATCAGAAGCATATCGCCGGCCCGCAGCTTAATATCGCCGATTTTCCCATGCATGCGCTCCCCATTTCGGGCCACAGCAAGCACCACGGCGTTGTACACATTGCGGAACCGGCCCTCCCGGATCGTCTTCCCCACCAGCGGGCAGGTATTCGAAACCACCGCTTCCACCAGACAGCGCTGATGGCGCGGTGCATCGAGTTTAAACAGCTGATCCGGAGCCGGCTGCAGGCCGCGCTGGCTGCACAGCGCCTTCATCGACGCCATATTGCCGACAAAAATCAGGCGGTCGCCGGCACAGAGAACCTCATCCGGCGATACGGCCGAAACCACCTGCCCGTCGCGAATCAGTTCCGCAAGGAATGCCCCCGGCAGATGACGCAGCCCGGATTTTTCAATCGTACTTCCGGCCAGGGAGCTTCCGTGATTCACCTCCAGCTCCAGCGTATATTCCCGCGGATTGTCAAACACGGCCTCAGCCGCCTTCCGGTCCGGAAGCAGTTTCTGCCCGAACAGAATCAGATAGGCCATTCCAATAAACGCACACGGAATCCCGATCTTCGCAATTTCAAACATGCTCAGGCCCGCACTGTGAAACCGCGACTGAACCATCGTGTTCACCACCAGATTCGTGCTCGTTCCGATCAGTGTACAGATTCCGCCGAAGATGGATGCATAACTCAGCGGAATCAGCATCCGCGACGGAGAAATCTTCAGTCGACGGCACCATTCCGTCACCACCGGAATAAACATCGCCACCACCGGCGTGTTGTTCAGAAAGGCACTCAGCGACACCACGGGTGCCAGCAGCCGCAGCTGTGCCCGCCGCGGACCCTTCGGAAAACCGAGCACGTGCTGCGAAATCCACGACAGCCCGCCTGTCTCCTGCAGACCGGCCACCACCACATACAGCACGCCGACCGTAATCATTCCTGACGAGCTGAACCCGGCCAGCGCCGCTTTCGCATCCAGCACACCGCTCACCAGCAGCACACCCAGCCCGCCGGTAAATACAAAATCCGCCGGCAGCCGGGTAAAGACCAGCAGCCCCAGAACAGAAAGCACAATGCCCAGCGTCAGCCAAGCTTCCCACGAAAGATCCATCATCGTCAAACTACCTTGAAACCACAAAAAACGGATTCAGCAGCTTTTCCTTATTATAGCGAAGCGGATCACTCGACCCGTACTGAACGACGGTTCCGCCGGCGGCTTCGACCACGGCCTGCGCAGCCGCCGTATCCCACTCCATCGTCGGTGCAATCCGTGGATACACATCCGCGCTGCCTTCCGCCACCATGCAGAGTTTCAGCGAGCTGCCGCTCGACACCAGTTCAACGCGCCCTTTCGCTTCCAGTCCGGCAATAAACGCCTCCGTCTCCGGATTCATGTGCGAACGCGATGCAACGACACGGATTGTAGAATGTGGAATGTCGAAAGTAGGAAGTGGAACCGACGACTCCATAAGCTCAGCAATAGTCTTCTTCGCGCAATCAATTGCCTTCCAAGCATTGGAAATCCCACGTTCCACATCCAACATCCCGCAATAAAGGGTCTGCAAAACCGGCGCGTAAACCACGCCGAGAACCGGGCGGCCGTTTTCAACCAGCGCGATATTAACGGTGAACTCGCCGTTTTTCCTGATGAATTCCTTGGTGCCGTCGAGCGGATCAACCAGCCAGAACCTCGCCCAGTCTTTGCGATCTTCATACGGAACCGCTTTGCTCTCCTCGGAAAGAACCGGCAGACCGGTTTTTTCCAATGCCTGGAAAATAATTCCGTGCGCGGCTTTGTCGGCTTCCGTCAGCGGTGAGTGATCGTCCTTATACTCGACCGAAAAATCGCGCTGATAAATGTCCAGAATGGCGCGCCCGGCATCGAGTGCCGCGCGTACGGCGGAATAGAGCAGACTGTTCATCCTTTTCGATACTCTTTCAGCCAGTCGACAAATACCGGAATCCCTTCGGCAATGGGCGTAGCCGGTTCGTAACCGAGCTGAGTGCGGGCCTTGGACACATCGGCATACGTGATCGGAACGTCGCCAGCCTGCATCGGCAGCATCTCCATCTGCGGGTCAACGCCCAGCGCGCTGGCCAGTGTTTTGATGAAGTCCATCAGGTTTTCCGGTTTATTGTTGCCTAGGTTGAAAATCTCGTACGGGGCCAGTCCATCTGCAAAGAGAGCCGCCTTCACCCCGACGATGATGTCCGTGATATAGGTGAAGTCGCGCTTCATGTCGCCGTGGTTAAACACCGGAATCGTCCGGCCGTTCAGCATGGCCTCGGCAAACGACCAGTAGGCCATGTCCGGGCGGCCCCACGGGCCGTACACGGTGAAGAAGCGCAGGCCGACCGTCTGCAGACCGTACAGGTGCGTGTACGAATGGCTCATCAGTTCGTTCGCCTTTTTCGTGGCGGCGTACAGGCTGACCGGATGGTCTACCGGATCGACTTCGCTGAACGGAACTTTCTTGTTGCCGCCGTACACGCTGGAGCTGGACGCGTATACCAGCCGGGAAACCCCGGCGTGCCGGCAGGCTTCCAGGATGTTCAGATGGCCCTGCAGATTGGACTGCTGGTAGGCAAACGGATTCTGAATGGAATACCGCACACCCGCCTGCGCCGCCAGATGACAGACCCGGTCGAAGCGGTGCTCGCCGAACAATGTGCTCAGCAGTTCATAATCCGTCAGGTCGCCGCGCACCATCGTGAACCCGGTCCGGTTTTCCAATCGTTGGAAACGCGCCTCTTTCAGCGACACGTTATAGTAGTCGTTGAAATTGTCGAACCCGACGACATCGTGCCCGTCATCCAGCAGAGCTTCCGCCAGATGCATTCCAATAAAACCCGCTGCGCCTGTAACAAGAATTTTCATAAAGGTGCGTTTAAATCGTCAAAACACGGCAAAGCCGCTCGTTGAAGCCGTTAAAATCGATTGGTTTCTGACCTCTGAATGCGCTGCCGCCCTCGGTCGATCAGCCCTTTTTCAGCCGAAACCTTCCGTGCACTTTTCAGTTTTTCGTTCGCGGTCAATTGCTGACCCGGAAAAAACGGCCTTATGCCACCTTTTCCAATGCATCCCGGGGCACCTCGGCCTCTACCGCGGTTCCCATCAGTTCCATCAAAATCCGAACCCGCTCGCCGCCCGGCATCACCTGCGTTACCACGGCCCGCAGCCCGCGCATCACGCCTTCCGCCAGGACCGCCTCATCCCCGGTCTTCAGTTCCGGACCGTGAATCACAACGGTTCCGTCGGCTTCGCTCTTCAGAAAATCAATCACGGCTGCCGGAACGTCTGCGCATTCGCCGCCGAAACGCACGAGCCCGCGGACGCCGATCGTCCCGGCAACGGCACGTCCCATCTTCAGAACATCGAACCGGGCGAACAGATAGCCGGGGAACAGCGCCTCCTCGAACCAGACCCTGCCGCGCGGCGTGCGGCGCTGGAAACGGACGCGGGGACAGAACACGTCGATCCCGTCCAGCCGTTCCAGCTGAGACGCGGCAATATGTTCCCGCTTGGTTTGCGTGCGGACGCAACGCCAGGCAAGGGGATCAAGGTGGGGTTTCGCTGGATGGTTCATGATAAAAATCTGACTCAGTCCGATTTGATAAAATTCAGCACAAACGGCAAAAGCGTGTTGGCGTGTTTCTGCCAGCCTTTGAGTCGGGCAATCCGCTCCTGGAAAAATTCAGTATTTTCGGAGTTCTTCGCCAGTTTCTCCAGTCGGGCGATCCGTTCTTTTCCGTTTTCGAGATACGGCCGGATCTGCTCGTTGACAAATCCGCCGGCCACCTTTCGAAGCTGGGCCTCGGCTTCGAAGAAATCGCGGCGGTCACCCGGAATATACACGGTACTGACCGCGCCGAAAGAGCGAAGAATTTTGAGGCCCTGACTGGTGGACCCCTTGCTGATTTTCAGCTTGCGCATCAGGTCGTCAATGCACATCGGATCCGGAGAGATAAAAAGGATTCCATACAGCTCGCCCACAGAGCGCGGAAGGCTGAGCACGCCGGCCACCCGCACAAAGACATCGATCACCTCTTTTTCCAGCCCTGAAAGCATCGCCCGTCCCTGATGATTCAAATCGTTCAAAAAATAATGAACAAACCGGTTTTCCACAAGTTAAAATCCTGTGAAACTGCGTTTGATATACGGATTTTCTTTCTGCTTTTTTCCAGACCCTGGAATCGGCACATCGCACCGAGCGCCAACTTAAAAACCCCTTGACCATCCCTGCCCGAATGCGTAGATTGCGTCCTTTGCAGTTGGTCTCTGGTAAAGAGAGTGGGCCTCCGGTCCGCTCTTTTTTGCTCAAAGACCGGATCGATGGAGTTTTTTGAAATCGGGAGGGGATGATGAACAGCGAACTGAGTGCCGTTGTGGAATATATGGAGCGCGAGCGCGGTGTCGACCGGGAAACCATCATCGAGGCCATCGAATCCGCCTTACAGAATGCGGCCAACAAAAGCATCGCCGACGCGGAAAAGCTTCGGGTTCATATCGACCGCCAAACTCTTGATATTAAGGCGTTTGCGACAAAGAAAGTCGTCATCTCCGTCAACGACCGCTACAACGAAGTCAGCCTTGCCGAAGCACGTCGCGCTGACCCGGCGGCACAGCTTGACGAAATCATCGAAATTGAATCCACGCCTCGCAATTTCGGACGCATCGCCGCCCAGACCGCCAAGCAGACCATTCTGCAGCGCATTCGCCAGGCCGAAAAAAGCCGGATCTTTGACGACTATAAGGACCGCGTCGGCGAAATCGTCACCGGAACGGTTCGCCGCTTCGAGCGCAGCACCGTTATTGTCGAGCTCGATCACGGCGCCGAAGGCGTCATGCCCTCCAAGGAACGCGTTCCGACCGAAGAATACGAAGTCGGCGAACGCATCCGCGCCTATATCTCCGCCATCAGGGAGCGTGAAGCCGGACCGGAAATCATTCTGTCCCGCGCCCACCCCGACTTTGTCCGCCGTCTCTTCGAACTCGAAGTGTCTGAAATCGCCGACGGCACCATGGAAATCCGCGGCATCGCCCGCGAGCCCGGCTACCGCAGCAAAGTCGCCGTCATCTCGCACGACGAGCGCGTCGACCCCGTCGGGGCCTGCGTCGGCATCCGCGGCATGCGTGTCAAAAACATTGTCCGTGAACTCAACGGCGAAAAAATCGACATCGTCCGCTGGAGCGACGACATTAAAACGCTCGTCGTCAACGCACTGGCTCCCGCCAAACTGAAAACGGTCGAGGTGGATGAACCCACGCATACCATCACCGTCACCGTCGACGCCGACCAGCTTTCGCTGGCCATCGGCAAACGCGGCCAGAACGCCCGCCTCACCTCCAAACTCATCGGCTGGCGCGTCGACATCCAGAAAGACGAAGAGGACATGAACTTTGAAGAACGCGTGGCCGCCGCCGTTTCCGGTCTGGCAGCCATCGAGGGCATCGGCGAAGCATGGGCGGAAAAACTGGTGTATGCCGGCTTCCTGACCATCGAAGGCATTATGGCCGCCGAGCTGTCCGACCTCGAAGACATCGAGGACATCACACCCGAACAGGCGCAGGCTCTCTGGAGTGCTGCGGAAAAAGCCTACACGGCAAAACATGGTGAAATTGCAGAATGAAAGTTCATGAACTCGCAACAGATCTTGACGTAAGCGTCGAAGAACTCCTCGAAATCCTCGGTGACGTGGAAATCGAGGCCGAAGGCGCTGACAGTATTCTCGCAGACAGCGAAGTCGCTATTGTCTGCGACGAACTCGGCTTCGCTTCCATCGAAGAGGCCCGCGCCGCCACCGTCGCGAAAAACGCTCCGCCCGAACCGGAAGAGAAACCCGAACCGGAAGAGGCGCCGACCGATACAGAGGACCCCGTCGCTGAAAACACGGAAGAAGAAGAACTCTCCAGCCTGATTGTCTTTGCCAAACCGCAGGTCGCCGTCAAGGAACTGGCCGAAAAAATGGGGTTCAAGCCCAACCAGCTCATTGCCGAGCTGATGAAGATGAATATCTTCGCGTCGATCAACCAGGACATTGATATCAAGGTCGCTAAAAAGATCGGCGAAAAACACGGCTTCACGGTTGAACAGAAGAAAAAGGAAAAGCCGCAGCCGGTTAAAGCGGCTGCGCCGAAAGTTAAAAAACCGGTTGCCTCGACCGAAAAAGACCGTCCGGAAGATCTCGAAATCCGTCCGCCGATTGTCACCTTCATGGGGCACGTCGACCACGGCAAAACTTCCCTGCTCGACCGCATCCGCCACACCAAGGTGGTTGCCGGCGAAGCAGGCGGCATCACCCAGCATATCGGCGCCTACACCGTCGACATGGATGCCCGGCAGATCACGTTCCTTGACACCCCCGGTCACGCCGCCTTCACGGCCATGCGCGCCCGCGGCGCCAACCTAACGGATATTGCCGTGCTCGTGGTCGCCGCCGACGACGGCGTCATGCCGCAGACCATCGAAGCCATTCAGCACGCCAAAGCCGCCGGAGTCTGCATCATCGTCGCGATGAATAAAATGGACCTGCCCGGAACCAACCCGGACCGAATCAAGCAGCAACTCAACGAAAACGGCATCATGGTTGAAGACTGGGGCGGCAATATCGGCTGCATTCCGGTCAGTGCTCATACCGGAGCAGGCATCGACGAACTGCTCGAGCGCATCACACTCGAAGCCGAAATGCTCGAACTCAAGGCCAACCGGAACAAACGCGCCCAGGGCTATGTCATCGAAGCCCAGATGGAGCCCGGAATGGGTCCGACCGCGACCCTGCTGGTTCGCGACGGAACCCTGAAAGTCGGCGACAACGTTCTCTGCGGTGCGCAATGGGGCCGCATCAAGGCGCTGATCAACTATCAGGGCAAAAAAGTCCGCACCGCCGGACCGTCCTACGCCGTGAAATGCCTCGGCCTCACCGGCGTTCCGGGCGCCGGAGACGAATTCAACGTCTGCTCTTCCGATAAAGAAGCCAAGGAACTTTCCGAAGCCCTGCTGGCCGAGATTAAATCCAATGAGCTCAACCAGACGTCCCGCAGTAAGCTGTCCCTTGATGACCTCTTCTCGAAAAACGACAACGACATCAAGGAACTGCCGCTCATCATCAAGTGCGATGTGCAGGGTTCGGTGGAAGCCATCGTGCACTCGCTCGAAGGCATCAAGAGCTCCAAGGTCAAGCTCAACATTCTCGCCAACGATGTCGGCAACATCACCAACAACGATGTCATGCTCGCCAGCGCCTCCAGCGCCATCATTCTCGGGTTCCACGTCGCCAAGGAAAACGGCGTCACAGCCGCGGCCAAGCGCGAAGGCGTCGAAATCCGCCTTTACAGCTTCATCTATGAACTGCTCGAAGAAGTGGAAGCCGCAATGAGCGGGCTGCTCGAACCTGAACTCCGCGAAGTTTACCTCGGCAAAGCCGAAATCCGGCAGATCT
>JBFWJN010000160.1:0-7504 GCA_050253185.1 Kiritimatiellales bacterium | reverse complement strand
TCGTCGACATCTGGCCGCCCGACGCGGACCTGCCGGTACGCATCGAATTTTTCGGCGACGAAATCGACAGCCTGCGCCTCTTCGAACCCGGCACCCAGCGCTCCGTCGAAAAAATCGACTCCGTCGAAATCCTGCCGCTCAACGCCGAAGGGTCCGTTACACTCGACCAACTGCTGCCGAACGATGTTCTCAAAATCTATGTAGACGAGGCTTCCAGCCTCGTTCATTCGCAAACGAGGCAAGATGCCTCGTCTGCAATTCATATCGGCAGCGTCACAACCGACACCATCCCTATCGACCTCGCGGCTTATGACACCAACCTCAAGCCCGTCAGCGAACTGCTCCGCCCCGAAGCCGCCGAACAGCAGCGGCAGCGTTTTTTCCAAACCTTGGAAAAAAATATGTGCCCCAACGCAGTTGGTTCCAATGATTGGAAAATCGATATCTATCTGGAAACTCCCGGCGCGCTCAACCGCCTGCGCGAGGCGTATTTGTCGAAAGAATCAAAAATCCGACTCCACGTCGGCCTGATCCACGGCAGCTTTGTTTCCAAGGTTCGGAAACATCTCGTTATTACGGAAGCCGACATTTACGGCTATACGTCCAAAACCGCGCACGTCCGTAAAAAGCAGGCCGCGCAGTCGACGAGCGGCGCGCGCATCGCGGAATGGGCCGACATCCAGCCCGGCGAGCTCGTCGTCCACGTCGACCACGGCATCGGCAAATACATGGGCCTGATGGAAATGGAGATGTCCGGGCGGCGGCAGGAAATGCTGCTGATCGAGTACGCCGAGGGCGCGCGAATTTATCTGCCGACGTCGCAGGCGCATCTGCTCACCCGTTACATCGGCATGGGGAATGCCGCGCCGGCCCTGCACAGCCTCAAAGGCGCGCGCTGGCAGAACGAAAAAACATCGGCGCAGTCGGCCATCGAAGACCTCGCCGCCACGCTGCTCGAAACGCAGGCGGCGCGCGAACTGCAGAAGGGTCGCGCCTGCGGTGCCGATACGCACTGGCAGAAGGAGTTTGAGAATTCGTTTCCGTACATGGAAACGCCCGACCAGCTCGCTGCCATCAAAGCGGTCAAATCCGACCTGGAATCGCCGCTACCGATGGACCGGCTGATCTGCGGCGACGCGGGCTACGGTAAGACGGAAGTTGCCATGCGCGCCGCGTTCAAGATGGTGATGGAAGGCCGGCAGGTCGCCCTGCTCGTCCCGACCACCATTCTTGCGCAGCAGCATTTTGACACCTTCACCGAACGCATGGCCGCGTTCCCCGTCCGCATCGAAATGCTCAGCCGTTTCCGCACGCGCGCCCAGCAGAACGAAAGCATTGCCCGCCTGCGCGACGGCACGGCGCAGATCGCGATCGGCACGCATCGGCTCGTCTCGAAGGATGTGCAGTTCAAAAATCTCGGACTCGTCATCATTGATGAGGAACAGCGTTTCGGCGTGCGCGCCAAGGAACACCTCAAACTGCTGCGCAAAGAAGTCGATGTGCTCACGCTCTCCGCCACGCCGATCCCGCGCACACTGTACATGAGCCTGACCGGTGCGCGCGACATGAGCACGATCCAGACGCCGCCGCAGGAACGACAGCCCGTCGAGACCATCGTGCTGGAAATTCATGACGACATTATCACCGAGGCCATCCGCCACGAACTCGCGCGCGACGGGCAGGTTTTTGTGCTTCACAACCGCGTGCAGACCATTGCCAAAACCGCCGCGCAGATTAAGGAACTCGTGCCGGAAGCGCGGATTGAATACGCGCACGGACAGATGAGCGAAGCCGAGCTTTCCGACATTATGCACCGTTTTGTGCGCGGCCTGTTTGATGTGCTCATCTGCACTACCATCGTCGAAAGCGGTGTCGATATTCCCAACTGCAACACCATCATCATCGACCGCGCCGACCGCTTCGGCCTCGCCGATCTCTACCAGCTCCGCGGACGCGTCGGCCGTGCCCGAAGGAAAGCCTACGCCTTTCTGCTGCTGCCGCCCGGCGGTGCGCTCACGGACGACTCGCGCAAGCGCATCGAAGCGCTCAAAAAATACACCGGACAGGGAACCGGCCTGCGTATCGCGATGCGCGACCTGGAAATCCGCGGTGCTGGCAACCTGCTCGGCGCACAGCAGAGCGGACACATTGCTGCCATCGGCTTCGACCTCTACTGCCAGCTGCTGAAACGAAGCGTCGCGCGGATGCAGGGTAAAAAAGTTCCTCCGATCATCGACGTCTCCGTCGAACTCGACTTTCTCGACCGCTCGCCCTCCGGCGATGACCCGCGCGATGCGGCTTACATTCCGTACGATTACATCGACGATGAAAACCTGCGCGTAAAACTCTACGGTCGGCTTTCGTCGCTGGCGACTGAAGCTGACGTGCGCGAACTGAAAAGGGAATTCGCCGACCGTTTCGGCAAACTGCCGACTGCGGTGCAGAACCTGTTTGAAATCGCCCGCATCCGCATCGCCGCCGCCCGGGCCGGAGTCAAATCCATCCGTGCCAGCGAAGGCCGGCTCATCATGATGCGCAACGGCGAAGCCGTTATGCCCGGCGGCCGTTATCCCCGCCTTAAAGCCCGACCGACCGCCGCAAGGCTGGGAGAAATCCTGAGCCTGCTGAAAAGCATAAAAACCTAGTATCCCGCCTGAGCGGCAGCTATTTTTAACCATTATGAAACAAAATCTACTCGCAATAAGCTTTGTCGCATTCTCTCTCGGAACCGCATCCTTTGCCACGGAAGTAGAGCCACCGGAATCGCTCAAGATTCTGGCGATCGGCAACAGCTTCAGCCAGGACGCGCTGCGTCATGTGTATCAGATTGCCACAAATGCAGGGATTAGAGAGGTGGTTCTGGGGAACCTCTACATCGGCGGGTGCCCTCTTTCCAGACATTGGAAAAATGCAGAGACGAACGGAACTGAATACGACTACCAGAAAAATGATTCCGGGGAATGGCACTCCCGGAAAAACAGCACACTTGAATACGGCATTCAGGACGAGGATTGGGATTTCATTTCCATTCAGCAGGTCAGTTCGCTCAGCGGTCTGCCGGAAACCTACAATTCCGATCTGAACAACCTGATTGTTTACATCAACAGCAAGAAAACCAATCCGGATGCCAAACTCGGATGGCAAATGACCTGGGCCTACCAGCAGAACAGCACTCACAGCGGCTTTATAAAATACGGCAAAGACCAGATGACCATGTACAACGCCATCGTTACTGCCGTTCAGGAGAAAATTGTACCGAATCCGTCTTTCGACTTCATCATTCCTTCCGGGACCGCCATTCAGAATATGCGCACCAGCGACGTCGGAGACACGCTGACCCGCGACGGATTCCACATGTCCCTGAATCTGGGGCGCTACATCGTCGGCATGACATGGGTAAAAGCTCTGACCGGAGTATCCATCGACAATATCACATGGGTTCCCGACACCAACACCGTTCCCGCGACACTGCTTCCTGTCATTAAAGAGGCTGTGAATAAGGCCGTAAACACCCCGTTTGCTGTCACGGAATCCAGTTGCAGGAAAAACCTCGATACAGGCAATTAATTGCGGGAAAACAGCTTCCCAAAACGTCGGTCGGAAAAATACGCCGAGAAGGAACGGGGGAAAGAACCGCCTGGCCCTTGCAACAAATACTTTATTTTTACGCAACCTGTTTGCTATGTTTTTGATTTGAATCAGAAAATGGAGAACGATCCTTGAGGCCCGCATTGAAACAGATTGCTCAGCTGATTTTACCGATTACATTAGGCGTATTTCTTTACACCAGCTGGCATGCAACACAGGTCCCTTTTCAGGATCATCGTGGACGAACGGTCTTGAAGTATTCTCAAAACGATTCTCTCTGGAAACGCATCGACTACCCCGTATTCCGGACCTTGAACGGTACCATGCGCGACAGCCGCCCCATGCAGATTTTCTGGGGCATCGCAAACAACCGCTCGATGGATCTGATTTCCATGCTCTGGATGACGTCTGTCTTTTTCGCCGTCTATTTCAAGAATCCGAATCATGAAGACCGGGCTTCCCTGCTCCAGTTTGCACTTTATATATCAGTGGTTACCCTGCTCACGATCGTCTGTTCATCCTCCAAAATCTTTCAGGATTTCAGACGATGGTCCCCAACCCTCAGCAGTGATTTGATGAACCGGGCGGTTCTGCTCTCCAAACTCCAACATATCCCGGGACATCCCAAAGACCATTCCTCCTGCTGTTTTCCCGGAGACCACGGCATCGGCCTGCTGATGACCGGCTCGTTTCTGCTGTACAGACTGCGCCCATGGGCAGCCCGCATCGCGGTTCTGTTCGGAATGATTTTCTTCGCGCTGCCGCGCCTGGCGGGCGGCGGGCACTGGATCTCCGATCTGCTGGCAGGGAGCATGCTTTACTACACCGTTTTCTTTTCCATCTCCATGTTCGCGCCCATTCGCGAGCGAAGCCTTGCGCTGCTGCGACTTCCGGCAATCCGGCTGAATCATTGCGTCGCCTTTCTGCTGAAAAAAAACCCGACAGATGGTAAAACCGCTCAATGAACAGCCGTTTAGAACATCTAGTGGAAGAGTATGCCGAGCTGGAGCGCGGCGTGCAGGAGCTGGTGAGCGCAAACTGCCGGCCGGTCTGTGAACTCTGCACCACCTGCTGCTGCCGTGCGGACATCTGCGAGGAAGCCCTCGAAAGCCCCTTCTTGCGCCGGCTGCATGGACGCAGTGAGCTGGAGAGCGATCGATACGGATTTCTGACCGAAACCGGCTGCGCGCTCAACGTCGGCCGCCCGCCGGTCTGCTATGAATTTTTCTGCGGCGACGTGCTGGGCGCCATGCCCAATGCCCTGCATGGTCAACTGCTGCGAATTCTCGGCGCCCTGCCGATGCACGCCGGGCAGAATGCGCACAACGGCGCACATCTGGCGGAAATCCGCCGCGAAGCCGACCTCGACCAAGCTGATTTCCAGACATTGGAAAAGCAGATGCAGGAAAGTTTCCAATGTTTGGAAATTTTGCGGGGTTTCTTTAACGAAGGAACCCTGCCGGAGGATGCCGGAAGGGTTCTCTATCGAATTGCACTGAGCGAAGAATAAACGACGTCAACTAATCTATAAACCGGCGGCGAATAAAGAAGCCGACACTCATGATAATGCAAAGCATGGCGATGGATGCCGGCTCCGGAATCTGCGTCACTGTAATAACCGAAAAAGCGGGAGCCGTATCTCCGTAACCTCCTGATGAAAAATCCAAGTCCACATTGCCATCGCTGGTGCCATAAATTTTCACACACGTATTAAAGGGATCGGAACCAACGGTCGCAACATCATCCGCGACCAGCGCGCCGTCCACATACACGTCATACGTGCGATCCGTCTCTGACCCAGAAGGCATCAACGTTACTACTGAGATCACATAGTCAACCCCCGCAGCAATATCCAGATCCAGCGACATCGTCCCGTCGCCATAGCTCCAAAGCCCGCCGACGCTCATCGCAGTCTGAGACGAATAGGGTTCATGCCAATCAAAACTGCTATACGAGTCGGCGAACTCGTACCCAGCAGCACTGCTCCAGGAAAGAATTCCGCTCGAACCGGAGCTGTCTGCATCTTTAGTAACTGTCACTCCTGAAAAATTAACCCCATTGATCTGTTGGTCAGAGAGTCCACTTCCACCGGAAAAATACCATCCAGCGGTTGTCTCATTGGCTTCGGACACCACATTCGTAAAGGCCCAATCATGATAAATTTCAACCGTCGCCGCTTTTGATGAAACAGCAGCCATTAACAAGACAATCGCACTGATTCCTTTTTTCATAACTCTGTTCCCTAAATTAAATTCGCTCCATCTAGTTCACGAACCGGCAACGAATAAAGAAGCCGTCCGTTAAAAAAGCGCCTCTGTCAGTCGCGTCTTCACCAACTCCAACCACAACGTCCTGATTCCTGCCGAAAACATCTATTGGATTAAAGACACCTGCGCAAACAGCACCGCAAACCGAGGCAGCTATTATAAAAATCGAAAGCGTTTTTTCCAACACCATGGATATACCCCAAAGCAGGTTAGGCCAGTACTTTATACAGACGGGGTAAAAATAAAAATTTAAAATGCGTAATAATATTAATCTTTTATACTTAGAAAACGTCATCGTACAGGGAACTTTTTCGCAGCAGTTCTTGTTCTGTTTCCGATAATCAAACCAACTCCCCAGCCAGTGAAAGTTCGGCCGCAGACGTAATTTTGACATTCTGAAAGGTGCCGATGAGTTCGGCGGAAGCACCCACAATCCGGACCGGAATTTTTCCTTCCGTCCGGGCGGCGAGTGCATCGGCCATCCGCGGGTCGGCCCGCTCCACCAGCACCCGGCAGGTTTTCCCGATCAGACTCCGGTTATACGCCAGGGAACTGCGCTTAAATATTTCGGTGAGCTTTGCCAACCGTTCGCTTTTCTGCTGTGGGGTAATATCGTCGTCCCAGCGAGCGGAACGCGCGCCGACGCGCGGCGAATATTTGGCGATGTAGGCCATGTTGAAGCCGACCTCTTCCATCAGTTGCGCCGTGTTTTCAAGCTGTTCCTCGGTCTCGCCGCTGAAGCCGACGATGATGTCGGTGAAAACGGTGGCGGCCGGCAGCAGTTCGCGGATGTCGGCGATAATTTTCCGATAGGCATCCACACTGTGGTTGCGGTTCATGCGGCGAAGCATTTTTTCGTCGCCGCTCTGAACCGGCAGGTGGATCTGCTTGGCGAGGCATTTGTACTGAGAAATGACTTCGATCACGTCCCGCGTCATATCCCGGGGATGGGGCGAGGTAAAATAAACCCAGAATTCCTGCCCGCTGCGGTCGCCGATTTCACCGACTTCACGCAAAAGCTGCGCGAATGACAGTTCTTCGCCCGGCCGGTCCTTGCCGTAGGAATTCACGTTCTGTCCCAGCAGGGTGATCGCTTTGACGTCACGATCGACCAGCCGCTGGATTTCGGCCAGAATATCGCCGCTGGTTCGTGACACTTCGCGCCCGCGGGTATAGGGAACCGCACAGAACGAGCAGAATTTATCGCACCCGTTCTGAATCGGCACAAAAGCTTCAAAATCGGAACTGTATGCCGGCTCGACCTGCCAGAAATCAGTCCGCTCATCTTCATGCTTCAGATCGCCCAGGCTGTTCCGGGCAGAATATTCTGTTGTGACACCGCACTGCCGGATCAGTTCCGGCAGGTTCGGCAGTTCGTTCATCCGGAAGAGCAGGTCGAAGAGCTTCAGGAATTTTTCTTCGTCGGCCGGCAGAATACAGCCGGACACAAAGGTGATGAGCGGACGCGAGTTCTTCCATTCATTCCATTTACGGATTTTGCTATAGACCTTATCGATGGCTTTCTGGCGCACATAACAGGCAACAACCCCGATCAGGTCGGCCTCGTCCTCAACAGAAGTCATCTGGAATCCAAGGTCCTCAATCACGCTGCGGATCCGCTCGGAATCCGACTGATTCATCTGGCAGCC
>JBFWJN010000159.1:0-7529 GCA_050253185.1 Kiritimatiellales bacterium | reverse complement strand
CCGGAACTAGCGGCAACGATTGTAGCGTACCCAAAACAGTGTTGCGCTGGAAATTACGAACAGGCTGAGTGTCGTCGGCTCCGGAATCACAAGGAACCCGTCCGAATCCAGACTTGCCCCGGCCTGCCCATCGACCGTGATCTGCGTCAGCTGCGCGGAAGTCAGAGCGGTTGAATTCGTGCCGAAGCGAAGCGAATCAACACCGGATTCGAAGTTTGTGATCACGAGCTGTCCCAGCCATGATTCACTGGAGCAGTCGGCAAAGGTGACCGTATTCGATCCGTTGAAATCTAAAATATTCACGTCTGCATCTGCTGTAATAGTCAAAAGTTCAAAGTCATTGCTGTGCCCGTTGAATGCAACGATATTCTCCCCTCCGCCAGTGGCATCAAACGCCAGATCCGCCGATATCATATTGTCCTTGGAGAAATCAGCCCGGCCGTTTGCCAGCGTAATGTCCCGGAACTGACCGGCATCCATGTTCAGCGTTGCTGTTGCCGCATCTTCCACATAGAGATCAATCGCATTCCCGGTAAGGCTTGAGTTAACTTCAAACAACCCGCCCGTTCCGTCACCCTGAAATGTAAGCGCTTTCGCTACGGACCCCTGAGCACTGACCGCATATCCGCTGCGAAATGAAATCGTTCGACCGTTTCCGGCCTGGAAATAGAGATTGCGACTGTCATAATTACTGGTCCACAGCTGTACATTCCGGAACCAGATATCACCGTTTACCGCCCTGGCATAACGGTCTGCCGATGTCCCGTAATTAAACAGTACGCCGACGGCATAAGTGACAGAGTGCGAACCGTTATTCACAATAATATCACCACCGTTATCCGACCCATTGGCAAACTGAACGGCATATGACGAAGAGGAAGTCAGCCAGTAATCATTACCGGTATCTGACGTAAATGTCATACTTCCAACTTTTGCCACACTGATTGTATTATTCATGTTATAGCTGGCACCGTCATTTGCACCGAAAATCAGATCCGCCGAATAATCGGTCCAGTCGGCAGGAATAACATCCCAGTTATCGGCATTGCTCCAGTTATCATTTGGTCCGGCAGCAACCCATGTATTAGATGTTGCTGCATTGATGGATAAAGCGGTCAATACTGTTAATGCAATTATAATTTTTTTCATGCTTCTCCTCTGTTGGTTCTGTTTTTATGTCTCAGAAGAATCTGGTTTCTTCCTGAAATATGACGCACCGATATAAAAACACAGTCCAACAGAATTGACATTCGGTTTTCGCTCAAATGGTTTGCATCTTCTTTCGACAGTCTGTCGCCCCGGCTTGGCCTCACTCTCCGCCTGATGCCGTCCATGAAACCAGGTTCTATGAAACAAAAAAAACGATTTGTCATCCGCGGGTTTTCAAATATCCTTAAAAATATGAGCGGAGTTCAAAAACCTATTGTCCCGGAATTCATCCGCATTCCGATAGATCCGGAACGAGGCGGCCGGGTCTGCTACATGGATGCCCAAACCGCCCTTGCCAAACCGGACAAACGCTATACAAACCAAGTGCTCGCGCTGCTGGTTATAGAGTCCGGAAGTGCAACCTATATTGTTGATGATAAAATTGCCGAACTTCCGGCTTTTTCAGCCATCTGGCTTTTCCCAGATCAGAAAAGATCCCTTTGCCGGCGCACCCCGGATTTTAAAATGTGGGTCATTCAGTTTACCCAGGACTTTCTGCTCAGGTCCTGCACGGAACAGCATGATGAGATTCTTAAACAGCAGCATGGTGAGATTCCTCATCGCCAACTGCCCGCTCATGAATTCAGATTCATACGCCAGATTTTAATTGAGCTGCGGAAACTCGGCACCCCGGCTTCTCCATCGCCCCGTCGACATCAAAATGAGAACGACCTGTTCAACGCAGGGCTTCATTATATTCTTCAGCACTGCTGGCATATTTTCTGTACAACAAAGAGCACTCTTTGCAGCAGTGAACTTCCCCCGTCCATTGTCAAAGCCGTCCACATTATATGCAGCGAAAAGGACGAGGGCCTGCCGATTCCGGAGCTCGCCCGACACTGCGGCATCAGCACATCACGGCTAACCTGCCTGTTCCGGAAAGAGATCGGAGCAACGATCACTCAATTCCGGAACCAGCAGAAATTAAAACGGTTTTTCTCCCTCTACTCACAGACCGGCTCCGCGAATATAACCACCTGCGCCCTGAATGCGGGATTCGGTAGTTACACCCAGTTTTACACTGTTTTTAAACAGACGGTCGGCATATCCCCTATAGAGTATTCGAGTAAAAACAGTGCGTTGTAGTGTGGCGCGTTCCGCCGGTTTCTAACGCATCCATGCGACCTGAAACCCGAAAAGGTTCCCCGGTGAACACACCTGCCGGGGAACCTCAGAACAATTGGGAAAACTAGAAGCAGCGGGTGTGACGAATCAGAAACAATACGGTACTGGAAATCACCAGCAAACTGATGGTCGTCGGTTCAGGAACCAAGTAACCGGTGGAATCCAA
The DNA here is from genome assembly GCA_050253185.1 of Kiritimatiellales bacterium. Lineage (GTDB taxonomy): Bacteria > Verrucomicrobiota > Kiritimatiellia > Kiritimatiellales > Tichowtungiaceae > Tichowtungia. The sequence continues at coordinate 5,029 of JBFWJN010000159.1, read as the reverse complement.
ATCAATGCCGCTTACACCATTCACCGTTATCAGATCCTTCTGGGCCTGAGTCAGCCCATCCGCATCTGTTCCGAAACGAAGGGAATCCACCCCGAATTCGAAGTTCGTGATAACCAGCGTCGACAGCCAGGTTTCCGCAGAACAGTCGGCAAAGGTCACGGCATTGGTTCCTTCAAAATTCAGGATGTTCGTCTCCGCATCCGCGGCAATTGTCAACAGATTGAAATCATTGTCATGCCCATTGAAATCGACCTCATTTGCTCCGCCACCGGTCGTGCCAAAAATAATGTCTCCAAACGAGAGGTTGTCCTTCGAATAACTGACTCGCCCGGATGACAGGGTGAGATCTTCAATCTGCCCGGCTGTCATATTCAGGTTAACCGTTGCCGCATCTTCAATAATCAGATGATGCAGATAACTGGCGGCACCACTGATTGTGGAATCAAAAGAAAAACTGCCGCCGGTTCCGTCCCCTTGAAATGTCAGGGTTCGCACAGTGCTTCCCGGATTTAAGGTTCCTGTGTCCCGCAGGGTAATGGTTCGGCCTGCCTTCGCCGCAAAAATCAGATTTGGGTCACCGTCGTTACTCGTCCACAGTGCGATCCCGCCGAAAGTCAGATCTCCATTATTTGCCCGGACATAACGGGCTCCGCTGGTTCCCCAGTTAAATACCGCCTGTGAATAAAAATTAACGGCATAACTGCTGTTGTTCACAATCATATCGCCGATACTGTTGCCGGTTGTGAACTGAACATTGTTGTTATTCACAGAATACGAGCCGGCAGCATCTTCCGTAAAGGTCATACTCGCCACTTTCGCACCGCTGATATTATTATACATCCAGTAATTCGCACCGTTCCCATAACCAAATACCAGATTTGCGGAATAGTCCGTCCAGTTGGAAGGAACCACATCCCAGTTGCTGGAATTACTCCAGTTATTATCTACTGCCCTTGTAAAGGTATTTGTCGTGTCTGCATAGACCGACAGGCTGAGTACGGCCATCGCAATGCTGATCCATTTTCGCATCATCTACTCCTTTCCTTTAGCAGTTCTGATTTGTTCTTAGTCCTGTTTTCTCCAGCGGCCAGCCTTCTTTGGCTGTCGGGGCCTTTCACTGAATTATTGCAATGCTAGCAGTTTACATATCCTTTTCATTTCACATCCTATCGGGGTGTTATCAAATAATATCACGATTCCGGCTCGAGGTTTTCTGACAAAATCCATCGGAGCGACGCAGTACTTGAGAAAACGTAGCCGGATTCCCAGCATACGAGAGCATTCTTGATGATCAGCCGCAAAACAAACAACTGATCTGCACAAAGCTGGACCTTAATGCCGCTGCCAGTTTCGCAGATTTTCGATGACTCCGACGCGGTCCGCCCACTGTTCATATTTCCGACTGAGATCCTGCACCGTTTCCGGATGCAGTCCGGCAATATTTCTGCTTTCTGCCGGGTCGGATTCTGTATCATACAGTTCCCATTTGAAGGGAAGCGTTCCCTGCGGCGAGCCGGTGGCATGCGCCACCAGTTTCCATTTTCCACTCAGAATGCCGCGATTCGCAAAATGCTCCCATGCCAGAACCGGATGTTCAACCCGAGGTTTCCCAGAAAACACCGGAGCAAAACTGATTCCTTCCGCCGGAATAACCGTCTTCCCGTTAAATGTCTCAGGATATTTTCCTCCGGCGATATCAAGACAGGTCGACATCAAATCCACAATATGTCCCGGCTGACGGTTGATCGTTCCCGCCGCCGCGGTGATTTTTTTAGGCCAATGCGCAATCAGAGGAGTCCGAATGCCCCCTTCAAAAATTTTCTGTTTCCAGTAGCGAAACGGAACATTCGACACCTCGGCCCATCCGCGCCCGTAGCTCGCAAACGACTCCCGGCTTCCGATAACGGCATCCGAATTAATCCATTTCTGCCCGAACGGCTTGTCATTCGGCTCCGCACAGGCACCATTATCTGAAAGAAACAGAATCAGGGTGTTTTCATACCTTCCGGCGGCCTTCAGCCCTTCAACCAGCCGTCCGACCTGCTGGTCCAGACTGTCCATCTGCGCGGCATAAACCTCCATGCGCCCGGCCATATCCTTCTTTCTCTCGTCAGACAGGGAGTCCCATGCCGGCACCAGGCTGTTTCCATCGCTTCGCTGAGCCAGCGCATACGAAGGATCAATGATGCCCATCTGCTCCATTCGTTCATACCGCTGCTCCCGGATTTCATCCCAGCCAGCATCATAATGTCCCTTATACTTCGCGATATTTTCGGGTCGCTCCTGCAGCGGCCAGTGCGGAGCCGTATAGGCAACGTAGCCGAACAGCGGCTTCTCTTCCGGAATTTCCTTAATGAATTTCAGTGCAAAATCTGTAATGGCATCCGTCATGAAAAAATCATCCGGAAGCGAATACAGTTCTGTTCCGCTGATCAGCGCCTGATTCGGCTGATTCAGCCACCCCGCCGTATAATAACTGCAGGCGCCGCCGAGATAGCTGAATACGTGCTGAAACCCGCGGTTGTTCGGCCACATGGACTCTTTCTCTCTTCCCACATGCCACTTCCCGGAAATAAACGTGCTGTATCCGGCCAGTTCCAATGCTTCACCCAGCGTTACGCAGTGATCACTCAGATATCCCTGATACGCCGGAATAGACGGGTTCCGCGTATCATCCATGGCCCCCACTCCGGCCTGATGCGGATAAAGCCCCGTCAGCAGCGAGGCCCGGGACGGACAGCAGCGGGCGGCATTGTAAAACCGGGAGAACCGGATGCCATCTTTCGCCAGCCGATCCAGATTGGGCGTATGGATTTCACTGCCGTAGCAGCCGAGATCCGAATACCCCATGTCATCCGCCAGAATCAGGAGGATATCAGGCTGCGATCGTTCCTGTGCACCGGCAGCTACAGGAAGAATGCCCACTGCCCATTTCAGAATGCTGCGCATAATTCTTTGCTGAAACATATGATCGCCTTCCCTTAACGTTGAACTGAGTCTTCAACTTCGTCCTGCAGAATCATTCCATCATCAGATACGTCACGATCAACCTGATTCAGACGTTTAAACATTTGGATCACATCGCGGATTCCACCCAGGCTGAACCACACCGTGACGACAATCCCGATAACCATGAAAATAGAGAACTGAACCTGCCAGTAGGACAGCCACTGCAGGTCCGTGGTCGGAACCAGCGAACCGTAAATGCTGCCGATCAGGAAAATCAGGGCCCAGCCGATCATCCACACAACACAAAAATAATAGACAATCCGATCAAACTTCGTGAATTCACGGGAAATACCAATGAGCGCCTTCAAGCCTTTAACCGGTGGAGCAACATTGTGTTCATCTTCGGCAATCGCATATTTTCCGCGGTGCAGCATCTGATCCATATTGAACGACCTGCTCTGACTGACCAGCGAGACAACCGCATAAACTGCCACGGCCGAAACGCCGGACCAGAATGCGAGCACCATTCCATTTTTAGACGCAATGAAATGCAGAATCGGATTTGTAAACGGCGCGGCCAGATCCATCTGCCGCAGAATGATACCGCCCGTTGCGAGAACGGATCCCGTGATCATCGCCGCCCAGGCGGCGCCGGTCGTCCCGCGCTTCCAGTAGAGACCGCCGATCACCACGGCGCCGGCACCGCCGGTAAAGATGGCTCCGGTGATATTCCAGAACATCACAATGTACTCGGTCTGACGGAACACCATGCTGAAGATAAAGATGAACACGCACACAAACAGAATAGAAAGCTTCAGAAGCCTCATATGCACGTCCGGCGCAAACGGTTTTTTACGGAACGGCATAACCACATCCTGAACAAAAATACTGCCCCAGGAATGCATATAGGTATTGTGCGTGCTGATGAACGCCGCCAGCATCAGCGCCACAAAGCAGCCTTTCATCCCCACCGGCAAAAACGCCATCATCGCCAGCGGCGTCGCCATCTGACGCTGGAGATTCGGATTACCCAGCTGCTGCAGATACAGCTTCAGATGCTCGCCATGGCTTATAAATGCGTCCGAATTATAAAATGCCAGTGCGCAGATCGGCATCCCGACCGTGAACACCCACATCGGCAGCGTTCTCAGCATGGCCAGAATATTGCCCATACGGGCCTCGTGCGGCGTACGGGCCGCCGAATTATATCCCTGCGTGCCCTGCCAGATCCGGCCGCTGTAAAAATTCAGCCAGAACGCCATCAGGTAGAACCAGATGTTCAGGTCGCGTTTTCCTTTGATTTTAAAGGGGTGAATCATCGAGTCGTTGTTGCGGTAATAATCCAGCGCCTTTTCAACGGCTTCCGTTTTATCAGACGATCCGGACGTTCCAATCGTGGCAGCCTCCGTCAGGATTTCCGCTTTGGGAGACTGCTCAAAATCAAACTGCGACAGATCCCCGCCGGCCAGCTGAACATCCACCACCTGTTCCAGCTTCTGGCGGTTGTCTGCACTGATGCCGTCGAGCAGCATCCGGTTGATCGCCGGAAGCCCGATCATCGCAATGCTAATGATCACGATCAGAATCATGGCGGCATTGCAGAAAACACCCTGGATGAAATCCGTCACCATCACAGCGACCTGTCCGCCCCACAGCGTGAACAGATAAGACACGCCGATCAGCAGGAACAGAAATTCTCCATACACAGGCAGCCCGCACCAGACCGCGTCCGGCGGGATGTTCAGCGCAACCATGAAAAACCGCGCGCCGACCGACGGAAAAATCCCGAAGTTGATAATGCCCGACAGCCAGCAGATCAGTCCGGCAAAAATCCGGAAACGACGGCTGTAACGAACCTCAAGGAATTGTGCCAGCGTCAACGCCCGGGTCTGGCGGAACCGGTACAGAATCCACCCGGAAACCATCACGACGGAAACAATCAGTCCCTCTCCCATTGTCCACCAGCTGTTGGTCAGGCCTCCAACGAACACCCCTTCAAAACAGGCGATCAGCGTAATCGCTCCCAGCCCGCCCATCCCGCTGGCAATCGTCAGCAGGTAACGCCCGGCACAGCGGTTTG
>JBFWJN010000158.1:0-7536 GCA_050253185.1 Kiritimatiellales bacterium | reverse complement strand
CACCTGTTTTGTTATGGGCGGCGGGCATCTGCTGAACTTCGCCGACGAGCTGCCGGAACGCTTGCGGGGACGTGTGGAAATTGTCGGTGCGCACTGCCTGAAAGTCTGCGACAACCCGCACAGCGGCCGCCCGCCGTTCGCCCGGGTCAACCGGAAACTGATCAGCAATGCGTCGATCGAAAGTCTCATCGAGGCCTGTGACTGCGCGCTGAACAAGGCGGAAGGGGACGGCCATGCGTTATGATAATCAGGCCAACCGCATCCGCAAAGAGGTGCTGGTGCGTGTCGCCAGGGCATTCTTCAGCGAGGATCCGCACGGCGAACTCGATCATATTCCGGTCCGGATGCGCCCGCGCAACGAGAGCTCTTCGCGCTGCTGTATCTATCGCGATCGCGAAGTGCTCAAATATCGCGCAATGGCCGCTCTCGGGTTCGGCGTCGAGGACGAGACGGATGAGCTGACCCCGCTGCATGAGTATTTTGACCGTGCTCTGGCGCGCCGGGATGTCGAAAACGTCGATCTGACCGTGATCGATATCGCCTGCAGCGCCTGCCTGAAAAGCCGCTATGTCATCACGAACGCCTGTCGCGGCTGTCTCGGCCGCGCCTGCCAGACCAACTGCCCCAAGGACGCGATCAGCATGGTGCACGGCCGGGCCGTCATCAACCCGGACAAATGCGTCAACTGCGGGCTCTGCATGAAGGCGTGCCCATATAACGCTGTCGTTCGCACGCCGGTGCCGTGCGAGGAAATCTGCCCGGTCAATGCCGTTTCCAAGGATGAGCACGGCCGGGAAGTGATTGATCATGAGACGTGTATTTCCTGCGGGCAGTGCGCGCGGGCCTGCCCGTTCGCCGCCATTCAGGAGCGCTCGCAGATGATCGATGTGCTCCGGAAGCTGAACGATAAACCGCGCGTCGTGGCCCTGCTGGCGCCATCCGTTGTCGGCCAGTTCCCCGGCGACCTCGGACAGATTGCCACCGCGCTCGAAGAACTGGGATTCGATGCGGTTGAGGAAGTGGCTGTCGGTGCCGACGAAACCGTTCGGCGCGAAAGCGCGGAATGGAAAGAGCGGATCGAAGGCGGTGCGCCGTTCATGACGACCTCCTGCTGCCCGGCCTATGTCGAGGCCGTAAAAAAACATCTGCCGGAACTGGCCGAGTTTGTATCGCACACGCCGTCGCCGATGGCCATCAGCGCCAAGATGGCAAAGGATGCCGACATCGACGCCGTCACGGTTTTCATTGGACCGTGCCTTGCCAAGCGAACCGAAGCGCTCGACAACCCGAACGTCGACTACGTGCTGACCTTTGAGGAACTCGGCGCGATGCTGGTTGCGGCGGGTATCGATGTGCAGCAGTGCGCGACGCAGGACCTGAGTCGACCGGCGCAGGCCGGTGGTCGCGGATTCCCGGTCAGCGGCGGCGTAACCGAGGCGATTCGTACGCATCTCGGATCCGATGCGGAACAGCTTAAGCCGGTCGCATTCAACGGACTCGACAGCAAATCGCTGATACGGCTGAAAATGGCCGCGACCCGCGGATGCGACGGCAGTTTTGTGGAAGTCATGTGCTGCGAAGGCGGTTGCCTCAGCGGCCCCGGCGTGCTCTGCAATCCCGCCGTCGCCGGTCGCAAATTGACCGAGCTGCTGGTGGCATCATAAGATTTTCCAGAGGTTGGAAAAATTTGGGATACGGTTTCCAACCATTGGAAAATTATTCCAGCCCGGCGTTATGGCCGACGAGCAGGCGGTGCGAGAGCACGGCGAGGCTGGAGGCAAGGTCTTCGCGCTGAAGTGTGACGTGATTCGGTGCGGTCAGTTTAGCTGGCGTAAAATTCCAGATGCCGCGGATGCCGCCGGCGATCATCGTGTCGGCAATGCCCTGCGCGACAGAGGCCGTGGCGGTGATGATGCCGATCTGTACATGCATGCGCTTGGCGAGCGACGGCAGCTTTTTGATGTCCAGGATGGTCTTGCCGTGAATCTTTGTGCCGATGATGGCCGGATTGGCGTCGAACGCGGCGACGATGCGCATGCCGTGCTGTTCAAAACCCTGATAGCCGAGCAGGGCGGCACCGAGATTCCCGACGCCGGCCAGAAAGGCGTCGGAGGTGTTGGACCAGCCGAGGAAGTCCTCGATGGCCGTGATGATTTCGTCCATCTGGAAGCCGAGGCGAGGGCGGCCGACGGCTCCGGTGATGGCGAGGTCTTTGCGCACGACGATCGGATCGAGGCCGAGTTCTTTGGCGACGACGGCGCCGGAGGCGTACTGTTCGCCGTTTTCTTTCATCTTGCGCAGCAGGCGCAGGTAAAGCGGTAGTCGCTTTAAAGTCGGTACGCCCGCGGTTTTCCGTTCGAGATCGCTCATACAGTTCCTCCGTTAACGGAGGAATTTAGCGGATTTTACCGATACAGGTCAATCGATATGGATAGATTGATTGAGGCGCGCGCCGCCGGTTCACCGGCGGTTCTTCGATTCAGCCTCTGATCGGGTGTCGTAATGGTTCTCAGCATCTTCGGCAGCCAGCAGCAGATCCTGGCTGGTGGGGACTGCGGGAAAATAATGGAACTCAGGAGGCCAGATCAGGCGGTTTCCTTTTTCCTGCCGGGCTCGAATAAACTGGGCCATAACAATCGACACAATTTCCGCTGGTTTCATCCGCATTTCATCGGCGATTTCCGTAATTGCAGCTTTTTCTTCGTCCGACAGCCGATAAGCCAGCTGCGCTGTCTTCTTTCCTCGCATAGGTGGGGTTTCCTTCTGTTCGTGAGGGAAGATGGTAGACGATGACTGACAATAGAAAACGAACTCTATTGTTTGACAATGTAAATCAATAGTGGTTATGTCCGCCAGAGAAACCATCAAGACAAAGCAAGAATGGTGAGAAATATTGTTTTGTTTGTGATGACGGGGAACATAAGGGGGTCGGGTGATCAGGAGGGGAACAATCATTTCGGTTGCAGCAGCGGTTTCCGCCGCGCTGATAATCGGTCTATGGGCTGTATCCAGTCAGCGGGCGGGAAGCGGAGACCAGAAGTCCGCGGCCAAAGAGAAGTCTGTAACCGCCGATAACAGTTCACAGATAACGGATAATCGCGGAGGCGTTTCTCCTCCTCCGCCATCCTTGACCGACCTCCCCACGCCGCCACCGCGACCGAAACTTCCGGGAGGTGTTCAATGACCGATTTAACCGCGAGAGAACGCATGGAACGCAAAAAGGCCCACGGATTTCCACGAATGTACACGAATGGATTGAACCGAAAATAGGCAGGTGAGGCGATGTCTCCGACAGAACCACGGAAATAAAAAAGTGAATGACCGAAAAGCGGCGAAAAAAGAAAAGTTTAATCGAAAAGAGAATGCAGATGAGAATGATTCTGAGAAATCTGGGATTGGCAATGATCGGATTGCTGTTTGTTGGTTGTACAACTCCGAAAACAGTGCGGTATCGACGGGAGCATCCTTCCGCGGCGGGCACTCCCGATCCCGTGGAAGAAGTAAATTCGCAAAACAGAGTATCAGCTTTTTCACGACTCGAAGAACTTAAAAAGCTCAATGGGAAAAGCCTGATTACCCAAGAAAAATTTGAACAGAAAAAATCGCAATCATACAGGAACTCTAAAAGTTACCGAACTTGTTAACGTGTCCAGAGCAAACTGCTGAAACAATGAGCCGTAAATTTAAACGAAACGGGTTTCCACTTGAAAGGAGACAAAGATGAAAACAATAAAATTGATCATTCTTCTGGTTGTAGTTCTAAGTTTATCGGCAATGGCTTTTCACAACGTCATCCCTAATCCAGATGGCGATTTTAGTGGAGAATTTCAAACTATGAATGTCGGGGATGATTATTTCTATTTTGTTCCCAACAAAACAGGTCAGGCGGGATTTCAGGTGACGAATCCACGAGCGGGGATTGGATTTGCTCATGACTTAAAACTCTATGTTCAAGAAACTTCCGGGTGGAAATTGTTGGCCGAAAAGTCAAGTTCATCTAAGGATGTGGCAATTGTTGATGTTACTCTCTGGGCAGGAAAACTATACAAACTGCAGTATGATGAGCCATATGCATACGTTGATACCGCGACAATTATTGGTCATATTCCTGTCGAGATAGTGGGGTATCGTGTGGTTGATACTCTTTTAGATGAAAATGGAGACAAAACATATACTGGCGAATGGATTAATCCCGGTGCGGATTTTGATTACTATGACTACACGGCTCCAGAAAGCGGCACACTAAATGTGGATACTTTAGACAGCACGCTGGGTTTTGATACCGATCTTTTTGTTTTTAAGAAGAATATGTCTGGAAATTGGTATTTGTATGATTCGGATTCTGGAGATGCAGATAATGGGGGGGTGAGCTTTTTGGTGAGTAAGGGTTCCCGTTATGTTTTTGTTGTAGGCAGCAGTGACCTTGAAACGGGAGAATACGAAATCACCTTTAATGGTCCTCCCTTACCCAAGCTTTCTGCTCCGAGGATTTCCCCGGATGGCGGGACGCATGTGGGTTCCTGCGATATTTCGCTGTCGAGCTATCCGAGCGATTCGACAATCAGGTATACAATAGATGATACAGACCCCACGAAGAGCTCGACAGAATATACAGGCAGTTTCACGATCAGCAGCTCATGTACAGTGAAGGCGAAGGTGTTTAAGGCCGGATATACTGCCAGTGACTCTTCCAGCACATATTTTACGATTACCCCTGCTCCGACTCGCATTATATCATTAAGCGGAGATCTTGATTTCCCGCAAACACAAGTTGGACTAAGTGTTAGTGTCCCTGGGGCTCTTAAGATAAGCAATACTGGGAATTCTTCACTGAATATCACAGGGATCAGTTATCCAAGTGGATTTAGTGGTGAGAATTGGAAGGGAACAATCCTTGATGGAGGCGAAAAGAACATCACTGTGACATTTTCGCCAGCCGCGGCTCGAGATTACAACGGAACGATTACGGTTAATTCCGATAATAGAACCGGTGGAGAAAACACAATCACATGCACCGGCTTGGGCCTGAAAGGAAGCGCTTCGACCGTTGTCATTACAGTTCCTTCTTCGAATCCGTACTCAACCGGCAGTTCCTCTATGACATTTTTTGGTTTAGCTCCATCAGGATCTACAAGAGTGGGATATGTGAATTCAAAAACAGGCCGATCCGATAGTGATTGGGATGCTGTTGAAACAGACGGAACCTGGGGTGGGCGCCCGATATCTTTTGATGTCGGAGATAATCCTATTACGATTACAGCCTATAATGCTCAGGGTGGATTTACAGGATCCGGAAGTATCACGGTTAAGCGACAAAACAATATTAAAACAGCACCAGCTTCCAGAGTAGCATGTCAGGACATTAGATCGGACGCCTCGAAACCGCATCCAGAACCCTACGTAGGATACTGTACTGATCAATATTTCGGGACGGAAAGGGTTTTGATCAAATTTAATTTACCAGTGTTGCCAAATGGATCAAAAGTGACGGGTGCGGTATTAGGCGCTCGTACAGATTGGGAAAATTATGGAACGCCTTTTACCATTCATGCATATAGAATCAATGATTCATGGAGCCAGTCCGTAACTTGGAATAGTTTTGTAAATGGAGGGAGTTCGAATCCTTATGACAAAACAAGCCCGGTGATTTCTAATCCGGAGAATGTTCCAAATGCAGAAAATGTGAATGTCAGTTGGAATGTTACGGATATATACAAAGATTGGAGTGCTGGTATCGAAGATAATAACGGGATTATTCTGATTGCCGAATCGAATGTGGATAGTGGCAGGCAGGGGTATTGTGATCGAAGTTTTGATGTAAGTAGATTTTCCCTGACAGTCACTTATGAGGCGGAAACAACTCCGCCTAGTATAACGATCAGTTCCCCGGTATCAGATGCTACCTACACAACCCGAAATTCTACAGTTGATTTGTCGGGAACAGCATCGGATTCACAGAATTTTGTTGCCAGCGTAACATGGAAAAATCAGCAGACGGAGAAAAGCGGAACGTGTTCCGGAACGGAGAGTTGGAGTGTTTCCGGCATCGCTTTGAATGAAGGGGAAAATCTGATTATCGTTACTGCGACAGATTCGGTCGGAAATAAAACGGATACACAAATCGCCGTAATCTATAACCATCCTCAGAAAATATTGCGCCTTTCCGGGGATCTGACTTTTGGAAGTGTAGTCGTAGGAAATACGACCACAGCCGATCTGGTAATATGTAATGATGGTGATACCCCTTTGACTGTAACTGGCATCAGTTATCCTTTAGGTTTCAGTGGTGATGAGAGTGGGGGCGAGATTCCTTCAGGAGGCTCAAAAACCGTGTCGGTCTCATTTGTGCCTGATGTGGTGCAAGAGTACAGCGACACAATTACTGTGAATTCCGATAAGACCAGTGGCAACAATATGATTAATTGTTCTGGAACCGGTATTAAAGCAACCCGAATATTGCGTTTGGGTGGGGATCTGGATTTCGGAGAAATAATTACCAATCAACATGCATTTGGTGAGTTGACAATTTACAACGACGGCAATTCGTCTCTTTCTGTTACAAACATTGACTATCCATCCGGATTCAGTGGGAATTGGACAGGGGTCGTAGAGGCGGTGCGTTCTCATAGTATTCCGGTGTTGTTTGAGCCTGTGTTGGTTCAGGATTATTCGGGAACAATCACCGTTTATTCGGATCCAACAAGCGGAAGTAATACAATAACTTGTTCTGGATTTGGCACACAATTACCATATCCCGACCTGATCATCACCAACGTCAGCTACACGGCTGGGACGTATCAGGCTGGTGATGTTTTCACTGTGACAGCATCGGAAATGAACCGGAGCGAGGATGTGGATGTGACAGAAACATTTACGAACCAGGCGGTGCTGTCCACTTCCAAAATATGGGGTGATGTGTCGAACATTTTGGTTTACGAGGGAATAGAAAATGAAGGGATGGATGCCGGAGAGGAATATTCGGTAACAAACAGTATCCCTGTTCCGGCTTCAATCCCGGCAGGCAGCTACTATCTCGGCATTATGGCTGACGTCAACGACGACGTGGAGGAAAGCATTGAGACCAACAACGTCTGGTGGTCCGACTCGGCGGATATTGTGGTTGCGGATGGCGGCGGAAATCCGCCTGACTGGCAACCTCCGTCCGGCAAACCCTACAGCATGATTGTTTATGCGACAGTCGACCTTGATGGTTCACCGATTGAAAGCAGCGGAAGCTCGCTGGCGGCATTTTATGGAGACGGTTCTGTTGTCGGCGTGACAGATGTGATAACGGGCCCCAGTGGGAAACTTTATCAAATGACCGTTTTTTCCGATTTGGTAGCGGAAAGCGGGCTGTCTCTGAAGGTCTACGATGCTTCGTCAGGCGAAATTCACGACATTGTTGAAACATTGGATTTCGCATCGGATACAGAATTGGGAAGTCTCCCTTCGCCAATTACCTATCATGCCGGTTTTAAGCAGTGTGTGCTGAACTTGGTCGAAGGATACAATTGGATATCATTTAACGTACTTCCG
>JBFWJN010000157.1:0-7577 GCA_050253185.1 Kiritimatiellales bacterium | reverse complement strand
GGGAAGAGCCGGGTTTTCAGATAACCTGCCATGGCCATGGCCAGTACGGTGATGGCCAGTAGCAGAAAGCTTTGGGAATTGAGTGTGCGGACAATCAGCAGTGTTCGCAGGCCCATAACGATGACCAGCAGATAGGCGAGCAGATTGCAGTTTTTCAGGCCGACCAGAATGGCGACCTGAATCAGCGGGGCAATAAACACCAGCAGTTTCGCCGGCATGGGGAGCTGGCTTGCTGCATTGAGTGCCAGTGCAATATTCAGGATCGTCAGGATCGACCAAATCATTAGCATCATCCGGTTGATGTGTGTGTTGGCGGCTTTGGCTTCCGGATAGGGCCACTGCGCCAGCGAGCGCTCGACGGACGCGGCGGAATAGCGGCCTTTCAGTGCGTCGTAGATTGCGTCTTTACGCTCCCCGGCGGCCAGCCGGGTCTGCACTTCCTTTGCCAGTTCCTGACGTTTGTTCATGATGATTCCTTTCAGATTACGGAGCGTCGATCAGAGCCTGCAGTTTGTCGGCCAGTTGGGGAAATCCGCGGGACCGAGCGAAATCGGCGGAACTCTCATTGTCGATATCGACCATTTTAGGGTCGGCTCCGTGTTCGAGCAGGAGATCAACCACCGGAGAGAGTCCCTCGCTGGCGGCGAACATGACCGGCGACCAGTGCTCGCCGCTGTCGACGGCATTGATTTCCGCGCCGTGTTCGAGCAGCAGTTTGACGGCGGACGGGAAGGGGCCGGAACAGGCGAACATCAGAGCGGTTCGGCCGTTGCTGTCGCGCAGGTCGATCGTGGCTCCGGCGTCAATCAGGGTTTTCATCGTTTCCACATGCCCGTTAAACGACGCCAGCATCAGGCCGCTGTTTCCGTTGGTCTCCACCTGATCGACCGGCATGCCGTTCTTCAGGGCTTCAGCGACCCGCGCGGCGTTTCCGCTGAAAGCGGCTTCCGTATAGGCGGCAACGGCCTCCGCGGTCGGTGCGGCAGGCGGAGCGCTTTTCTTTTCGCATCCGGTGAGGACAGCCGAAATCAGGCCGGCGAACAGTAGAACGGTCTTTTTATGCATAAATCTCCTTTGTGAAAGCGGTTACCATAAATGTCCATTACCCGGATTTCCAGCTTTAACCGCACCGCTTAATTGCGTGATGAAATCAGAAAGACCTTGTCCTGACGACGGGCTTTGGCGGGCAGGGCAATCGTGACGATGTCATTCAGCTGTGCGGATTCGGCCGGTTCACCGTTCACGCGCAGGCCTTTTGCCGTAAAGCGCAGCGCGCCGGTCGTTGGACCTTCGATCAGAACGGTGTCACCGTTCTTCAGCGGAAAGCGCTTCAAGGTGAATTCCGCGACGCGCGCCTTGCTGAAAAAGTTGCTGACCGTGCCGATTTCGTCGCGCCGCTCGGTCGCCTGCGAATCGGCCGCGCCGGACCATTCGCCGAGTTTTGTTCCGCAGTAGTAGCCGCCATGCCAGAAGCCACGGTTAAACACTTTGCCCAGCTCGGCAATCCATGGTTCGAATTTGTCCGGCGTATAGATTCCGTCGGCCAGCGCATGGAGTGCTTCGCGGTAGACGCGCGTGACGGTGGCGACGTAATCAGCCGACCGACCCCGTCCTTCGACTTTCAGCACCGAAATGCCGGCGGCTGTGATTTTATCGAGGTACTGAATGGTGCAGATGTCTTTGGGAGACATGACGTATTTATTGTCGATCACCAGCTCTGCGCCGGTCTCCTCATCCGTCACGCGATAGGCGCGGCGACAGGGCTGATAGCACGCGCCGCGATTGGCCGAACGATCGTATTGCGCGAGGCTCATGTAGCATTTCCCGCTGACGGCGACGCAAAGCGCGCCATGCGCGAAGAGTTCGAGACGGATCGGTTCGCCGGACGGGCCGCGCAGGTTTTTCTCCTGCGCTTTTTTCCAAACATTGGAAATCTGTTCGAGCGACAGCTCGCGCGCGAGCACCACCGTATCGGCATAGCGCGCGTAAAATTCCAATGCTTGGAAATTCGTCACATTTGCCTGAACCGAAATATGCACCTCGAGGCCGATGAAACGCGCGTACTCAATCGTCGCAATATCGGTGGCGATCACGGCGGAAACCCCGGCGGCTTTGGCGGCGTCGCACAGCGCGTGCATGTCGTCGATCTCGTCGTCGTACACGATCGTGTTGAGCGCAAGGTAGCTTTTGACGCCGGCGGCGCGGCATCGGCGCGCAATCTTCGGCAGGTCGTCAACGGACAGGTTGGCGGAGCGGGCGCGCATGTTGAGTTTGCCGACGCCGAAGTAGACGGAGTTCGCGCCGGATCGGATCGCCGCCGCCAGCGCCGCCTCCGATCCCGCCGGGCTCATTAATTCGATGGGTGATTGAGGATTCATTGATTAACTGTTCTTTCGCCGGTTGGCCAGATTGCGGGCTTCTCCCGCTTCCAGTCACCGGCCGGACGCAGAGAATCCATTGCGCTTTTCTGCATGACGCAACGGAGCATGATACTCAGGCCGTGTTCACGATTCAGAATTTCTGCGCCTTTACGTAACGGAACCCCTTGTTCCCGAAGCGTACGGATTTGTGCCTCAAACGGTGACGGATTGGATGAAAAACTCTTCATAACGGCGATAAGCTGCTCCAAATCGCCTATTTTATCACGACTAAAAATGTTAAATTAAGAACAAATATATCGTGATAAAGTGCCGCGTTCCAATGCTTGGAACGCTTTGTAAACTGTGGAGAGTCCGTCTTGCGGCTTCGGCAGGCGACGGGAAAGCGGATAATCAGCCTGCGGGTAAAAGATCAGAAAACGTTCTGGTCCGCCATCTGGGACCTGGCCAACGATCCCGAAGCCCTGCAGCAGCACGGCATCAAAGTCATCTACGGCAATGCCGTGTACAGAAAACTGCGTCCCGGCCTCGTCTACGTCTTCAAAATCAGCCCGACCGGTCAGCTCATTCCCGAAACCGTTCCGGATTTGTAAAAACTTCGATGGCCACAAAAAACACAAAAACGCACGAAAAGAAGAGGAACCCCGAATATCTCTCTTTGTGAATTTTCGTGTTTTTTGTGGCTAACTCTCATCTCAGGTTTATTTCATCCGTTGAAACATAAGGCGATTCGGCAATAATTCTCCCATGCCTACAGAGTTTACAACATCTGAGCCGGGAGCCGAGCGGGTTCTGTTTGATAAAAATGATATGACCGTCGAGCTGAAAGACGGACGAAAACTCAGCGTTCCGCTGACCTACTTTCCTCGCCTTCTTCATGTTGCTATGGACGATCTAATAAACTACACGTTGAGCGGCGGCGGCATCGGTATTCATTGGGACAATCTAGACGAAGACATCAGTGTCGAAGGGCTTCTCATGGGCATCGGTGACCGTACAACCCGCCAGCACTTGGTCGTCGCCTAAGATCCCTCCGAATATGGTTCTAAATCGTAGACGGGTTATTTCTGACGGTGCGATTTTATACGATCAATGTAATCGGCCGTTATGTCACAGGGGTGTTGATCATAAAGCTCCTGGAGAATTGCGAGTAAGGCTTTTGGTAACTGCCTTGTGACCCGACCTTGGGCTTTGTGTCGATTTATGATTTTCTCGAGTTTGGCTTTTTCTATGTCATTTCCGATAAATGACTTGCTGTGAATCATGTCATTTCTATACCGCACAATTTCACGTAGCCAATTGATGCCAGTGGAATTTCGGTCTGTCGCTTTTCCAGATATTAACTCCGGCACGATAATGTATTTTGACAAAGTATCCAGTTTATCAAGGTAATCTACAAAGTAATCAGCGCCTAAAAACTCGCTGCTATAGTCAAAGATAAATGATTCCAAGAAAGCCTGCGCAAATACAATGGCTACAGAATACTGTTTAGATACCTCGGTTGAGATATCCCACACTTCAGGATCCTTGATGAAATCAGTTTTTTTTATGTCCAGTTTTCGTTTGGCAACAGTATACAGGTTGCTTGCATCTAGGCTGAGCGAAATAAAAATGCCCGACTGTGTAACACGAACATTTATTGCTTGGGGGGTATTCATTGATTTTGAATGCTTCATCTCTCGTTTCGCACATCTGGCCAAAGTGCCATCAGTCGTTTTCCGTATCCAAGGTATTTGCGTTCGGCTTTCTTGTACTCGCGGGCAAGGCGGAGAAGGACAAACGCTCCTTTGATGAAATTCCTGTTGATTTGATAATGTTTGAGGCACCGGAGTCGCTGATCATAGCAACTCATCGCGTTGGTTATTTCACAGACATAATTCCCAAGATTATAGCTGAATTCATATTCTACAGTTCCTTGTTCGATTTCTTTCGCCAGTAATTCCAGCTTTTCAATCAGCGCATTGAATTCTTTCTTAAGCAGTTCGATGCGTTTTAGTTTTGCTTCGTAAATTTCAATAAAATTGGTTCTATCGAACTTCAGATCGTAAATCTTTACATAACCCGAAAGCAGGTGGGCTGACTTCGCTGCCAAGTTTAACAATGAACTTCTAATTTCTATTGGGCTCATATTTTTCGCGTTAATTCGCGTCCATTCGCGGTTCAGTTTTTCTTCAGTTTCGGGCCGGTTGGAGTGTCCTGAACGATCCAGCCGGCGGCGGCGATGGCGTCGCGCAGGCGGTCGGCTTCGGCGAAGTTTTTGGCCTTTTTAGCAGCAACGCGGGCGTTGGCCATTTCGACGATTTCGGCCGGCGCTTCGACGGCCGGCGGTTCGAGGAAGCCGAGCACGGTATCGAGTTTTTTCCAAAGGTTGGAAACTGCGAGAGCTACATTTCCAGACATTGGAAAATTCTTGTTGCCTTCGTGGACGCCGTCGAACAGTGCACCGAGCGCGCCGGCAATATTCAGATCGTCGTCGAGCGCTTCCTCAAAGCGGGTTGCCAGCGTTTGCGCCCAGTCCGGCAGTTCGCCTGCGACGGTTTCGCTGCCGACCGCTTCTTTGACCTTGGCGTAAAATTCATCGAGTCGGGCGAGGGCGGCGCGGTTGGCGTTGAGCGAGGCAAAGGTGAAGTTGAGACTCTGGCGGTAGTGCGTACCGATCAGTTCGTAGCGGATTTCGCGACCACTGAAGCCTTTCTCGAGGATTTCGCGCAGCGTGTAGAAGTTGCCGAGCGACTTGGACATCTTCTTGCCGTCGACCTGCAGGTGGGCACAGTGCATCCAGTATTTGGAATACATCGTACCGTTGGCGCCTTCGCTCTGGGCGATTTCATCTTCGTGGTGCGGGAAGATGTTATCCACGCCGCCGGTATGCAGGTCGAAGGTTTCGCCGAGATATTTCATGCTCATGGCGGAACATTCAATGTGCCAGCCGGGGCGGCCTTTGCCCCACGGTGAATCCCAGACGACATCGCCGTCGTCTTCGTCGTAGCCTTTCCATAGGGCGAAGTCAGCGGCGTTTTCCTTGTCGTATTCGTCCTGCGCGACGCGCGCGCCGGCGCGCATTCCTTCGCGGTCGAGGTGCGCCAGTTTTCCGTATTCCGGAAACTTGTCGATGGCGAAATAAACCGAACCGTCATCGGATTTATAGGCGAGGCCTTTATCCGACAGCTTCTGAATGATGGCGATGACTTCGGGGATGCAGTCGGTTGCGGCGGGATAGTGTTCGGCTGGCTGGATGTTGAGCGTCTTGAGGTCTTCAAAAAAGGCGTCTTTGTATTTCTGTGTGTAATCGCGCAGCGGCAGGCCGGTTTCGCGCGAGCCGCGGATGGTTTTGTCGTCCACGTCGGTCAGATTCTGCACTTGGGTGACTTTGAAGCCTTTGTACTGGATCCAGCGGCGCAGCAGATCTTCGAACATATAGGCGCGGTAGTTGCCGATGTGGGCATAGTTGTAAACCGTCGGGCCGCAGGTGTACATGCGGACGTGGTTGTCTTTCAGGGGAACCAGTTCCTCCTGCGTGCGGGACATGGTGTTGTAGACTTTAAAGCTCATGATCGGTTCTCTTTCTACGCTCTGGACAGATAAGTGCGTTCTTCGGTGTCGACGCGGATGACGTCGCCGGGCGCGATGTATTCCGGAACCTGAACAATCAGCCCGGTGCTCAGCGTGGCCGGTTTGTAACGGGCGGTGGCCGAGGCGCCTTTCATGGACGGGGCACATTCGGTAATCTGCAGATCGATGGTCGGCGGCAGGCGCAGTGCAAGCACCTTTTCGCCGGCGGTCAGTGCGGTGATTCCCTCCATATCCTCAACAAGGAAGGGCAGGATGTCTTCAATATCTGCTTCGGAGAGCTCAAACTGGTCGAACGAGCTGGTGTCCATGAAGGTATAGCGGTCGCCGTCCTTATAGAGGTACTGCACTGCGCAGGTTTCAAAAAAGGCTTCCTTCAGCGCATCGCCGCCTTTGAAGGTTTTGTCGACCTTGGCGCGCGTGGACACGTTGCGAAAGCGGACTTTATAGAGCGTATTGCCGCCGCGGGCGGTCGGGGCACTCACCTGGATGCTTTCGACGCAGTGCGGCGTGCCGTCGATGTCGATCACGGAAGACTTTTTCAAATCGGATGCTTTGATCATAAACAGTTCCTGCAGTTATTTAAGTAAGCGGCGCATGTTACTTTATTTGAGTTCTGAGGCAAGCCTGCGTGCGAATTTCGGAAGTTCCGGGTCGCGGGCGCCCATGATCAGCACCGGAAGGTTTTCTTCGCAAAGCCGTTTTTCCAAGGTTTGGAAATCCGGCACAAATTCCGCCGGAACGCCCGCTTCTTTCAGCTTTTCGACAAACTGCTCCGAGGTGATTTTTCGTTCGACGGTTCCTCCTGCGTAATAAACCGGCAAAATAAACAGCTTTTTTAACGCTCCCGGAGGTCGCGTTCCACCATTATTGGGTGAAGGCTCAGCCTTCTTCCAATGATTGGAGAAAACGTCGACGAAATTTTCCAATCCCTGGAAAAGCGGGGCGAACCCGTGCGGGCGCCAGACGGCGCTGAAGGCGGGCCAGATCCCGGATACTGCTTCGAGCGCGGCGGCGATTTTGATGGGGCTGTGCGCGAAGTCGTCGATGACCTTTGGGCCGTGCCGCTCCAGCCGTCGTTCGATTCCTTTGAAGGACTGCACAGTCTCGATGCATTTCTGCATATCAAGGCCTAGTGCGTTGCAGAGCGTCAGAGCATGATTCACATTTTCGATATTGTGTTTCCCGAGAAGATGAGTTTGGAAGGGTGGAAGATTGGAAGGATGCTCAATAACGATGCCGCTGACCTGTGATTTAAACTGATCAAACAGCCGATGAAGTTCATCGAGCGAAAAATGGTCTTCGGCGATGTTGGTGATGACGGCGTGCTGCGGGTGAAACTTTAGGAAGGACTTGTCGCTTTCATCGGCCTCGATAATCCACGGGCCGGTTTTTCCGTAGCGGACGCTGCTGCCGAAGTTGTTCATGACCGCGCCGCAGTAAACGGTCGGGTCTTTTTCCAACCATTGGAAAATCCAGCCGAGCAGTCCGGTGACGGTGGATTTTCCGGCGGTTCCGGCAATCGCGATGACTTCTTTGCCTTCACAGAGTTTCGCCAGCATGTCGGCGCGATGGAGCAGGGGAATGTTCAGCTCTTTGGCGCGAAGGATGTCGGGGTTGTCGTTTTCA
>JBFWJN010000156.1:0-7589 GCA_050253185.1 Kiritimatiellales bacterium | reverse complement strand
GATGAAGGCATCGAGGATGCTGTCGGCCTTGAAATCGCTGAGCTCTTCATCGAAATCATCCAGAAAGAGCGCAATGAGTTTCTGTCGAAGAATCTGTCGCTGCTGAGGTGTGAGTCTGATTTCCATCGGTCGAATCCTACGGGAGTAGTTCCGCGTCTTTCAGCAGGCGGCAGAATTCCTTTTTTGTGACGTGATGCTGCCGTCCTTCTTTGCTGGACAGGTCGTCGATTAACTTGTAGGTGACGGCGAGCCGTTCACATTCGACGATCCGAATATACGCTTCACCTTTTTTCCAGAGTTGGCCCTGCTGTAATTTCATGACACTTCTTTACCATTCTCTTTGAGCATACGCCATCGTCAAAAAATTAAGATGGAAGGCCACGGGGTTCCAATCTCTGGAAAAAGCGGCCCTGGCGCTTCCAATGTTTGGAAATTGTCAGATTTTGCACCGTTCTAATCATACGCTAACAATTCTCTAATAGAGTTTGCTCACATTTTCATCCGTACAACGGTGGATGCCGGAAGACGGAGGCGAAAGGGAAGACCTCCAGTCCGGTTCCCACCGGATCAATGCGAGTGGAAATTAAGGAGAAACTCTACATGAAGAATGCAGTATTGAGCGCGGCACTGATGACCGCAGTGGCCTTCACCGCCGTCGCGGAAGAAAAAATTGTCATCGACGGCTCAACCACCGTCGGACCGATCGCCAAAGCCTTCGCCGAATATTTCATGGCCGCTCATCCGGACGTGAATATCACCGTCAGCGAATCCGGCAGCGGAAACGGCGCTAAAAGTCTCGTGAACGGGGTCTGCGATGTTGCCGACATGTCCCGGCCTATGAAAGACTCGGAATTCCTGGCCGCCGCTGAGAAGGGCATTCAACCGGTCGCTCACGTCGTGGCGCTTGACGGTTTGCCGATTCTCGTGCACCCGCAGAACCCGGTCGCCGAGCTGAGTATTGAGCAGATTCGCAAGATCTACACCGGTGAAATCACCAACTGGAAAGAGGTCGGCGGTCCGGATATGTCGATCGTGGTCATCACCCGCGACACCAACAGCGGTACCTATGAAACCTTCGAAGGCCTAGTGATGAATAAGCAGAAAATCACTGAAAAAGCGGAATACGTCGGCAGCAACGGTGCCATTCGCCAGCGCGTGCAGACCACGCCGTCGGCCATCGGCTACGCCGGTCTGGGTTTTGTGGATAAAACCGTGAAGGCGCTTAAAGTGAACGGCATCTATCCGTCCGCCGCAACGGTTCGCACCGGTGAATATCCGGTGGCCCGCCCGCTGTTCATGTACACCAACGGCTATCCGAAGCTCGGTTCGGCGGTTTATCAGTTCGTGACGCTGTACCTGAGTGAAGACGGACAGGAAATGGTCGACGAGATCGGCTTTATCCCGGTGACTTCATACTAATCCGGAAGTCTTCTTTGACTCTCTTGCTTCCCGGTTATTAACGGGAAGCAAGAGGGCGGGAAAGATTCAGAATCTATGAAAAACACCGTCCAACGCAGCCTGGTAATGAGCGCGAGTACAAGCCGTCTTAGACGGTTCGGTGCAATACTGGGGCAAAGTACACTGTTTCTGATCACGTCTCTGTCAACGCTGGCGGTGTTTTTCATTTTCTATTTCATTGCCAAGGATGCGATTCCCTTTTTCAAGTTAGAAGGGTTTCGCGAATTTTTCACATCGACGCGCTGGTATCCATCCGGCCATCCGGCGGAATTCGGAACGATGGCCATTTTTTTCGGCAGCGGAATTGTCACGCTCGGCGCGGTGCTGGTCGCCGTACCGCTGGGCGTTTCGGCCGCGGTCTGTTTGAGTGATGTGCTGCCATTCGGTGCGCGGCAGATTGTCAAACCGGTGATCGAAATCCTGGCGGCCATTCCGTCGGTCGCCTACGGCTTTTTCGCACTGGTTGTTTTTGCGCCGCTGCTGCAGAATCGCGGCGGCACCGTGCTGGCCACCGGTGCATGGCTGATTCTGGCTCCGATACTGGCGCTGCTGGTGATTGTGGCCGGGGATCTGATTTCCGACCGTTTTCCCGATCGGATGCGGCGCAGAGCCCGCTGGATTTCCGGGCTGGTTCTCGGTACGACCGCGCTGTGCGGCATGCTGGCGCTCGGCCGCCATCTGAGTTCCATTGTCATTATCAGTGGAGCTAACGCACTGAATGTTTCCATTATTCTCGGCATCATGGCGCTGCCGACGGTCGTCAGCGTCTCGGAAGATGCGCTGCAGGCTACGGGCCGCGACCTGCGCGAAGGCAGTTATGCGCTAGGAGCGACGCGTGCCGAAACGATTTTAAAAACCGTTATTCCCGCCTCGATCAGCGGGATTCTGGCCGCGGTGATTCTCGGCGTGATGCGCGCCATCGGCGAAACGATGGTGGTCTGGATGGCCTCCGGCAACGCGGCGCGCATTCCGGAGCCGTGGTACAACATGCTCGAACCCGTTCGTACGCTGACCGCCACCATTGCCGGGGATATGGGCGAGGCCGACCACGTGACCGGCTCGGCCCGTTTCCACGTGCTGTTCGCCATGGCGCTGTGCCTTCTTGCCTTTTCGTTCGTCATGAACCTGGTCAGCGAAGGCATTGTCCGTCGCTCCCGCAAAAAACTTGGGAAATAAGCTGTGAGACTTGAAACCCGCAGACTTCTGGATCGTTCGTTCTCGGGACTAGGCGTCATCGCCATCGGCGTGATGGCGCTGGCTTTGGTCGTGATTCTGACGCCAATCATCATCAAAGGCTCCGGCGCATTCGTGTTTCGATCCACGGTGGAGCACCGCAAGGTGATGTTTGACCAGTGGCAGCGCGGCACCCCGCATAAAGTCGATGCCGACCGCGAAGCGGCCGCACAGGCCCGGCAGCCGGTTTACGACCTGCTGACTGAATTTGGGACCGAACTCGACGCCATGCCGCGCAAGGAACGTGCGCCATACAAAAAACCGCTGAAAGAACTGGAAAAAGCGCTGGCGGAACTGTTCGGTCCGGCGCCCGGCGAACGGATGCCGGTGCTGATTCGCCAGCAGTATGGCGCAACCCGCTGGGACCGCGCGCAGATCAAGCTCGACGAAGTGCTTTTCACGGAGGAATGGGACTATTCCAACCCCGACGCGCTCGGTGTACTGGTGAAAACTCCGCGCGCCGAACAGTTTAAAGGAACGTCGCTCGAACCGCTGTTCAGTTATGTCGAAGACCATTTCAAGGAAATGATGCGTCCGCGCTGGACCTTCTACTGGCAGTTTCTGTTCGACACATCGAAGGATTCCCACATCTTCGGCGGAATTGGTCCGGAAGTGCTGGGTACGATTTACCTCACGCTGGGCGCCATGATTTTTGCGATTCCGATGGGCGTGATTGCCGCCATTTATCTCTGTGAATATTCACGGGAAGGACGGGTGATCAGCTTTCTGCGTATCTGCATCAGTACGCTGGCCGGCGTGCCGAGTATTGTCTTCGGCCTGTTCGGCCTGGCGTTCTTCCTGAACACAATTCATATTTCGAACTCCAAGAGCGTGCTGGCCGGTTCGCTGACGCTCGCACTGCTGATTCTTCCTACGGTGATCCGCGCTTCAGAAGAAGCCATTCTTGCCGTGCCGCGAACCTATAAGGAAGCGGCGCTGAGCCTGGGAGCGGGGCGCTGGCATACGGTGATGACCGTGATTCTGCCGGCGGCGCTTCCCGGGATTCTGACCGGCACGGTGATCAGCATGGGGCGTGCGGCCGGAGAGACCGCGCCGATTATTTTCACTGCGGCGGTCAGTGTCGGCCGGCCGCTGCTTCCGCTGGAGGCGCTGTCGCAGCCGACTCCGGCGCTGCCGTGGAATATTTACAACCTCTGTACGGAACACGAGGCCGTGGATGAAATCCGCCACGTACAGTACGGGATGGTGTTTACGCTGGTGGCGGTTGTGCTGCTGTTGAATGTGTTTGCCATCGTCATGCGCGCCAGAATTTCAAAAAAATTACGGGGATAGAACCAATGAGTACAGCAATCGAAATGAAACGGGCATCCCGCTTTGCCGGCCATGATGAAAAGGATTTCAGCCAGCAGCCGACACATGTGCGGACCGAAGAGTTTTCCGTTTTCTACGGCGGGTTTGAAGCGGTTAAAAAGGTGAGCTGCTCGTTCCCGGAATGCGCCGTGACGGCAATGATCGGCCCGAGCGGCTGCGGGAAAAGCACACTGCTGCGGGCGATCAACCGGATGAATGATCTGATCCCGTCCTGCAGCGCGGGCGGAAAGATGATTTTTGACGGAGAGGACATCTATCGCAAGGACATTGATGTGGTGTCGCTCCGCATGCGGGTTGGCATGGTATTTCAGAAACCGAATGTGTTTCCAAAATCCATCTACGACAACATCGCCTACGGCCCGAGGCTGCAGGGAATCCGCAGTCGCAGCCAGCTCGACGAAATCGTCGAGTCGAGCCTTCAGCAGGCGGCGATCTGGGACGAAGTCAAAGATCGTCTTTCCAGCAATGCGCTCGGCATGTCGGGCGGTCAGCAGCAGCGTCTCTGCCTGGCCCGCGCCCTGGCGGTGAAGCCCGAAATCCTGCTGATGGACGAGCCGACGTCCGCGCTCGATCCCAAGGCGACAACCAAGATCGAAGACCTGATCGGGCAGCTTCGCGGCAAATATACGATTATCATTGTAACCCACAACATGCAGCAGGCGGCACGGGTTTCTGACCTGACCGCTTTTATGTATGAAGGCACGCTGGTAGAGTTTGGGTCGACCCGCAAGCTCTTCACCCGGCCGGATGAAAAACAGACCGAAGACTACATCACCGGACGTTTCGGTTAATCAGAAGGAGATGAACGATGACCCAGGTTTTCATGCACGAAATTGAACGGCTGAAAAAACAGATTCTCACGCTCAGCGCACAGGTCGAAGAAAATGTGATTCTAGCAGTCAAGGCTCTGCGCGAACGCGACGAGGAACTGGCGCGTGAAGTGGAAGCCAGCGATGCGCAGATCGACGCGGCTGAGGTCGAGGTCGAAGAGGAAGCTTTGAAAATTCTGGCGCTGTACCAGCCGGTTGCCATGGACCTGCGGTTCCTGACGACCGTCCTGAAGATTAATAACGACCTTGAACGCATCGGCGACCTGGCAGCGAACATTGCCAAGCGCGCGCGGAAAATGTGCAGGTTTTCCTCGCTGCCGGTTCCTGAAGAACTGCACCAGATGGCGTCCCTGGCCCGGGATATGGTCCGCGACAGTCTGAACGCCTTTGTGAACCTCGACGATGATTTGGCCGAACAGGTCTGTAAACAGGATGAAACCGTCGACCAGCTCTGCAAGCAGGTTTTTGCGTTTGTTGAAAAGCAGGGGAAAACCAATCCGGACAGTCTGAAATATTACCTGCACATGATGACGGCTTCGCGAAACCTGGAGCGCATCGGCGACCACGCGACGAATATTGCCGAAGACGTCATGTATCTGGTCGGCGGCGTGATTGTCCGGCACGGACTCACTGAATGAGCAAACCGGTTGCCGGAGAAGCCGGAAAAAAGTAGCATGACCGGCAACTAAGGCGGAACTTATGGCAAAAACACAGATTCTGATCGTCGAAGATGAAGAGGATATTCGCGAGCTCGTTCGTTACAATCTCGAGAGAGAACAGTTTGAAGTTCGTGAGGCGGAGTCCGGAGAAGACGGCCTGCAGGCCGTCCGGAAAAGCACGCCGGACCTGATCCTTCTCGATTTGATGCTCCCGGGAAAAGACGGCCTGCAGATCTGCCGGGAGCTGAAACGCGCGGACGACACCGCCGGCATCCCCGTTGTCATGATGACTGCAAAGGGCGAAGAAAGCGATATTGTCACCGGACTGGAACTCGGTGCCGAGGACTATATCGTCAAGCCGTTCAGTCCGAAAGTGCTGGTTGCCCGCGTCAAGGCCGTGCTGCGCCGGAAGGCCGCGCCAGCGGTTCCTGAAGCGGATGATGTACTGAACATCCACGACATCACCATTCATCCCGGCCGTCATGAAGTGATCGCCAACGGCAAATCCGTGGATCTCACCGCCACCGAATTCGGCATTCTTCACTTCCTCGCCCGGCGGCCCGGCTGGGTGTTCACCCGCTATCAGATTGTCGATGCGGTGCACGGCGAAGATTATCCGGTAACGGAACGTTCGGTAGATGTGCAAATTGTCGGTTTGCGCAAAAAACTGAAAAAAGCCGGGGACTGCATCGAAACCGTCCGCGGGATCGGCTATCGCCTGAAAGACAGAGATTAACCATGCACGCAAAACGGATTTTCTGGCAGATCTATCCCAGCTATCTGATCATCACTCTGCTGTCGCTGACGGCCGTCTTTTTGCTGTCATCTCAGTCCATCAGGCGCTTTTACCACCGGCAGACCGCGGAAAACCTGAAAATCCAGGCTCTTTTCGCCGAAGAGCAGATCCGACCCGTTTTACAGCCCGACCGGATCGATGAGCTGAGTCGGATCAGCGACAGTCTCGGGGCGAAATCACCCGCCCGTATTACGCTGATTCTGCCCGATGGAACAGTAGCCGGTGATTCGGATAAAGCGCATGCCGAAATGGGAAATCATCGTGATCGTCCGGAAATTGCCGAGGCGCTGGCGGGACATTCGGGACAGTCCGTCCGCTACAGCAACACGTTGCGGAAAAACATGATGTATGTGGCGGTTCCGGTTCTGCGCAATGATACGGTCGTCGGCGTTGTTCGCACCTCGATGCCGCTGACCGAAATGGAACTGGTCATCGCCGATGTCCAGCGCCGGATTGTATTCGGCGGACTGGTGATTCTGATCCTTGCCGCGCTGTTCAGCCTGATGGTTTCGCGCCGGATCTCTAGTCCGATTGAGCGAATCCGGCAGGGCGCGGAACGGTTTGCAAAAGGCGACTTTTCGCATCGGCTGCACTCGATCGGGTCTTCGGAAATCGGTTCATTGGCTGAAACCATGAACGAAATGGCCGCCCAGCTGGAAGAGCGTCTGCGTTCCGTCATCAATGAACGCAATCAGCGCGAAGCGGTGCTTTCCAGTATGGTCGAAGGTGTGCTGGCGGTGGATACCACCGGCCATATCATCAGCATGAACAAAGCCGCCGCCCGGTTTTTTCAGGTCTTCCAGCCGGACACCGCCACCGGACGCAGCATCGAAGAAGTGTTTCGCAATGTGAAACTGCAGCGGTTTGTCAGCGGAGTGCTTGAAGGCCAGGAAACCCGCGAATGCGAACTCATTGTCCAGAACAACATAACCTACTATCTGCAGGCGCGCGGCACCAACCTGCTCGGTGAGCAGGGGCGGCGCATTGGCGCGGTGGTGGTGTTTAACGATGTTTCCCGTCTGCGCCGCCTGGAAAATCTGCGCCGCGACTTTGTGGCGAATGTATCGCACGAGCTGAAAACGCCGATTACGTCGATCAAAGGCTTTGTGGAAACGCTGCTCGATGGTGCCATGAACGATCCGGCGGAAGCCGACCGGTTCCTGCGCATTGTCGCCAAGCACGCCGACCGGTTGAATTCCATTATCGAAGATCTGCTTACGCTGTCCCGGCTGGAGCAGGGCGGCAAAGACGGCATGGACATGCAGCAGGTGGGGCTGTGCG
>JBFWJN010000155.1:0-7630 GCA_050253185.1 Kiritimatiellales bacterium | reverse complement strand
CTGGCAACCCCCAGGTTCACAAGAAGATTAACGGAGACCCCTTCGTTCAGGGCCAGTTCCAGTTCGTCGGCGGCCTGTTCAAACTTCTTCTGATGCAGATAGGCGGTTCCCAGCGCCCGGTGGATGCCTGTCATGGCGGGGAAGATATGCAACGCTTTCTCCAGATGAACCTGGGCCGTTTCAGGGTCGTTCATCATCAGGGACTGTTCACCCATAATAAAGTGATAGGCCGCGCTTTTCACCCACTTGGTTGAAACCGGGCAGCCGTTAGTCGGCACAATCTCCTCCTGCTGGGCGGCGGCCTGGCGGTAGTCCAGAACCCAGCGCTCGTTTTCGGGAAGCGAAAAGGTCGGAACATACGCGGCCTGCAGTCGGGGAACCGTTTCGGCTTCTCCGGCATTCATGCGCAGCTCCGACAGAATCAGCAGAAGGACCGCCATGAACAGGAGAAGCGACACCGTTCCGATCGCAAGATTAATAAAAAACTGACGCCTCAGATTCTGTTGAATCGTCTCCGCCAGCTTAACCGGAGTGGTCGTCTCCTCCGCGACGGAACTTTCGCGG
Source organism: Kiritimatiellales bacterium (assembly GCA_050253185.1). Taxonomy (GTDB): domain Bacteria; phylum Verrucomicrobiota; class Kiritimatiellia; order Kiritimatiellales; family Tichowtungiaceae; genus Tichowtungia. The sequence continues at coordinate 7,066 of JBFWJN010000155.1, read as the reverse complement.
TAAATATCATTCAGCTCTGGTCGTTTATCAGACATAACCGAATCCGTTTAACGGCGATACTCCTGGCGCAGTGCGGCATCGGCCAGAACCAGAGCCGCCATGGATTCCACAATCGGAACTGCCCGCGGCAGCACACACGGATCGTGCCGGCCCTTCGCCTCCAGCACCGCGCGTTCCCCGTTCAGCCCGGTCGTCTCCTGCGGCAGGCCGATTGTCGCCACCGGCTTGATCGCAATTCGGAACACCACCGGCTCGCCGTTCGAAATTCCGCCCTGCACGCCGCCGCTGAAATTCGTTTTTGTGCCCAGCCGGTCGCCCTTCTTCACAAACGGGTCATTATGTTGCGACCCGCGCATCAGCGTGCCCGCGAAACCCGAACCGATCTCAAACCCCTTCACCGCCGGCATCGACAGCATCGCCTGCGCCAGCTTCGCCTCCAGCTTTTCAAACACCGGTTCCCCGAGTCCGGCCGGCAGGCCCTGGCAGATGCAGGTCACCGTTCCGCCGAGAGAATCCTTCGCTTCTTTAGCCGCTTCAATCGCGGCAATCATCCTCTGTGCGGTTTCGGCATCCGGGCAGCGCACCGGCGTGGCATCCACCGCCGCGCGCGACAGGGCTTCCAGATCCGCCTGCGGCGCGTTAATATCGCACACCGAACTCACATAGGCGGTAATGGAAAAATTTTCAAACCGGCTCTTCAGCCACTTTTCGGCAATCGCGCCCGCCGCGACGCGCCCGATCGTCTCGCGGGCGCTCGACCGGCCGCCGCCGCTCGACGCCTTCACGCCGTACTTCATCAGGTACGTATAATCCGCATGCGACGGCCGCGGCACGAACGCCATTTCGCCGTAATCGCCCGGCCGCTGGTCGCGATTGTTCACCGACAGGCCGATCGGCGTGCCCAGCGTCACCCCGTTCTCCGTGCCGGACAGAATCGTCACCGTATCCGCCTCGTCGCGCGGCGTCGTCAGCGTGCTTTGCCCCGGCCGGCGCCGGTCGAGCTGCGGCTGAATATCCGCCTCCGTCAGCGGCAGGCGCGGCGGACAGCCGTCGACAATCGCACCGACCGCTTTGCCGTGCGATTCCCCGAACGTTGTCACCCTGAAAAGCGTTCCGAAAGTACTGCTCATAAATCTGCTCCGTCGAAAATTCCAGTAAGCTGGAATTTATACGCTGTTTTTCCAGAGATTGGAAAAATTTTCGGCCTGTTTTCCAACCTTTGGAAAAATTTCATCCGGACTATGGCCGCGCCAGCTCAGCCCACTGTTCAATGGCAATCTGTTCCGGCCGCGTCGCCGGATCGATGCCACATTTTTCCAAACCCTGGAAAAACTCCGGCGCATTTTTCCGAAGATTGGAACCGATCTGCTTGCGCCGCTGCATAAACGCCAGCTTCACCAGCCTCTTGAATCGTTCATAATCCGGGACTTCCGCCAGCGGCGCAGCGCGTTTTTCAAAACGGACGACTGCCGACCAGACCTTCGGCGCGGGCATAAAACAGGGCGGGCTCACGTTTTTGATGTTTTTCACATGATAATTCAGCTGGCACCAGATCGCCAGCGGCCCGTATGTTTTACTCCCCGGCTGCGCCGTCAGCCGATCCGCCACTTCCTTCTGCACCATAAAAACCATTTTTTCCGGCAGTGGTCGCGCTTCGACCGCATTCACAATAAAGCGGCTCCCGACCGAATAGGGGAGATTCGCCACAATCTTGTTCACACCGTTTCCGAAAACGGCATTCAGATCCACGTCCAGCACATCGGTTTCCAGAAGTTCCAAGGTTTGGAAATGAGTCCGCAGATGCGCGGCCATCGTCGGATCCTTTTCAATCGCCGTCAGCTTTGCGCCGGTCGCCAGCAGTGCCTGTGTCAGCGCCCCGAGCCCCGGCCCGATTTCGAGCAATATATCGTATTGCGATATATGTGCCGCTTCCACGATGATGTTCAGGATGTTCGCGTCGATCAGGTAATTCTGCCCCAGGCCCTTGTTCGGACGGTGGCCCAGCGAGTCTAGCAGCGCGCGGATCACGGATGGACTCGTTAACTTTCCAATCATTGGAACTTTTCCCATTGTTTTTTCCAGGGATTGGGACGCTTCGCGAGTTCAACGGCGGTTTCGATTGCCGCGACCATGCTGTCGGCTTTGGCAATGCCTTTGCCGGCGATGTCAAACGCCGTGCCGTGGTCGGGCGAGGTGCGGATGATCGGCAGGCCGGCGGTGAAGTTTACGCCGCAGTCGAACGCGTGCATTTTGAGCGGGCCGAGTCCCTGGTCGTGATACATCGCGACGACGGCGTCATACTGTTTTTCCAAGGTTTGGAAAAAAATCACATCGGCGGGAACCGGTCCGATGGCGTTGAACCCTTTGGCGCGCGCGGTTTCGATGGCGGGCTTAATGATCGTCTGTTCTTCGCTGCCGAGCGCGCCGCCGTCGCCCGCGTGCGGGTTGAGCCCGCAGACGCCGATGCGTCCGCTGTCGAGGCCGAAAAGGCGCAGCGTTTCGCCGGTCAGTTCAATGGCTTCGAGGACGTTTTCCTGCGTGAGCGCGTCGGCGACGTCGCGCAGCGGCAGGTGGCGCGTGGCAAGCATGACGCGCAGGCCTTTTCCCATCAGCATCATGCCGTAGCGTTTGGTGTCGGTGAGGTCCGCGATCATTTCGGTGTGGCCGGGATAATGGATGCCGGCGAGTTTGAGACCTTCTTTGCAGATGGGCGCGGTGACCATCGCGTCGAGCTCGCCGTCGAGGCATCCGCGTACGGCGCGTTCAATTGCATCGACGGCAGTTCGCGAGGCTTCTGCTGTGATTCTTCCAAGGTTTGGAACTTCGTTGTATGGAATTTTCCAAACATTGGAAAATCCGTCGATCGGCTCCGGGCCGATATACGTGAATTCGACGTCGGGTTTCCAATGGTTGGAAAGAACGGCTTTGCGCGCGATTTCGGGGCCGATGCCGTTGATATCGCCGCAGGTTATGCCGATGCGAATGCCCATTCAAAGCCTCTAATAGCGTTCGATGAAGTGTTTGGCGGTGAGCCGCTCGATCAGCTCTTTGTGCAGGCGGTCGCGTTCGGCCTGCATGAGTCTGTTTTCGATCGGTTCGCGGACGTCTTCGAAGGGGGTGTATCCTTCTTCGCGGCGTTCTTCGACTTTGACGATGTAGTATTCGTCGCGGGTTTCGATGATGCTGCTGATTCCGCCGGCCGGTGTTTCTTTGAGCGCGGTGTGGAATTCCGGCCGGATGTCCTGCAGCTCCCTCCACGGGACTTCATCGGTATCTCCCTCGGAAACTTCTTTGGCAACGGTATTAAAGTCGGCGCCGTCGCGCAGTTTTTTCAGGGTGTCTTCCACCTGCTGTTTTTTAACGGCGCGGTCTTCGTCGGTTTTGCCTTTGTTGATGAGGATGAAGCGGTATTTGACTTTGAAGGGAATGAAGAATTCCTTCTGGTGGTCGTCATAGTATTTACGCACGTCGGTGGCGGAGACGGTGGCGCGGCGGGTGACTTCCTGATTATAAAAGACGCGGACGGTGAGCTGGTCGGCGACTTCCTGGCGCCATTCGTCGAAAGTCATGCGGCGGGTGGTGAGGGCGCGGGTGAGCTGGGTGCGGTCGTTGTCGAAGCGTTCGCGGATGAGGCGGTTGACTTCGTCGTCGATGACGTGGTCGGGCAGGGCGAGGCCGAGGGTTTTGGCTTCGGCCTTGAGCAGGGCTTCGTCGATCATTGTTTCGCGGCTGTCGATGTAGGTCTGCGCAATCCGCTTGGCGAGCTCATCGCCCTGGAAGCGGCGTGCGAGCTGCTGGAGAAAGGGCAGTGCGTTTTCGCGAACTTCGCCGTAAGTGATGATGGTGTTGTCGACGCGGGCGGCATAGCCGTCGATAGGAATGGTTTTCGGGGTTTCGTTGGTCTGCGCAAAGAGCCACCCGGCGGCCAGCGAGATGAAGAGGATAACTTTTTTCATAGGAGCGGCATTATGCGTAAAGGGGCCGGACCGTGCAACGGCATTTCGTCGGGATCATCGGTTCTTTTCCGAGTTTTGCGTACCCTTTGAAGGTTTATTTTTGATATTGCCCTGAGGTATTTATCATTCGGTTTCCTGGCGAAACGCTGGTGGTTCAGAGGGATTCGTCCGGAACGTGTTTCAAGGCAAAGAGCTCCCGACTTTTGGATATTTGATTTTCTCTGCCGGAAAAACAGAGAATCTGAGCAATAAATCCGGGGTGAATCCGTTTGTATATCCAGTGCAATTCACAACATGGAGGAGCTCATGAAAATCAGATGGATAATGGTTCTACTGGCTGCGCTGTCCCTGTCTGCAACGGTTCAGGCCAAAGGTAACGGCGGTGGAGGCGGCGGCAGTGGGGACGGATCCTGCTCCGCAGCACAGGAGCAAACGAGTGAACAGACCCAGGATCAGACTCGTGACAAGACTCAGGACCGCCAACAGAGCAAAGACTGCGGCGGCGAATGTTCACAGACTCCACCGGCGGAATAACGTTTCAGGCGGAAGCCAGAAACCATTCCGGTTCCCTGCGCTCCCGGCATGAGGCGGAAAGCCGCTCGGAAATTTCACCGATTTTTGGCTGTGTGATCTGCCGTGCGCCGGTCGGGCAGTTCTGAACACAGGCCGCGCACCAGATGCAGTTGTCCGGATCGGTTTCCGGTGCACCGTTCTCCATGCGGATGGCATGTGCCGGGCAGTGTTCGATGCACTGTCCGCACTGAATGCACTGTGCCGGATCAGAATCACCTGCCGCACCGGAAGGATTCATTCCCGGGCGGTAGGAATGGCTGCCGGGAACCATGGACAGCTGCAGCGGTTTCACCGGGTCACTGCTTTGCAGCAGACGCCGGACCTGCCGGCCGAAGGTTTCCGCGAGCCGGATATCTTTTTCATCGGGCCGATCGTGCGCGATCGGATTCTTGAGCGACGAAAAGGAATGCTGACCGATAAACGCTCCGGCACCGATGATTTTGAAGCTGCTGCTGTCGCAGAGATCACAGAGTTCGATCAGCGCATCATCATAGGCGCGGTTTCCATAGACGGTCACTGCGACTGCAGGCGTCTGCCGACCTTTCAGGTTCTTCAATCGGCGGATTGCCAGGCCGGGAATACGTCCGGCATAGACCGGGAGTCCGACGATGAGCAGATCCTTCTGATCCAGTCTGTCCATTTCCGGCGCCGGTTCCTTCATCGTAATATCATGTTCCATGACGTCCGGCATGCCGGTGCCGCGGGTAATCGCCTGGACAATCCGCTGCGTGGTATGCGTCGGCGAAAAGAAAACGGAATGAATATGCTGAATGTTCATAAGTGTTTGTTTCTACTCCCGCTCGCCGGTTTTACGAAGCAGATTCGCTGAAAAGACACGAGGCGATTTTTTGAATTTACCAAATTTTAATAGGAATGGACTTCATTCCCGGGGAATGTGCAATCGAAAGAAAATTTTATGCATTTCCACAAATACAGTTTCAGTCGATGATCGTTTCATAAAAACAGAAGAGTGATAGTCGGCGAGCAGCTCTGATAAAGGGATCGGTCAGAATTACAAATGAAGGACTTTTCTTTGCCGGTGATCTTGATGGGTGCCTGAAATCAATATCCTGTTTTTTTGGTATGCCGGCCGACGTGCCGGAAGATTTACTTCGTGTGCATACAAAGCATGACATGTATTACAAGAACTGAAGTGGGTGCTGGATGAGACAGGTTGGCTACTGGTTGTTTTTTTGTATGCATATATGGGCCGCAGATGTGGAGCTGTCCTTGAATCGGTCGGACGGTGTGTATCGAAAAAACGAACCGGTCGTTTGTTTGGTGTCGGTGAAGGAACATGGAAGAGCACTCAAGGCAGGGAAAATCCGTTTGTCGATAGTAAAAAACGGGGTTCATGAACTGGACGGAGAAGAACAACCGGTAAAGAACGGCCGGGCGGTTTTCGATATTGGGCGATTTGATGAGGCAGTCTGGTTGCAGTTTGCTGCGATATTACAGGGAACAGAGGATAAGGATCAGATTGGAATGGTGGTTGCTCCGGATCTTTTTACTCCGGGCCTTCCGGAACCTGAAGACCTGGATGATTTCTGGGCGGCTCAGAAAAAAGAACTTTGTTCGCTGAGTAGTTGTGCAGAATGGACGCCTGTTGAACAGGATCGTCGAGATGTCGAATGCTTTGATATTCAGATTTCCTGTGCCGGACCGCGTCCGGCATCGGGTTATTATGTCCGTCCGGTTGGTGCAAAAAAAAGGTCTCTTCCGGCCGTGTTGTTTCTTCATTCCGCAGGGGTTAGCGCCAGCTGGAACCTTTCCAGTCCGCAGACTGCGGTTTCATATGCCGTCCGTGGCAATGGGTCCATTTGCATGGATCTGAATGCGCATGGACTGCCCAATGGGCAATCGGCTGAATTTTATCAGGAGCTCGAGCGCGGAGCCTTGAAGAACTATGCAGGACAGGGACTCGAGAGTCCTGAAAAATATTACTTTCGGTTTATGTACCTGCGACTGCTGCAGGCGGTGGAATTTCTTGCGTCTCAGCCGGAGTGGAACGGCAGAATGTTGGCTATCGGTGAGAGTCAGGGCGGTGGACAGGCCCTGGCTGCTGCTGCGCTGGATCCCCGTGTGACAGACGTTGTGGTCCAGGTTCCTGCAATGTGCGATTTTTCGGGAGTGTTTGCCGGACGAGCCGTCGGATGGCCTAAGCCGGTTTCTTCGAACACCGATTGGGCTTCATTTTCAACGGCCGCATATTTTGACAATGCATACCTTGCCGGCCGTTCTCATGCAAATACGGTCATTGAAGTCGGGCTGATTGATTTAGTCTGTCCGCCGCCCGCTGTGTATGCTGCATATAACCGGCTGAACGGGAAGAAAAAGATAATTACAGTACCTTACCGGTCTCATCACAGCCCATCAGGGGTGCACCGAAGCGACTGGCAGAAGGGGCCTTCGAGGCAGCGTGAACGTTTTGTTGATCAATTTTTAACTGCTCAATCAACTCTGTAAAACAGGTCGTGTTTATGGAAGGTCAGGAATAACTGTTTTTATCGGGTCGATCATGCGCGATCCGTTTCTTG
>JBFWJN010000154.1:0-7663 GCA_050253185.1 Kiritimatiellales bacterium | reverse complement strand
ACCTTCAACGTCAATCAGACAGTGGCCGAAATCGAGGCCCACCGCGAAGAAAAAGGCTACAGCTTCAGCGGATTCCCGATCCTGGATGATCAAGGAGCGCTCGTCGGCATCTTGACCTCCAAAGACATCAAATTTGCTCCGAACGACAACGTCCGCGCCAGTGAGATCATGACAAAAGACGTCATCACCGCTGGCCCGGACACCGACCTGCGACGCGCCTATGAACTCATGCGCGAATACAAAATCGGCAAACTGCCGCTCGTCAAAGACGGCAAGCTGACCGGACTTTACAGCTACACCGACGTCGCCGACCTCGTCGAAAACACCCGCCCGATCTACAACCGCGACGACCAGTACCGCCTGCGCGCCGGCGCGGCCATCGGCCCCGGCGACTATGTCCGCGCCGAAGCGCTCGCCGAAGCCGAAATCGATGTCCTCGTCGTCGACACCGCACACGGACACAGCAAAGGCGTCATCGAAATGACCGCATGGGTTAAAAAGAACCTGCCGGGCATCGACGTGATCGCCGGAAACATCGCCACCGCCGAGGCGGCACTTGAACTTCGCAAAGCCGGAGCTGATGCCGTCAAAGTCGGAATCGGCCCCGGATCGATCTGCACCACCCGCGTCGTCGCCGGCGTCGGCATCCCGCAGATCAGCGCCATTTACAATTGCGCCAACGCTCTTCAGGGATCGATTCCGATCATCGCCGACGGCGGCATCCGCCACTCCGGCGACATCGCCAAAGCGCTCGTCGCCGGCGCGTCCAGCGTCATGATGGGCTCCGTACTCGCCGGAACCGACGAAGGCCCCGGCGAAAAAATCCTTTATGAAGGCCGCCAGTTCGTCGTCTACCGCGGCATGGGCAGCCTCGACGCCATCAAATCGCGCGAAGGCTCCCGCCAGCGCTACGGCCTCAAAGACAGCGCCGAAGACGAACTCGTTCCGCAGGGAATCGAAGGGGTTGTCCCCTACGCCGGAACCGTCAGCAAAGTGCTCAAGCAGTACAGCGGCGGCCTGCAGGCCAGCCTCGGCTACTGCGGATGCCGCACCGTACCGGACCTGCAGGAACACGGACAGTTCGTGCGCGTTTCCACCGCCGGCGTCAGCGAGGCCCATCCGCACGACATCAAGATCACCAAAGAAGCCCCGAACTACCGGCGGTAATGCAGGCTCTGCATACAGCTCTGATTCAGATCAATCCGACTGTCGGTGCACTGGCCGAAAACACCGATCGGATTCTTTCCGCCGCACAGAGCGCCGCAGAGAACGGTGCACAGCTCGTTGTTTTTCCGGAGCTCTCCCTCTGCGGCTACCCGCCGGAAGATCTGATCCTGCGGCCGCAGTTCATCAACGACTGCGACCGGCAGCTCCGCCGGCTCGCCGCCGAGCTGCCCGGAGAGGTGTTCACCGTCGTCGGCGCGCCGATCGCCGACGGCACCGGCCGCTACAATGCGGCCATCGTTTTCCATCAGGGCAGCGTCGTCGGAATCTACCGCAAGATGCTGCTGCCCAATTACGGCGTCTTCGACGAAAAGCGCGTCTTCGATGCCGGACAGGAAGCCTTCACCTTTGACGCCTGCGGCAAAAAAGTCGGCATCCAGATCTGTGAAGACTCGTGGCTGCCGGACGGAGCCGCCTGCACCGCGCTAGCGAACAAACATCCCGACCTTGTCATCAACCTCTCCGCCTCGCCCTACCACCGTGGCAAACGATTCGAACGCGAAGAAATCTTTGCCGACGCCGCCCGCCGGCTCGGTGCGCCCCTGCTCTTCTGCAACCAGGTCGGCGGACAGGACGAACTCATTTTTGACGGCGGCAGCATGATCTTTGACGCGAATGGAAACGTCATCGCCCGAGCACCGCTGTTCGAGGAATGCAGTCTGACGAACAGTTCAGAACTTTTCCAACCTTTGGAACCGCTCGAGGAAGTCTATGCGGCGCTTAAAACCGGCCTGCGCGACTACGTCGACAAAAACGGGTTCAAGCACACTGTCGTCGCCGTCAGCGGCGGCATCGACTCCGCATTGGTGCTGACGCTTGCGGTCGATGCGCTCGGCGCCGGCCGCGTTTCCGCCGTTACGATGCCGTCGCAGTATTCGTCGAACGAAACGGTTTCCGACGCGGAACAGATCGCCAAAAATCTCGGGGTCGAACTGCACACCATCCCGATTTTTCCAATCTTTGGAAAATTCATCAACGAACTTTCCAGTCATTGGAAAAACAACGAGCCGGGCCTCGCCGAAGAAAACCTGCAGGCGCGTATCCGCGGCACACTGATCATGGCGATGTCGAACAAGAACGGCTGGCTGGTGCTGACCACCGGAAACAAAAGCGAGTTCGCCACCGGATACTGCACGCTCTACGGCGATATGGCCGGCGGATTTGCCGTCATCAAGGACGTGCCGAAAACCCTGGTGTTCGACCTGTGCCGCTGGCGGAATACAAAAGGGACTGCGATTCCGCCGAGCACCATTACGCGCCCGCCGTCGGCCGAGCTGCGGCCCGACCAGAAGGACAGCGATTCGCTGCCGCCCTATGAAGTGCTCGACCCGATTCTCGAAGCCTATGTGGAGAAGGACATGGGGATTGCCGCGATGATCGAAAAGGGATTCGATGAAGCCGCCGTGCGCAAGGCCGTACGGCTCGTCGATCTCAGCGAATACAAGCGCCGGCAGGGCCCGCCCGGCATCAAGATTACGCCCAAGGCCTTCGGCCGCGACCGCCGCATGCCGATCACCAACCGTTACCGCGGGTAGCAGATCTATTCATCACGAACCGATGAATGCATTTTGACGGCGGCATAGATAAACGGCGTATCGGCCAGCGCAACGATCCATTTGAACAGGCAGGTGGTCAGCCAGATTTCGATGACGACGTTCATCTCGAAAATGCCGGTGAAGGCTGCGAATGAAAAAACCGCCGAGTCGATCAGCTGCGAAACGACGGTGCTGGCGTTGTTGCGCAGCCAGAGCCACTTGAGCGCCGGAAAGCGGCGTTTCCAGAAATGATAGGCCCAGATGTCGTGCGTCTGCGAGAGCAGATAGGCCAGCAGGCTGGCGGCGGCGACGCGCGGAAGCAGTGCGAAGAGTGTTTCCATGGCGGGCTGGGCAAAGTCGCTCGCGTCCGGCACAAAGCGGACGGAAAGCTGCATCAGAAGCGTCATGACGATCAGCGAAAAGAACCCGGCCAGCACGCCTTTGCCGGCGGCCTTTTTCCCGTAGATTTCAGAGAGAATGTCGGTCGCCAGAAAACTGGAGGCATAGACGATATTGCCCAGCGTGCTGACCATGCCAAAGAGCTCGACGGTCTTCAGCACCTGGATGTTGGCTATCACGACGGACAGCCCGCACCAGAGGTACAGGCCCGCCCGGCCGAACAGCCGAAACGCAAGCAGAACAGAAACAAATCCAGCCGCCAGCATGGCAATCCATAAAAGGTTATTACTCATCGGTTTTCCTCATCAAAAACGAACAGGGTTTTATCACAAACCGGCTTAAAGGAAACGGCAAAGGTCATTATTGTTCCCGAGGATAAAAGCCTTCCAAGCCCCGGAAAAAACGGGTAGCGTGTCGGGCATCATTTACAAACTCCGGAGACCTTAATATGACGAAGATTCTGTGTATCGGTGCGGGTTATGTCGGTGGACCGACTATGGCGATGATCGCAAAGAAGAACCCAAACGTTCAGGTAACCGTGGTGGACATCAACCAAAACCGGATTGATGCATGGAATTCCGACAGCCTGCCGATTTATGAACCGGACCTGGATGCAGTCGTCAAGGAAGCGCGCGGCAAAAACCTTTTTTTCTCAACCGATGTCATTAACGGCATCAAAGAAGCGGACATCATCTTTGTCAGCGTCAATACACCGACCAAAACCTTCGGTCACGGAGCGGGCTGCGCGGCGGACCTGCAGTACTGGGAAAAGTGCGCCCGCCAGATTCTGAAAGTCTCCACATCCGATAAGATTGTTGTGGAAAAAAGCACCCTGCCCGTCCGGACGGCGGCGGCCATGGAACGGATTCTGAACAGCGGTAAAAACGGCGTGCATTTTGATGTGCTGTCCAACCCGGAATTTCTGGCCGAGGGAACGGCAATTAAGGATCTCGACAACCCGGACCGCATCCTGATCGGCGGCCATCCGACACCGGAAGGCCAACAGGCGGTTCAGGCGCTGGTCGACGTGTACGCGGCGTGGGTTCCGAAAGAAAATATCATCACCACCAACCTGTGGTCCAGCGAACTGTCCAAGCTGACCGCCAATGCGTTTCTCGCCCAGCGAGTCAGCTCGATCAACAGCATTTCAGCGCTGTGCGAAGCAACCGAAGCCGACGTCGGGGAAGTCGCCTATGCGATTGGAACCGACAGCCGCATCGGCCCGAAATTCCTGAAAGCCAGCGTCGGCTTCGGCGGATCCTGCTTCAAGAAAGACATCCTGAACCTCGTCTATCTCTGCGAAAGCTACGGCCTGCACGAAGTGGCCGAATACTGGCGGCAGGTTGTAAAAATGAACGAATATCAGGAGCGCCGCTTCGTCGCCCGCATGCTGAAGGAAATGTTCAACACAATCGCCGGCAAGCGCATTGCGCTGTTCGGCTTCGCCTTCAAGGCGGACACGGGAGACACCCGCGAAAGTCCGGCGATTCTGATTGCCCGCGAACTGCTGGAAGAAAATGCCGAAGTCGTGATCACCGACCCGCAGGCACTCGAACATGCCAAAACCGACCTGTCCGACGTGATCGACCGAATCACGCTCGAACCCGATCCGTACAAAGCGGCGGAAGGCGCACATGCCGTTGCCCTGCTGACCGAGTGGAAAGAATACAAGACCCTCGACTACAAACGGATCTTTGACAGCATGGAACAGCCCGCCTTCCTATTCGACGGACGGAATCATCTCGATCATCAGTCCCTCTATAACATCGGGTTCAATGTCTATTCGATCGGCAAGGCGGCCCTGAAACATATTTAAAGCATCACATCCAGACGATCAGCACGGACATCGACAGAAAAAAGAAACCTAAAAGCACTTTGGACAGCATTACATTCCTTCGGCTCCACTGCAGGAGGGCTTCGGCTTGTAGTCCCGCGTAGACCGCAGTGAAAACGATCACCAAAGGCAGGATAAACATCAGGTTGTAGACCAGCAGGTAAGACCACGCCCGCCACTCAGAAAATGCGCTGTTTTTCAGGATCAGCACCAGCGTCGGCACATAAACCTGACCGGTACAGATACTTTCCAGCGCCGTAACCGCTATGCCGATGAACAATCCGCCAAGGACGAGACTCGTCGAACCGAGTCCTCGATGCATGACGCCGTGAATCCGTTTTTTCATACCGGTCGACAGCTGAAGGGTCACATCCCCGGACCGGCCGGAACGCCGGTAACGAACCGCATCCCGAAAAGACAGTAAAGCCAGCACCAGAAGAACAGCCGCCATTCCCCATTCCACCGCGCTGCGAAGGACGGTGAACCCGGAGAACAGATGCAGAACACGGAACAGACCGAACCCCAATGCCAGATAGGTCAGAAACGATGCCAGGCAATAGGATATCCCGAGCAGCAGGAGTCGCCGCCGCCGTATCTTTGCCACTCCCAGCAGACTCATAAAAAACACCAGAGTGGAAATCGCGCAGGGATTAATCCCGTCAATCAGTCCGGCGGAAATCACCGCAGGCCAGACAAAGCCACGGTATCGCTCTTCCAGCAACTGAGCATCGGCTCGCTCAGAGGAACTCGCCCCGCCATCCAGCCCGGGGCCGGCAAGCGGGGCCCCGTCCTGCCCCTGTTCCAGCAAGTTGGAAATGATAGAAAAAAACGTTTCGGGCACTGGAGACGGTCCAAACGCATAGTGCCGATTGATAACCAGATAGGCCCGCTCCGGATCGTCATACCCCAGATCATTCTGCACCTGCAGCAAATAGAGAAAATTGGTTTCTATGCCGATATCGTGCCGCTGAACAGTGCACGCGCCCGGAAATCGCCTTCCCATTTCCGGCAGAAGCCCGGCTTCAATCCGTTCACAGTCTTGACAGCCCGGCTCATAGAAAAAATCAATCTGAACCTGCCCGCAGGCCGTTCTGCATAGGAACAAAACCACCGCTATTTTTAGAAGTTGTCGCATCTGATCCGTTCTCTCCGGCAAGCCGACATGAACACGAGCGGGTCTTTCAGCCACGAAGAGTATGAGAATACACAAAACAGGAGAAATGAGAAAGAGTCGTCAACGGATAACTGCCGTTAAAATGTAAACGCGGGATTCCCGAATCTCTGGTGGGCATTCGGTTTGAACGGTAACTTCCACGAGACCGGAAACGGCCGACTCGACGGGACAGACTTTTACTTCGTATTCGAATCCGTCCCGGATGGGTTTTAGTTCGGCGGCAAATTGATCGGAGGAGGACGAGACAGAAATCAATCGAACAGGATCACCCAAGCGGTTTACCAACCTGCAGGTTTTAGGCTCATGATTCCCGTTCAACGGCCATTCAAGCCGTTTGGTGTCGAGTGTGTAGACTTCCGGAATATTGGCTTCGACATAAAGAATAACCGGGAGTTTAGGGTTGTCGCTGCTGCGTACGGCTATGCTCTTGCGTTGCGGACCGGTTTTATCGTGCGCGTCAAATGTGACGGCAATAGACCCGGCAGCTCCCGGCATAATACGATTTGCAGTTGCGACGGCTTTCAGACAGCCGCAGCTGGTTTGAACCGACAGGATGTCAACCGGTTCCGCACCGGTGTTGGTGCAATTAAACCGGGCCTGTGCCTCGACCTGCACAGGATGCATTTTCAACGGCATAGATTTCTGCCGCCAGACCAATTCAGCCGAAGCAGCCGCTGCAAAACAAACAAACACGATGAAGCCTGATTTCCACATAAAAGCATTAACCGCAAAAGATCACAAAAAACGCAAAGAGAAACAGCCATAATAATATCCTCTTGCGCTTTTTGCCGTCCTTCGCGGTTCAAACAAATTAATCACGCACAGCAAGCTTTTTCAGGGCCTCGGCGGCGGCAACACGCAGGCGAATGTCCGAGGATTTAACGTATTTCTCCAGCAGCGGCCGATCCGTTTCATCGCCCGCCATGCCGAGTACGGCCAGTGAAGCCGAGCGGAACAGGGCCGTATGTTTTGAACCGGCAATCTGACGGGCGAGTTGAACGGCATTCGGGTCGTTGAACTCTGCCGCAACATGCAGTGCAGATAAGCGCTCGGCATCGCCGTAGGCGTCGCTGGATGCCACGGCCATGGCTTTTTCCGCGACAAACTCTTTCGTCAAACCCGGAGTACCGGCACTGCGCTTCATGGATAGAAGAGTGGTTCCGGCAAAACGGCTGCCCGGCTCCAGCGCATCCAGGTAAAGCTGCCGAATCACAGGCTGTTTTTCCAGCGCGACACGCGGACATACGGTTCCGAGATGCTGAATACAGTAGTCCCGCCAGGTAGGATTAAGGGATTGATCGTGAAACATCACCACCAGATGGTCGCTGTAATCGGCAGGCAGCTGTTTCTGATCCTCCAGCTTCAGCAGCACGACATCGCCGACGGCATTATAGTCGTTTTCCGTCAAACCAACCTGTTCCGGTCTGGCATGGATAAACATAATCAGGGAACGGACTTCATCCGCGGAAAGATCGCGGCCCAGCGCTTCAACCAGCC
>JBFWJN010000153.1:0-7698 GCA_050253185.1 Kiritimatiellales bacterium | reverse complement strand
GTACATACTCAGCGACCGTCGGACAGTTTTCCATGCCCTGGTTTTCGTAGCGCTGCCCGTGATAGGTGCTGCGGTGTCCGGCCAGTGCAAAAAAATGATCCTGCTGCTGAATCATCATTCGGCGCAGGCCGTCGCGAATTGTCAGCGTTCCGGTGCCGGGGCTCTGCAAACCGGCAATGATTCGTCCCAGCGTGGTCTTGCCGCTGCCCGAGGGACCGGTGACAGCCATCGACTCGCCGTCGCTGAGCTGAAATGAAACGGCCTCAAGCAGAACCGTCCGTCCGGAGCACAATCCGATATTTTCTGCTTCCAGGATTTTCATGCTCACATCTTCAGCAGACGATTCGTCGTTGCCCAGTCGATACAGCCGTCGGTAATCGACTGGCCGTATTTCAGGGTTTTGCTGATTGGTTGGCTGCCTTCTTCGATAAAGCTTTCCAGCATAGCACCGATGACCGGGCAGTCGGGCTGTTTGCGCTGTTCGAGCAGTTCGGTCCAGACGTCGGCCTGCCGGGCCGGAATCTTGCCGGAATTCGCATGAGAGCAGTCCACCATCATAATTTCCGGCAGCCCAGCGGCCCGCAGTTTTTCCGCGGCTGCGGAGACTTCGTCGGCGCGGTAATTGGTTTTTCCGCCGCCGCCGCGCAGCACCAGGTGTGCATCCGGATTGCCGCGCGTTTTCACAATGCTGCTGTGACCGTCCTGGTCGATGCCGAGAAAACTATGAGGCGACCGGCAGGCGAGCAGGGCGTCCACGGCGCGCTGGATGCTTCCATCCGTCGCGTTTTTCATGCCGACGGGCATCGACAGGCCGCTGGCCATTTCGCGGTGCGTCTGCGATTCAATCGTGCGCGCACCGATCGCCGCCCAGCTGACGAGATCGGCGGTGTACTGCGGAATCGTCGGGTCGAGAAACTCGGTGGCGATCGGCAGGCCGAGGTCGTTGATCTCGAGCATCAGCCGCCGCGCGGCGCGCAGACCGTAATCCATATCGAACGACTCGTCGAGATGCGGATCGTTGATGAAACCCTTCCATCCGATCGTGGTGCGCGGTTTTTCAAAATAGACCCGCATCACGATCAGATAGCGGTCCCTGACCTGTTCGTTCAGTTCGGTGAGCCGTTTTGCATAATCGAGCGCCGCGGCGGGATCGTGAATGGAACAGGGGCCGGTCACGACGAGCAGGCGCGAATCGCGGCGCTCCAGTACGGCCCGGACGGCTTCGCGCCCGGACGCAACCGTGGCGCAGGCCGCGTCGCCCGGCGGCAGCTGCTGTTTCAGTTCGTTCGGCGTGATAAGCGGAGTGACGCTCTCCACGCGCAGGTTTTCAATAGGACAGATTGGATTCATAAGGCGCGGAGTATAGCGGGATTTTCCAAGGTTTGGAAAAAAATCTCCATTTAGTTTCCAAGGTCTGGAAACCCCGTCCGGCGCCGCCTGTTATTCGGGTTTAATCAGCAGGAGCGGGATGCCGATCCGGTGTTTGAGTTTTTTTGAAACGCTGCCGAAGAGAATGTCTCCCAGAAATTTGTGGCCGTGCGTGGCCATGGCGACCAGGTCATAGTTTCCGCTTTCGATTTCCCTGAGGATCTGTTCATCGGGCTCGCCGTCGCGAATGAGTTTGCACACATTGATGTTCTGGCGACGCAGTTCGCTGCAGTGCTGCTCCAGGCAGGTTTCGGCGTGGGAGCGCAGGGCGCGGCGCTGGTCAAGCGTATGGGCATGGGCGACATGCAGGAGGCAGACTTCCGCTTGGTTCTGAATCGCCAGCGGTGCGACGTGCCGGATGATCGCGTCGTCCACCTTGGAGCAGTCGATGGTAACCAGGATTTTTTTATAGACCTGCATATCAGTTTCCTCCGGTGAATGTTGAATAGAGCAGGTAAAGGTTGAGTCCGATGACGATAACGGCGATGGCCGCGGCGGCGGCGAATTCCCTGTGTCCGCTGCGGAAGCCTCCCATTACCTTGCGGCGACGGCATAGAATCAGCAGCGGAACCAGCGTGAACGGCAGCTGGAGGCTCAGCATGACCTGGCTGAAGACAAGGATTTTATAGGTGTTCAGTCCGAGCAGAATAATGACAAAGGACGGGACTGCCGTGATGAAAACCGCGATCCGGTAGAGCGGGGTATGCGGATCCTCCGGTTTGCCGAGGAACCCAGTGATGACGTTGGCTTCGGCCATGGACGATGTGATGGAGGAGCCGACTCCGGCAAAAACCAGCGCGACGGCGAAGAGAAGTCCGGCGACCGGGCCGGCCAGCGGGCGCAGCGTGGCCGAGGCCTGCTCGATGCCGGTGACAACAATCTGATGGCTGGAAAAAACCGCTGCCGCCACAATGATCATGGCGGAGTTGACCACCCAGCCCAGCAGCATGGCAGTGAGCGTGTCATATTTCTCATAGCGGAGTAGTTTCATCTTTTCCTCTTCCGAGATGCCCCACTTGCGGCTGTGGATGACGTTGGAGTGCAGAAAAATATTGTGCGGCATCACGACGGCGCCGAGAATGGCCATGGCCACGTAGATGCTGCTTCGGTCGACGCGCGGAATCACTGCGGCCGGAGCAACGGCCGCCCAGTCCGGTTTCACGATCAGGATTTCGATGATGTAGCAGCAGGCGATGATGCCGAGAAAGCCGACGATGATGGTTTCGAGCCGGTGATAGCGCTGGCTGACAATCAGGAAAACCTCCAGGGAAACAGTCAGCAGAGCCCCGGCCCACAGCGGCAGGCCGAAGAGCAGGTTGAAGCCGATCGCGCCGCCGATCAGTTCCGCCACATCGGTGGCAACGCAGGCCAGAATGATGGTCAGGCCGAGAAAGGCCGATACCGGAGCCGGAAACTGTTCTCGAATGTTGACGGCCAGCGATTTACCGGTGGCAATTCCCAGTTTGGCCGCCATGTGCTGAATGACGATCAGCATCAGTGTGCTGAGCGTGATCACCCAGAGCAGCTGATAGCCGAACCGTGACCCTCCCTCGATGTTCGTTGCCCAGTTGCCCGGGTCGATAAAGCCGACGGTGATCAGGAAGCCCGGCCCGAGAAAGCTCAGGAGCTGTTTCAGGGAAAACCCTTTGCAGGACGTGCGCATAGGCTGAATCATATCAGTCCGGCCGGTTTTTCCAAACATTGGAAACGTGAACTTGCTCCCCGCAGCGGTTACGGGTAAAAAGGCGGCTTCAATGATGGGAAAAATGATGAGTATTCAGCCAAACAGAGAGGGTTTTCGGGAAAAAGCGAAGCAGGGCAACCTGATTCCGGTCTGGAAGGAGATTCTGGCCGACCAGGAAACACCGGTTTCCGCTTACGAGCGCGTGCGCAGATTCCTGCGGGAAAAAGATCATGCCTCTCACACCTGGATGCTCGAAAGCGTTGAAGGCGGCGAGCACATAGGCCGCTATTCTTTCATCGGCGGCAACCCGCGCGCGATTCTCCGTGCCCGCGGCAAGGTGACGGAAATCACCGAAAACGGTTCCGTGACGGAAGTGTCGGACGTTCCGCCACTCGAAGCACTCAAGAACTGCATGAGCCGTTATCAGCCGGTGAAGGACAGTGCGCTGCCGCGCTTCAACGGCGGAGCCGTCGGCTTCATCGGCTACGACATGATTTCCGTGTTCGAGCCGCGCGTCCCCGTCATTTCGAACGATATTATCGGCAATCCCGACATGGTGATGATGGTCACCAACTCCCTGCTAATTTTCGATCGCGTCAACCAGACGATCAAGGTCGTCGCCAATGCCTATGTCGACGGCGATACCGATGCGGCCTATGACGCCGCGCTGACGGATATCAATGAACTCTGCGAAGCGCTGCAACATCCTGTTCAGCGCGTACTGCTCGACGCGCATCAGGATGTGGAGCAGGTGATTCCAGAGTCGAATATGACGCTTCCGGAATATCGGACGATGATCGAAAAGGGCAAGGAATACATCCGCGCCGGCGACATCATTCAGGTTGTGCTTTCCCAGCGCTTCGAAGTTGAAAACACGGCCGACTCGCTGGATGTCTACCGCGCGCTGCGCGCGATCAATCCGTCGCCCTACATGTTCTGCCTAGATCTCGGCGAAAGCGCGCTGGTCGGTTCGTCGCCGGAAGTGCATGTGCGCTGCGAAGACCGTCGCGTCGAGCTGCGCCCGATCGCCGGAACGCGGCCGCGCGGAAAAACCGAGGAACAGGATCTTGAGCTGGAAAAAGAGCTGCTGGCCGATGCCAAGGAAATCGCCGAGCACGTCATGCTCGTCGACCTCGGCCGCAACGACGTCGGCCGCGTCTGCGAGTTCAACAGTGTGCGCGTACCGGAGCAGATGGTCATCGAGCGCTACAGCCACGTCATGCACATCGTGTCGGACGTAACCGGAACCCTATCGCCGGAGCACGACGCCTACGATGTGATGAAAGCGACGTTCCCGGCCGGAACCGTCAGCGGTGCGCCGAAAATCCGCGCGATGGAAATCATCGCCGAGCTGGAAAAAACGAAGCGCGGACCTTATGCCGGAGCCGTCGGCTATTTCAGCTTTGACGGCAATCTCGACTGCTGCATCACCATCCGCACCGTCGTGCTCGACGGGAACAAAGCCTATGTGCAGGCCGGCGGCGGCATCGTGGCCGACTCGGTGCCGGAAACCGAATACTGGGAAACCCGCAACAAAGCTGGAGCGGTTCTGAAAGCGTTGTCGCTGGCGAAGCAGTATGCGGCCGCGCGGGAAGGGAGCTCGAAATGATTTTAGTCATCGATAACTACGATTCATTCACCTACAATCTCGTGCAGTATCTCGGGGAGCTCGGTGCGGAGATGAAAATTTTCCGCAACGACGAAATCACTGTTGAGCAGGCCGTCGCGCTCAAGCCCGAAAAGGTGCTGGTCAGTCCCGGTCCGTGCTCGCCGCGCGAAGCGGGTGTGTCATGCGACATCATCCGCGAGTTCGGACACCGCGTGCCGCTGCTCGGCGTCTGTCTCGGCCATCAAGCCATCGGCGATGTCTATGGCGGAAAGGTCGTGCGTGCCGACCGGCTGATGCACGGAAAGATTTCGCCGATCCTGCACAAGGGAGAAAGCGTGTTCAAAGGGCTTCCGAGCCCGTTTAACGCCACACGATATCACTCGCTGCTCGTCGAGCGCGCGAGCCTGCCGGACTGCCTGAAGATTACGGCGGAAACGGCCGAAGGCGAAATCATGGGACTCCAGCATCGGGAATTTCCGGTGCACGGTGTGCAGTTCCATCCGGAATCCATTCTGACCGAAAACGGGAAACAGTTGCTCCAGAACTTTCTGGATCTGTAAGGAGAGAATATGTCGATTACCGCTTTAAGTCCGCTCGACGGGCGTTATGAATCCAAGGTTGCTGTTCTACAGGACGCCTTTTCCGAATACGCACTCATCCGCTGCCGCGTGCGGGTCGAAGTGCTGTGGCTCAAAGCGCTCTGCGCCGAGCCCGGCATTCCCCAATGCCGTGCGCTCACCAGTGATGAAATCGCGCAGTTCGATGCCATTGTTGGTGGATTCACACCAGCAGAGGCCCAGAAAGTCAAAGACATCGAGAAAACCACCAACCACGATGTCAAGGCGGTTGAATATTACCTGAAGGAAAAAATCGCCGGAACCTCTCTCGAAGAACTCAGCGAATTTCTGCACTTCGCCTGCACTTCGGAAGACATCAACAATATTTCCCACGCGCTCATGCTCAAGCAGGGTCGTGAAATTCTGGTGATCGAGCAGCAGAAACTCATCGACGACCTGACCGGCAAGGCGAAAGCGTGGAAAGCCGTTCCGCTGCTGGCCCGCACGCACGGACAGACCGCGTCGCCGACCACCGTGGGCAAGGAACTTGCCGTATTTGTCAGCCGCCTGCGTCGCGCGCTCGACATTTTCCAAACATTGGAAATCCGCGGCAAGCTCAACGGCGCGGTCGGCAACTACAACGCGCACCTCAGCGCTTATCCGGACGTCGACTGGCCCGCGCTCGCCAAAGGCATTATTGAAGGGGAACTGGGCCTCGTTCAGAATCCTTTCACCATCCAGATCGAGCCGCACGACTACATGGCAGAGCTGTTCGACGCGCTGGCGCGCTTCAACACCGTTCTGCTCGACCTCAACCGCGACATCTGGATCTACATCGCCTTCGCCTGCTTCAAACAGCGGACGGTAAAAGGTGAAGTCGGCTCCTCCACCATGCCGCACAAGGTCAATCCGATCGACTTTGAAAACACCGAAGGCAACATCGGCCTCGCCAATGCCGTGCTGCGTCACATGGCTGAAAAGCTGCCGGTTTCCCGCCTTCAGCGCGACCTCACCGACTCTACCGTCCTGCGCAACATGGGTGTCGCCTTCGGCTATTCGCTGCTGGCTTACAGCTCGACACTGAAAGGCCTCAGCAAGCTCGAACTTAACGAGGCAAAGCTGGCCGCCGATCTCGATAATGCGTGGGAAGTTCTCGCCGAGCCGATCCAGACCGTCATGCGCAAGGCCGGCATCGAAAAGCCCTACGAAAAACTCAAGGAGCTGACGCGCGGCCACGCCATCAACGAAACCGTCATTCTCGATTTCGTCGAAGAGCTGAAACTGCCCGAAGCCGATAAAAAGCGCCTGCTCGATCTCACGCCCGCGACCTACATCGGTCGCGCCGTTCAGATCGTCGACGAATTGTAAACCGCGGATAGAAAGGGGACGTCCCATGAAACAGGCCGTTCTCAGTCATACTGAAATCTCGCCGGACGTTTTTCTGTTATCGGTGGAACGTCGGTCCGATTTCCAGCCGGGGCAGACTGTTAAAGTCGGGTTGCCCGGCGTTGCGGAACCGCGTATTTACAGCATCTGCAGCGGGAACTGCGACCCGGAGCTGAGCATTCTCTACAACATCAAGGATGATGGTCAACTCACGCCGCAGTTGGCGCAGCTGAAACCTGGCGATTCGGTTGAAATCTCAGAGCCCGGTGGCAGTTTCATTGGAACGGCCGATCCATCGGTCTGGATCGCGACCGGCACGGGCGTCGCACCGTTTTACAGCATGCTGCACTCCGGCATGGGAGACGGGCAGATTCTGCTGCACGGCGTGCGGCGCGCTGACCAGTTTTATTTTTCCAATGATTGGAAACATGCGCTGGGCGAAAACTATCACCGCTTCTGTTCCGGCGAGGTTGTGGACGGAATTCCGCACGGACGGGTCAATCAGTGGCTCGAGACCGCAGATCTTTTCAATGATCGGAACTGGTATCTTTGCGGGCAGGCTTCGATGTGCGTTGAAGTTCGTGATCTGCTCATTGCCCGTGGAATTCCGTTTGGTAAAATCCTCACCGAGATTTATTTTTAGGCAACCGTGAAAGCAGAGACAGCAATAATGAAACCCGCTTTATTTGGACAGACACTGGAAGAGCTGACGGCAACCGCTGTCGAACTTGACCTGCCGAAATTCACTGGCAAACAGCTTGCCGACTGGCTTTACAAAAAGGATGTCCACTCGATTGCGGAAATGAGCAACCTGTCCAAAAAAGCCCGCGACCTGCTGGAAGAGCATTATACTGTAGGACTGCATGATCCGGTGCAGGTGCAGACCAGCACCGACGGAACCAGGAAAAATCTGTTCGAGACTCAATCCTGCGGTTTCATCGAAACGGCAATGATTCCCGACAAGGATCGCCGCACCGTCTGTGTGTCCTCGCAGATCGGCTGCAAAATGGGCTGCCTGTTCTGTATGACCGGTA
>JBFWJN010000152.1:0-7754 GCA_050253185.1 Kiritimatiellales bacterium | reverse complement strand
ACCCGGCGGCTGGATCGGCATCATGACGCAGCGGCTCGACGACGCGCCGGAGTTCGCCCAGTGGTTCTACAAAGACGACAGTACGCACCTCTGCTTTTTCTCACGAAAAAGTTTCCAATGGCTGGAAAAAGAGTACGGCCTGCGCGCGGAATTTCATCCGCTGGGGGTGATCCTTTTCCAGACATTGGAAAATCAGTCCGCCGCGGCCGGCACATGAAAACCCGTTTTTCCAAGGATTGGAAAAACGGGCTGTAAACGTTCCAGAGCCTGGAAACTTATTTCGTTTTCTTCGGAACCAGCATCATGAAGACGTTGCGGCCCATCAGGCGCGGCGCCTGTTCAACCGATGCAATTTCGTTGCAGTCGGCCACAATGCGTTTCATGAGTTCGAAGCCGAGCTCGCGGTGGGCATTTTCGCGGCCGCGGAACATCAGTGAGATCTTGACGCGGTCGCCGCCGTTCAGAAAGTCGTGCGCGTGACGAAGCTTGGTCTGGTAGTCATGATCTCCGACGTTGACGTGGAATTTGACTTCCTTGAGCTTGACGATACTCTGCTTCTTCTTCTGCTCTTTCTTCTTTTTGTCCTGTTCGTATTTGAACTTGCCGTGGTCCATGATGCGGCAGACCGGCGGTTTGGACGTGGCGGCAATTTCTACGAGGTCAAGACCTGCTTCGTGAGCGCGGATGAGCGCCTGACGGGTTGGAATGACGCCGAGCTGTTCCCCGTTTTCGTCGATGCAACGGATTTCGGGCACACGGATCTGATTGTTCATTCTCGGGCCGAACTCTCTGCGCGGCCGTCCCTTGTAATTCGGATTAGCGATAACTTCCCCCTGGTTCCCTGATTAAACTATGCCTTACTTAGCACAGCTGTTTTTATTTTTTCAACAAAATCAGACGCCGACATGCTTTCCTGCGCACCGGTCCGGTCGCGCACGGCGAGCAGGCCGCTTTCAATTTCCTTGGCGCCGAGCACGAGCATGTACGGAACTTTGTCCATCTGTGCCGTGCGGATTTTCGCACCGATCTTGCCGGATTTGCGGTCGACCGTAACCCGAATGTCCTGTTTGCGCAGGTCATCGGCCAGCACATTTGCAGCGTCGAGCTGGTCTTCCGTAAGCGGAAGCACGCGGACCTGTTCCGGCGCAAGCCAGACGGGAAACGCCCCGCTGTAGTGCTCGACCAGAATGCCGAAGAAGCGTTCGATGCTGCCGAACAGCGCGCGGTGCACCATATACGGACGATGTTTTTCGCCATCTTCGCCGATATAGCTGAGGTCGAAGCGTTCCGGCAGGTTGAAGTCGAACTGTATGGTGCTCATCTGCCATTCGCGGCCGATGGCGTCTTTGATTTTGAGATCGATTTTCGGCCCGTAGAATGCGCCGCCGCCAATATCGGTTTCGTACGGCAGGCCAGAGTCTTTAAGCGCGGCTTCGAGCGAGGCCGTCGCCTGCTCCCAGCGTTCCGGATCGCCAACAGCTTTTTCGGGGCGGGTGGACAGATAGGCGGTGATGCTCTCGAAGCCGAAGGTTTTCCAGATGAAGGTCGAGAAGCGAAGCACTTCCTTGATCTCGGCCTGCATCTGTTCGGGCGTGCAGAAAATGTGCGCATCGTCCTGCGTAAAGCCGCGGACACGCAGCAGGCCGTGGAGCACGCCCGCCTTTTCGTAGCGGTAGACCGTGCCGAGCTCTGCCCAGCGCAGCGGCAGGTCGCGGTAGGACCGAATATCGGATTTGTAAATGTTGATGTGGAACGGGCAGTTCATCGGTTTGACGTAATAGTCCGACTTGTCGATTTCCATCGGGGCGTACATGCCTTCTTTGTAGAAATCGAGATGGCCCGAGGTTTCCCACAGGTTGGCTTTGCCGACGTGCGGGGTGTAAAGGATTTCGTAGCCGTTGCGGAAATGCTCCTGCCGCCAGAACTCCTCGATGAGCGAGCGGATGCGTGCGCCTTTCGGGTGCCAGTGAATCAGGCCGGGGCCGACGTCTTCGTGGATGCTGAAGAGATCGAGTTCGCGGCCCAGCTTGCGATGGTCGCGTTTTTTGGCTTCTTCGAGCTGCTTGATGTAGAGATTGAGCTGCTTCTCGTTGGTGAAGGCCGTCCCGTTGATGCGCTGAAGCATCGGATTGGTTTCTTTTCCTCTATAGTAGGAACCGGCGACCGTCAGCAGTTTGAACGCGCGCAGCTTCCCGGTGCTTTCCACGTGCGGGCCGCGGCAAAGATCGAAAAAGTCGCCGCATTTGTAGAAGCTGATCGCTTCGCCGTCGGGAATATCGGCGAGGCGCTCGATTTTATAGGGCTGGCCTTCGAGCATTTTCGCGGCTTCGTCGCGCGAAACTTCAATGCGTTCGAACGGGAGGTTCTCTTCCACAATGCGGGTCATTTCGCCTTCGATGGCCGGAAAGTCTTCCGGGGTCAGGCGGTGCGGCATATCAAAGTCGTAGTAGAACCCGTCGTCGGTTGAGGGGCCGATGTCGAGCTTTACATCGTCGTAAAGCCGGCAGACGGCAGCGGCCATCACATGGGCCGTGCTGTGCCGGAGCGTTTCAAGCTGAAGATCGTCGTTTTTCATAAATAGGGCGCAAACTGTACCGTTGAGGTTCCGTCGTGTCAATCCGCGCCCGCCGGAGATCGCGGGTTCCAATGCCTGGAAAACCTGCGCTTTGGCTTTGCCAGACCGAAAAGAACGCCGTATGGTGTCTGACCGTTTTTTACAGAGGAGAATATCATGGCACTGACCGAAGAACAACTGCTCGCACAGCTCGAAGCTGAAACCGTCCCTGTCGCCGACCTGCTCGAGGAACTTGATGCGCTCTGCGACGACGGAAAAGAAGTCCGCGCCATCGAATGGGCCGAACTGATGAAGGACACGCTAACCGATCGCAAACTGACCGGCGAGGCGGTCGCCGCCTATGAATGGCTCGCTCTCAAACAGGGCACGTCCCCGGCGATCGCGCAGCGGGAACTGCTGCACATTCTCAGCTCCAGTCGCAAGGAGCAGAAATTCATCGAGCCCTCTTTTGAAAAAGCCTCTTCCTCCAAAGAGGCTTTTTCACGTCTGCGGCACCTGCGCTCCATGAAAAAGGGCATGCTCTGCTACAACAAAACCTGGGGCTTCGGCATCATCAACCGCATCGACCCCTTCTACCAGAAGGTCGAAATTGAATTTGAAAAGAAAGGCGACCACGAACTCGCCTTCTCCTATGCCGCCGAAGCCCTTGAAGTGCTGACTGACGATCACCTGCTGGCCATTCGCCATAAGAATCCGGATGAATTCGTCCGGATGCTCAAGGAGGACCCGGCCGAAATGATCCGTATCACCCTGCGCAGCTACGGCCCGCTCTCCCTGAATCTCATTCAGGATCACTTCATGCCCGACCTGATTCCCACCGAAGCCCAGTGGAAAAAATTCTGGGACGCCGCCCGCAAGGACCTCAAAAACGACCCGCTGGTGGACGTTCCCGCCAGACGCACCGAGCCGATCCGCCTGCGCCGCAAAGCCAAAGCCTACGACGAGGCCTGGTTTGAAACCTTTAAGGGAGAACGCGACGTGCCGGCCGTTTTCCAGAAACTGGAAGAAATCATCGACCAGAAGTTCCAGACGCTGGAACCGTTCATGACCGATGCCATTGCCAACCGCCTCGCCTTCGCCGTAAAAGGCGGCGTGCTGAACCAGCCCGGGTGGATCGCCCAGGCGCTGGTCTATTCTGAACAGCTCGGCGTCGAACCCGAAGGCATCGACAGCTCCGCCGAACTGACCAGACTGGCCGGCCGCGACGACCTGCCCGCCCTGCTCGAAGAACTTCCCGCCCGCTTCATGCAGGCCTTTATCCGCCGCCTGTTCGACGGCTCCGGCACCGCCAAAGGCTTCCTGCTGCGCCGCCTGCCGGAATTCGGCACCACTGCGCTCAACGAAACCGTCGACGCGCTCGTCCGCAACGACGCCGAACCGGAACTGGTCGGGCAGATTCGCGACACCGTCCGCCGCCGCGCCTGCAGCCCCGCCCTGCTGCTCTGGATCCTGCGCAACGAAGAACGCGCCGCCGGCTGGGAACTCACCGACAAGGCCGACCTCGCTTTCCAGACCATCGAACTGATCGAACAGGAACACGGCGGAGCCGCCCTGCGCGCCCAGAACCATCTCCGCGAACAGATCGAAAACATGGGTTCGCTCAAAAGCATCCTCGCCGCCATGACCGACTCACAGCGCCGCGACTTCATGCGCCGCATCAGCGAGTCGCCGGCATGGAGCAAGCTCGACCGCCAGAGCCTGCAGGCCAAAATCATCAAGATCTGCCCCGACCTGCATGAAGTGGTCCTGAAGAAAACCGCCTCCGCCGCCCCGAAAGAAAAGAATCCGCGCATCACGTCGAAACGCAGCTATCAGGCCAAAAAAGATCAGTTCGAACACATCCTGCGCAAGGAAATCCCGGAAAACTCCAAGGAAATCGAACTCGCCCGCAGTTACGGCGACCTGCGCGAAAACGCCGAGTTTAAATACGCCAAGGAAAAGCAGCGCCTGCTCGGCCTGCAGGCCGAAGAACTGCAGAAAGCGCTCGACGAAGTCAAACCGACCGACTTTTCCGGCTTCCCGCACAATGCGGCCGGCATTGCCACCGGCGTCGAGCTGGCTTATGCCGACGGCAGCCGCGAGACTTGGTATATCCTCGGCGAATGGGACAAGGACGAGGCCCTTCACATCATCTCGTCCCAGACCGGCATGGCCAAGGCACTGGCCGGCGCCAAAGCGGGCGACCGGGTCAAGGTCCCAACCGCCAGCGGCGAAGCCGTCGAGGTGGAAATTTCGGCAGTCACCGCACTGCCGGATCATATTACGACCTGGATCAACGGGTAGTCATGAACAGCTTGCACGAGTGGGTCGGGGTCGGGCTGGACATCGCATTAACCGCGACATTCACCCTGTCTTCTATCTACCTGGTCCTTACGATCGCGGCGCTTCTTCTGCGCCGCAAAACGCCGGAGCTGCCGTCTGCCGTCGCAGACGGACTGCCGCGGGTTACTGTACAGATTCCCACCTATAATGAACTGGCAGCGCTCAACTGCGCGACGCGCTGTCTCGCGTTCGACTATCCGCCGGAAAAGCTCCAGATCCTCATCGGCGATGACAGCAGCGACGCGGAGATCTCCGCCCGCATCGACGCATTCGCTAAAGAACACCCGCGCCTCAAAGTCTGCCGACGCGGAAGCAACACGGGCTTCAAACCCGGCAACCTGAACCACATGCTGCGGGAAACCACCGGCGATTACATCCTGATCCTCGACTCCGACTTCCTACCCGATACCGGATTCCTGAAACGGCTCGTTGTGCCGGTCCTCAGAGACCCCTCGCTGGCCGGCGTACAGGCGGCCTGGCAGATCTCCAACACGTACCAGAATTTCACCACCCTTATGGGCGCCGGCATCATCAATGTGATTCACGTCGTTATCCTTCCGGTCCTCCAGCGCTTCGCCCGCACCGGCGTGTTCTGCGGCTCCGGCGAACTGGTCCGCAGGGATCTGCTCCTCGACAACGGCGGCTGGACCCCGGGTGCACTGACCGAAGACGTCGACTATTCCCTCCGCGCCATCGCCGCCGGACACCGAATCGCCTATCTCAACGACCTGCCGGTTGTCTGCGAAGTTCCGTATGCCCCGCGCGATCTCTTCCGCCAGCAGATGCGCTGGGCCTACGGCGTCATGCGCGCATTCATGAAACACGGACGCCGAATGCTCCTGTCGCGGGTGACCCGCGCGCGCACAAAAATTGCGGCACTCTGCTTCGGCGGCGGCTATATCATGGTCAGCTGCTTTCTGCTGAGCATGCTGTTCGGTGCACTCAGCCTGATCAGCGGCTGG
This sequence comes from Kiritimatiellales bacterium, assembly GCA_050253185.1. Classification (GTDB taxonomy): domain Bacteria; phylum Verrucomicrobiota; class Kiritimatiellia; order Kiritimatiellales; family Tichowtungiaceae; genus Tichowtungia. The sequence continues at coordinate 1,895 of JBFWJN010000152.1, read as the reverse complement.
CACCTACCGGACACAGCGGGAGAAGCAGGCTCTGCGCTGGAACACATCATCAACTTTCTGCTCACCTGCGGAATGCTGATCGCAAGCCTGTGCGCGAGCTTTATCTCCGGGGCCAGCCTGCGCAGCCTCGGGCGGCTGGTCATCGCGTCGCTGACCATCGGCGTTGTCCTGGTTTTCTTTGTCGGCAAAGGACTGTTCAAAGCCCTGCTCGGCCTGCCGATGCACTGGTTCATGGTCCGCAAAAACGGCAACGCCGTCGCCGCGGCTTAACTGCAGCGCACACCCTCCGCAGAAACCGTCAGCGGATAAACCGGATATTTTCCAATGGTTGGAAAATATCCGAGGCCGATGGCGCAGTCGCCGAGTCCGGAACCGGAAATTTTCGCCGGAGTTTCCAAGGATTGGAAAATTGAGATGATCTCCGCGAGCGCCGCGCTGCAAAGCCCCATTTCCTCCATCAGTTTCTGATTCAGAATCAGGTTTTTTCCAAGCATTGGAAAATCGTCGATGACTTCGCCGACGGAGGCGTCCATGCGGTCGAAGATTTTTTCATAATATTCCGGGTTGAGCGCGCGCCGTTCCTCGAGCCAGTTGATCACATCGGCGGTTTTCATTTTCGAACCGGAATAAACCGCTGTCAGCGGAAAGGTTTCCGGCATTGAATGAATTTCCAACGGCTCTGCGCGGTAGGCGACGACTCCGCCGAATACGCTGGCCGCCACGTCTGCACCCGAACCGCGACCCTGTACCCGATGAATGGTTGCCAGCGAACGGTTGAAGAGTTCCATTCGGTCATCGATCATTCCCATCAGCGCGGCATGCGTGGCAACCGTTACAGCGGCCGAGGAGCCGAATCCGATATCACTGGAAAATTCGGATTCGATTTTCAGTTCGATCCCCTGCTCCAACGAATACTGTTTCACGGCATCGAGCACAAAGCGGAAATCGGGATGGTCACGCAAATCGTTAAGTGGCGCTTCATAGCTTCCAAGGTGTGAAAAAATCCGAACGGTTTTTTCCAGACACTGGAAAATCTCAACTGTAATTCGTTTGTTAATGGCACAGACCAGCGCCCGGCGGCCGTGCAGTACGGCGTGCTCGCCCAGAAGCATCAGACTGCCTGGAGCGGAGGCTTTCATGTCAGACAATGCGCGTTCCGAGCGGGTCGCCGCGCAGCGGGGAAATTTTGTAGCCGAATTTTTCGGCGATGGATGAGGGCATGAAATCGGCCAGCACCAGAACCGCGCCGCCGTTCTGCCCGCGGATGGATCCGGCCCCACAGATCTTGGCCGCGCCACCGGCACATTCAACTTCATCGATAAAGCGCTGCACCTTCTCAGGAACCACGCCGATGCGGCAGAGCAGCCGATGGTTTTCGCGAATCAATGAGCGCATCAGGGAATCCTTGTTTTCGCGAATCGCCTGTTCCACATCATTCGTAACCGCTTCAAAATCATTCCAGATCAGGTCGTTCTGAAACTGTTCCTTGACCTGCACGACGCACTCGCCGGTGGTCGTCTCCGGCACGCCGGTTTCGACCAGATACATTTTCATGCGCGGCAGCGGCACGGACTGCGCCTGTCCGTTTTGAAACGCGGCGCATCCGCCGTAGAGCGAAATATAGGAATCGACGCCGCTGGGATGGCCGTGCTGGAGCTTTTCGGCTTCAAGGCTGAACTCATAGGCCCACTCGGGGCGGAAGTCGACCCGCAGGTAGTGGCCGACAGCCCGCAGTTCGCTGAGCACTGCGGCGGCCGAGGAGCCGAGCCCGCTACCGACCGGCAGGTTGGACTTCAGTTTAATGACGATGCCACTGTCGAGTGAACGGTGCAGCCCGTCGAGCACAGTAATGAATCCGAATTTGAAGAGATCGATCGGCTTATGAAGCACATCGC
>JBFWJN010000151.1:0-7819 GCA_050253185.1 Kiritimatiellales bacterium | reverse complement strand
GCTCTTCCGATCTATCTTCAACGGCAAGTCATCCTGGTGGAACGATATGTCCGCCGACGATATCCGGAAGGTCAATGCCCTAGGATATCTGTCCTGCCGGTACGATATTTATCAGGATGTGTTCGATCCGTCGAAATCGGATCTGATTCACGTCAACCCGTCCTGGGTGCCGGAAGCCTGGCCCGACGATATCGTTGTCACCAAAGACGGATCGTTTTTGAAAGGCTGGGACATTACCGGAAAAGACGGCAAAAAATATTACTGCGGCCGGGTGACCGAGATGACGCGCACCGCCTATGCCCGCAGGCGTATTTCCGAGGAACTGAAGGAAAAACCGTACCTCGCCCGCCTGCTGGACACGGAAGCCGCGTCATCATGGGAGGAGGATTATCACCCGGGCCGGATGATGACCCGCACGCAGTGCCGTGACGGACGAATGGAGCTCCTCCGTTATGTAAAAGACGAAGCCGGGCTGGTTACCGGTGCCGAAGGGCTTCAGTGTTTTGCGATTCCCGAGGTGGACTATTTTGAAGGCATCAGCCCGATCGAACCGTTCCGCCCGGCCGATGCTCCCGGCGAACATCCGTTTGCGACCTTCGGCCCGGACGTCCAGTTCGATCCCGCATTTATTCATCTGTTCAGCATTTCGCACCGCTATCTCGTTCCGTTGTGGGATCTGGTCTTTCACGACTGCGCCGTCGCTTATCCGCGCTGGGACGAACAGGACAATAAATACGCTAATGACCTGTGGGTGCGGACAGGAAACCTGCAGAAAATCCTCTGTGGCCGTCCGCCGATCTTCAACTTTACGCCGAAATACTGGCAGAATCCGGAGAATAAAAAGCTGATTGTCGGAATTTACAAGGCCGTCTGTCCCGTGGCCCGCAAAACCGGTTACGCCCGGATGGTCAAACATGAATTCCTGACAGCCGACCGCGACGTCCAGCGTACAATGTTCGACAACGGAGTCATCGTCACCGTGAACTTTGGCGATAAGCCGTATCAGGACGCTGTTTATGGACAAGTGAAGCCGCAGACGTATCACATAATTGATTAAGTATCAGAAAGTTTTCTTACTCTGATTCTGTGGTAAATATTTTTGTCGTTATAAAAGCCTTCGTAGCCATCACCGAGTCCTATCCATAGTGTTTCTGCATAGCGTTTCCCGGGATGAACACGGCCGGAAAACACCTCTTTCCCATTCAGCAATATGGTGGTTTGCTTGTCTTCTACTTTTATGAGAACACAGTCCTTTCCTGAGAATTGAACCGGAACTTGATTTGAGGTCATATCCATCTGTTCGTTTCTACCAGAAATATACTCTATTTTATTATCGCCATATTTCAACTGGACCTGTGGCATATAACAAACATTCCACTCCGGGCGGCCGAAAAAGATGCATGCACGCTGTTTTTTACTAGGGTTGATGGACTGAAGCTCCAGTTCCAGCTCAAATCCTTCGTAAAGGCGTACTTCGGCAGGAATCCACCCTAGGGTTCGCTCCTCCGAAGCTTTGAACCCGCCGGAAGAGTCCGGAGTCCAGTAGAGACCTTGATTTACCCAGTTGGGTTTTGCTTCAGGAGAATAAATATCGACCCATTCCCCGGATTCGATTCTGGATTTATAATCGACCAGTGCCCGATCCAGATGAACACGCTGACGTAACTCCATGGAATTCCCTGCCTTTTTTAAAAACAGAGAATAAAGCTCATTGATATTGTCCATTCTGTCGGACTGTTCAGACTCAATCCAGGCGGTTCGGAAGTGTTTGATCTCCGGAGCGCTGTACCATGCCTGCCAAACAAAATCGTATGTGTCCATCCCGTAGTTATGAGCCGCGTAGAGTGTGCTGACTCGGTAATCTTGATCGGAAAGAATGTGGTGGGCTTTCTCCGGGCTCTGTGTCCTTACGAAAAATGCGGCCAGAACTGTCATGAGTGCCTCACGGTCTTCTCTGCAAAGACTGGGTTCTGCGGCATATCCGGCCTGAACATGTGAAAGGAGCTTGGAAAATGATTCGGGCAGGTGGTCTGGGAAACGAAGTTCATTATTAATCCAGCCCAGAGCCGTTATGTTTTGCCATGGAATGATCGTATCGAAACGGGAGTTCAGAGATGATTTAAGAATTACATTTAAAAATCCCATCAGCGAACCGCTCCAGCGTGGGGTGCTTGCATACAGATAGTTATGATATGCGGGATAGTAATCACATCGGGCGGATATGCTTCGGTCAAACCAGCATTTTTTTTCCTCAGGAGAAGCACTTTCGCCCATGGAAACGGTAATCATTGCTGCGGGAATCTCCGGTAACGAGGGGTCAAGCTCCCATGCCTGTTCAAGTGATTTTCTTGCTTCTGCTAAATTGGACTTGAATCCTCGGTTCCCCGACATCGTAACTGTATATGACCATCCATTTCCGCGGGACTGCCAGGCCTCATCAATATGTACGCATCCATCTGCAAAGAGCTTGAACAGGTCATCTACGTCCGGAGCAGCCGCCAGCGAGTCAGCAAGCAGACGTCGGTGGGGAATGCTGAAACTTCCCTGAAGAACTTCTCGGGACAGATGCTCCAGAAGAACACCTTCCTCTGTGCTCCGAATTTCGCTTTTTTTAAAGAGTTCAGGTAAAAGCCCGGCAATTTCCTGAATTCGTTTTTCTTTTCCTGGATTTTGAGACCTCCAGTACAGCTCACGAAGAAATTCATAACGAATCATCGGGTGAGCATTTTGGGAAACCGCCAGTCCTGCCTCTGCGGTTCTTTTACGGGTTGCTGTTGGGTTTTGACCGAAAGTTTTCGTATCGATTTTTCGCAGAATACTCAGCTGACAAAAGTAGAGAAGAGGATGGTTTGCCCCGTTTTTTCTAAGGAGTTCGGCCTCCTGATAGAGAGAAAGTAAGAGTTCCTGGCTTACAACAGGAAAGAATCCTGATGAAAAATTAATACGACCGGAGCCCTCTACATCGCTCAAATAATGTTCGATAAATGACTCCAAATCTTTGTTGCCCGGGGGAAGCCGATTGAGCTCGTCAGAAAAGACTCGGGAGAAGTAAGCGGTTCTGCGGTTGCAGAATGAGGAAAATCTGTCAGGCAGTTCAGATTGTTCAGTCTCAGAAAAAGAGCAAAGAACACAACTGATCGCCGCGACCAGAAATATTCCTTTGATTTTAACTGAAAAAGAGCCCAGTTTTTTTGAAGGGAGAAGATGACCATTATTAATTTCAGCGGGTTGTTTTCTGGTTTGCATATGTGCTGTCACCTTAATTAGTTAGGACTGAGAAAAGAGATGAATTCCATTCATAAATTATCATCCTCTCTTAGTCAATCTGATGGGTCTTTAAGCCGTGGATGTCGTGGTTATTGGATTTGAAGCAAAACGCATATAGAGCCGAAGAGAACAGTGATGGAATTATTCTGCGGAGCGGGAGAGTGTGGGACAGTGCTTACAGCCTGCTTCCACCTGCCGATTGGCAGATCAAAGGCAAGATCGACTGGCTCGTTATTAATCAGAATAAGCAGCTTGTCGCGGCCTTTGATGTACATGCCCAGTGCGCGGTCGTTTTCCCAGTCGATTTTTCGGCCTTCGGGACCGATCCAGTCCACGTCGCCTTTTCCCGTGTAGAACGCACCTTTAGATAGGACGGGATGTTTTTTTCTTAATGCGATGAGCTGCTGCGTGAATTCGAAGAGGTCCCGGTTGGTTCCGAGCAGGCTCCAGTCGATCCACGAAAGTTCATTGTCCTGACAGTAGGCATTGTTATTGCCGTGCTGGGTGCGGCCGAATTCGTCGCCGGCGGTGAGCATCGGAATGCCGCGCGAAAGAAAGAGCGTGGCGAGCAGGTTTTTCTGCTGCCGGAGCCGGCGGGCACGGATCGCCGGATCGTCTGTTGGTCCTTCAATACCGAAGTTGACGCTGATGTTGTGGTTGTCTCCGTCGCGGTTCTGTTCACCGTTGGCTTCATTGTGCTTACGCCCGTAGGCGGCAAGATCGGCGAGCGTGAAGCCGTCGTGGGCGGTAATGAAATTGATGCTTTTGAGCGGTGTGCCGCCGTTGTGTCTATAGAGGTCGGAACTGCCGGCGAGTCGCGTCGCAAGTTCTCCGACAGAACGGTCCTCGTTCCAGAACCGGCGGACGTCATCGCGGAACCGGCCGTTCCACTCGGCGAATCGTTTGCCGGGAAAGCTGCCGACCTGATAGGCGCCGAGATCCCACGCTTCGGCGATCAGTTTTGTTTTTTTAAGGGCCGGGGCGTTTTCAATCGCGCCAATCAGCGGTGGATGATCAAGCAGTTTCCCGTTTTTGTCGCGGCAGAGCACCGTGGCGAGGTCGAAGCGGAATCCGTCCACGTGCATTTCCTTCACCCAGTAGCTCAGGCAGTCGACGATAAACTGCCGGGTATCCGGATGGTTGCAGTTCACCGTATTCCCGCAGCCGCTCCAGTTGGGGTAGTTCCCGTCGTGATCGACCAGGTACCATGCCGCCTCATCGAGTCCCCGAAATCCGTAATCGGGACCATTAAACGGACCTTCGGCGGTATGGTTGAAAACGACGTCCAGAATCACTTCGATTCCCGCCCGGTGCAGCTCGCGGACCAGTGTTTTAAATTCCCGCACGGCAGCGCCTGGTTTCGCCGAGGACGCGTAACGGCTCATCGGCGCAAAGAACGCGAGGGTGCTGTATCCCCAGAAGTTGAGCAGGTCTTTCCGCGCGCCGCCCTCCAGGAAAAACTCGAGCTCATTGAATTCGAACAGCGGCAGGAACTCCACGGCCGTGATCCCGAGCTGTTTGAGGTAGGGAATCTTTCCGATGAAATCGAGGTAGGTTCCGCCTGTTTCACTGCGGGTGAAGCCGCGCAGGTGCGCTTCGTAAATCACGGTCTTTTCCATTGGTGTGCGGGGATGTCGGTCGCCGCGCCAGTTGAACGACGTGTCGATGATCACCCCCTTCGGGAAATGTTTTCCGGTGCGGAGGTGGCGGGAAGGAGTCAACCCGTCGTGCTCTCCCCACTTGCGCGGGAAATGCACTTCGAGAGCGTACGGGTCGAGGAGCCACTGCTCCGGAACCGCGTCGGTCCGATACAGGTAATACGTCCCCGGGCCCGCTTCCGGGACGAAGGCGTGCCAAAGCCCGTGCGCTCCCTTTTTCATTTCGATTTCCCGGATCGGCCGTGCTGCATCCGGTTTGTCAAACAGCAGAAGCCGCAACCGGTTGGCGCTGCTGCGCACTGCAAAATCAGCACCTGTTTTTCTGAGAGTTACCCCGGGCTTCATATTCGAAAGAGTGTAGGCGTCGGCAGAATGAAAATACAGAATTTTCCAATGTCTGGAAAAACTCACGGAAACAGGTTTCAACCGGCGGGTGCTTCCGGTAACGTGCAGAGCGTTTTTTATTTTGGAGAGCTGGATGATTATTACGCTTTTAATTCTGGGGTTGCTTGGAGGATTCCTGTCCGGAATGCTGGGCGTCGGCGGCGCGGTGATCATGATTCCGCTGATGCTGACCGTCCCGCCGCTCGTCGGCGCCGGAGAACTGACGATGACCGAAGTCGCAGGCCTCTCCATGATTCAGGTCCTGGTTTCTTCCGTTTCCGGCATGATTATTCACAAAAAGAATAACTTTGTGAACGGCCGGGTGCTCGTAAGCGTCGGGATCCCGATGGGAATTTTCGCTCTTTTCGGCGCCTATTTGTCCAAACACATGGGCGATCGCATTCTGCTGCTTTTCTTCGGCTTCCTGGTTCTGGTGGCGTTCATCATGCTGCTGCTCAAAAAGGAAAAAAACGAAGTGTCGACAGCTCCCGCTGAAGAATTTCAGTTCCGGCTGATTCCTTCGCTGTTGATCGGCGCCTTCGTCGGCTTCATGTCCGGCGCCGTCGGCGCCGGCGGCGGGTTCATCCTGATTCCGCTGATGGTTACCGTTCTGCGGGTTCCGCTCAAAGTGACCGTCGGAACCAGCCTAGGCATCGTCTTTATCGGCGCGCTGACCGGATCGATCGGCAAAATCCTCTCCATGCAGGTCAGTTTGATGACGGTGATTCCGCTGATCATCGGGTCTATCCCGGCCGCGCAGCTGGGCGCCAAATGCAGCAAGGCGATGAAACCCTCGACCGTCCGCTATCTCCTGCTCGCAGTCGTCTTCCTCAGTGCCGCCAAAGTCTGGTGGAAGATCCTTGCCGGATAGTAAGCCGGTATGAAACCGGGCGAAGGGCTTTGAAATCAGCCCGGAACTCGGGTATACCGTCTGCTTCGAAACGGAAGAGACTATGAAAAGCTACTACGTAACCACGCCGATTTACTATGTAAACGACAAGCCGCACATCGGCCACGCCTACACGACGATCCTCGCCGATGTGCTCGCCAGCTACCACCGCCTGCTCGGCGAGCCCACCTGGTTCCTCACCGGCACCGACGAGCACGGCCAGAAAGTTCAGCAGGCTGCTGATAAGAACGGCCTCACCCCGCAGCAGCAGTGCGATCAGACCGTCATTCGCTTCCAGGAACTCTGGGAACGCCTCGAAATCACCAACGACGACTTCATCCGCACCACCGAAGACCGCCATAAAACCGTCGTGCAGGACGTCCTGCAGGACCTCTTCGACCGCGACGAAATCTACCGCGCCGACTACGAAGGCTGGTACTGCGTCGGCTGCGAACGCTTCTTCACCGAAAAAGACCTCGTCGACGGAAACTGCCCCGAATGCGGCCGTAAAACCGATGCCATACAGGAAACCAATTACTTCTTCCGGATGAGCAACTATCAAGACTGGCTCATCGAATACATCGAAACGCATCCCGAATTCATCCAGCCCGACTTCCGCGCCAACGAAACCCTCGGCTTCCTCAAAAACCAGAAACTGCAGGACCTCTGCATCTCGCGGCCGAAATCACGCCTCGCCTGGGGTATCGAACTGCCGTTTGACACCGACTTCGTCACTTACGTCTGGTTCGACGCGCTCCTCAACTACATCACCGCCATCGGCTACCGCCGCGACGACGAAACATTCAATAAATGGTGGCCCGCCACCCATCAGCTCATCGGCAAAGACATCCTCACCACGCACACCGTCTACTGGCCGACCATGCTCAAGGCCATGAATGTGCCGCTTCCCAGGACCGTCTTCGCGCACGGCTGGTGGCTCACCGGCCGCACCAAAATGAGCAAGTCGCTCGGCAACGTCGTCAATCCCATGGAAATGGTCGACAAATACGGCGTCGATGCCTTCCGCTATTTCCTCATTGCCGAAATGACCCTCGGACAGGACGCTTCCTTCACCGAAGACGCCTTCGTGCGCCGCTACAACTCCGACCTCGCCAACGACCTCGGCAACCTGCTCAGCCGCACCGTCAACATGCTCGGTCGCTACTGCGACGGAACGTTTCCAAACATTGGAAACTCCGCGCTCGACGGTGCACCCGAAAAAGAACTCTGGGACACCGTCCAGCAGGCCGTTACCGAAATGGAAAGCTCCATCGGCACCATGCGTCTCAACAGCGGCCTCGCCGCCGTGCTCGCCGCCGTGCGCAAAGTCAACCAGTACTTTGAAATCAAACAGCCGTGGACGCTCGCCAAAGAAGGCAAAACCGACGAAGTCGGCATCACGCTCGGCCTCGCCGCCGAAAGCCTGCGCGTCTGTTCCGCACTGCTCTATCCAGTCATGCCCGAAAAAATGAGCACACTGCGCGCCGCCTTTGGCCTCGGCACACCCGAGCTGGCCCAGTTGAACAGCTTCGGCATCATCCGGGCCGGAACCGTCATCGAAAAAACCGAAGCCCTTTTCCCTCGCGTGGAACTGCCCAAGGTAGACGAGGCTTCCAGCCTC
>JBFWJN010000150.1:0-7827 GCA_050253185.1 Kiritimatiellales bacterium | reverse complement strand
GAGCGATCCCGGCGTTGAAAATCCGCCGGGCAGAAACGGCGCGGAGGTTCCGGTGACAAAGGCTTCCAGACAGCAGGCGGTGGCGGTGGCAAAGCGGCGCAGCTGGTCGCCGCGGGCTTCGTCGTTGGCGTCCATCAGCTTGAGTACGATGTAACGGAAATCATGCTGCCGCGTGTTGTTCTGTCTCCAGTAAAGGTGCGTATTGACCGTACGGGAAAAACCGCGGAAGCCGTCGTTGTGCTGGACCAGCCCTTCGGATTCGATGCCGTCGAGCACTCCAACGGCCTGCTGGTTCTGCGGGTGCTGGCCGTCGCAGGTGATGAGGCGGTCGGCGCCGAGCGCCTGGCGCAGTTGTTTTAGGAAAGTCCAGTCGCCCTCGCGCCAGACATTGGTGCCGTCAATCAACCCCGCGTCGGCCGTTCCGTCACCGTCGGTGTCCCACTTCGGATCGCGGACTTTCCAGTAGTTCACATCAAACGCAATTCCGTTGAAGTGTGCAAGCGGGCCGGAGGAAGAGAACCATGCGGTGATTTCGTTAAGAAAAACATCGGCCGCGGCGCGACCGGCGGGGTCGCGAGGACAGGTCGAGGACAGATTGTAATACCACATCGGCGCACCGCCCCAGACCCCGGCCGCCAGCGGAGCAATCGCCGTACGGCCGACATTGAACGACCGGGCCGTTGAAAAAATCTGCCCGCGATCCACTGTCAGCACATTGTTTTCACGGTCAACGCGCTGAACAATGACATATTCCGACTCCGTCCAGAGCCGGCGGCCGTTCTCATCCAGCGGAACCAGAATCACGTGCTGATGAAACCAGAACTTCTTTCCGTCCCGCCGATGCCGGTCAAGATAGGCTTCGGCGTTGAACGGCGACGCATCGCGCACCGTGATTTCAGTGTCCTCCGGTCCAATGGACCGCACCAGTTCCAACCCGGGCTCATAAACCCAGTGTCCGGGAAAATAACGCTGATGAACGGCCGGATTATCCATCACCTGCCGCGACTCGCCGTTGAGGTGCAGCATCATCAGCTGTTCAGGATGTTCCTGCACGTAGCGGTCGGCCCAGGCTGCTGCTTCAGGATAGATTTTCGGCAGCTCTTCCGGCATGAATTTGCGAATCACCCCCGAGGCCCCGCGAACCGACTCGCACCACGCCTCATAACTACTGTGCGACACACGGGACATTTCTCCGCGGAAGGCCAGGAATTGCGGATAGCCCTTTGTGAAAACCTCTTTACGGTTCACATCTAAAGGATCATCGGCACGGATCCCGACCGCCAGCAGCAGCATCGCTAAAATGCAGTATTTCATACAGTCCGGCTTGTATTGAAACCGTTTTCCCAATCCCTGGAAAACAAAAACGCCCCGGGAATTCCGGGGCCTTCGGGCAGTTTTTTATTTCAGGCTCAATCACAGAAACGACGACGAATAAACCAGGCGGCTCCGGCAATCAGCCCGGCAAGAGAAAGGCTGACCGGTTCCGGAACCGTTTGAATGTCGATATTATCGATGAAGACATCCTCATACGAGCCGCCGGTTCGGGCTGAAAAAGCGAATTCCGCACCGCTTTCCGCCGTAAACTTAATCGCCAGATTCTCAAAGACCGTCGTCCCGCCGTAAATCACATCGAGTCCGTTTTCGTCCCAGACAATGGTCACCGACTGAAAATCAACATCAATCGAACTCTCAATCTTCGCCGAAATCGAACTGTATGCGAAAGACACTCCGTTCACAAAGACATTGATTCCGATGTCATTCTCGCCATTGTAATATGTATCCCAGACAACCGAAAGACTGCTTCCGGTCGCATCCATTCCTGCGTCGCCGTCGGAAACATAAGAAGCCAGTGTCCCAAAATTGAAGGCAAACCCATCAGCAGCAACTCCCGTATTCTCCGTCGCCTTAACCAACGAATCAAATGTCGCCGTGAATCCGGTCACCACATTCCCATTATCCAGATCACCGACCACAAAGTTTCCGACCTGATATTCAACTCCGTCCTGCGTCAAACGCAACGCCTTCCAGTTGCCGTTGTCCCAAACCTCAGTCAACCCAGAGCCATTATCGGCAATGGTGGATCCGTCATTCAAATTCGTTGTCCCGCCGGAATAACTGTCAAAATTCTGAGAATAGCTCCCCGCCTGAAGGCTTGCAGAAACGGCGGCGACACCAATAAAAATAAAACCTTTATTCACACCCAAACCTTTCGTCCCTTATATTGGACCGGAGAATAACAAATGACCGTGCGGCATCAACCCCAAAAACCTTCCCGCCATTATGATATCATCTTCGGCAGGTCGAGCTGATCGAACTGCGACAGAAACGCCTGCATGTGCGCTGAAATCTGTGCAACGCCGCCGACCTCTTCGCTTTCAATGTTGAGCGGCAGCACCGGATCGTGCAGCGACTTGCGCAGCAGCGCCCAGCCGTTACCGTGTTTGGCATCGACCGTCACGTGAACGCCTTCGTAATTGTTCGGCGTAGCGCTCCAGCCCGGCTCGTCCGCCACAAACTGCTCAAACTTTTTCAGCACGTCATCGCCATACGGACCGAACTCGGCAGTCTTGATTTTGGCGCGAAATTCTTTGGCCTCGGCCGGTTCCGGCAGCCCGGCAACCAGACTGTCCACGCCGCCCTTGCCGGCGGCGTGCAGCTGCGCGGTTTTAATCAGAATCTTCGCGATCTGATACGCACCGTCATCGAGAAAATAATTTTCCTTCAGCGCGCCGTGGCCGGAGGTTTCCATCGCCAGCCACGACTCTTTTCCTTCGCTGTTCAGGCGAATCGACTCGTTGATCACGTTTTTATAGCCGCGTTTGAAACGGTGATGCACGCCACCGAGTTTCTTCTCGATCCAGTATTTCAGGCCGGTCGAAGTCACCGAGTCGGTCACGATCACGGTGCCGGGATGCTCTTCGAGCACAATGGTGGACATCAGCGCAATAAAGCGGTTGCGATTGATCGGCGCTCCGTTTTTATCAACGGCTCCGGCGCGATCCACGTCCGTGTCAAAAATAATCCCGAGGTCGGCCTTGTTCTTTTTAACGGCGGCGATGATTGCATCCATCGCTTCCGGCTTTTCCGGATTCGGAATGTGGTTCGGGAAAGAACCGTCCGGCTCCAGGAACTGGCTGCCGTCCGTATTCGCGCCGAGCGGTTTGAGCACCTTGTCGACAAAATAGCCGCCCGCGCCGTTGCCGGCATCGACGACGATTTTGAGCCCGGCCAGCGGCGTATCGCCCTGCCCCGCGCCTTTCCGAATCGTGGAAACCAGCGACGCGGCGTAGTCGTCCATCAGATTAATTTTCCGAACATTGGAAACCGGCACAGCTTCAAAAACGCCGGTTTCGGTTGCGAGGGTGAGAATCTTTTTGATGTCTGCCTTTTCGAGTCCGCCGTCGCGGGTGAAAAACTTCAGACCGTTGCGGTTGAACGGCAGATGGCTGGCCGTCAGCATGATGGAGCCGTCATACGCATGGTTTTCGAAAACCGTGGCCATAAACATCGCCGGCGTCGAAGAAAGACCGCTGTCGGCAATTGCCGCGCAGCCGGCTTTTTCCAAACCTTGGAAAACCGCAGTCTTGATCGCGTCGGCCGAGAGACGCGAGTCGTGACCGACCGCCACTTTCAGTTCAGAAACCGGCTTGCCTTTTTTCTCAGAAAGCCACTGCGCAAACGCAAAACCAATCGGACGTACAATCTCGGGCGTCAGCGTAACCGGTTCGCCTTCGACGCCATCGAGCGCCACGCCGCGTACATCACTTCCGTTCTGCAACTTCAACCACGTCTGATCCATTTTTCTCTCCAGTAAAATTATGTGATTATGAATTACCACGAATGGATACGAACTTCCAAGCTTGGAACTCTAGGCGCAGCAAGAAGGGACTCGCCGCTACGCGACGGGGCAGTGACCAGAGGAAGCGGCAACTAACTGCGTTGCGGCACATTATTTTTTCCAAACATTGGAAACAGGCAGGCAGAAGTTCTGCCCCTGTAAACCTTCATCGCAGTTTCGGGATTTTAATGTTGCTTTTAAAGGGTGGTGAGAGATAAATGCGTACAGTACTGTGCGGGTTTTTAGCGACAGAAATAAACGAAAGGAACAGGATGAAAAAACAATGGATCGTTGCATTGGTTGTTATGCTATCTGTCGCAGTCGCACGAGCCAATCTCGTCAGCATCAGCGTCGATGCAACCTCGATTACTGTGAATCAAGATGTGACGTGGACGATTAATGAGGGTGTTGCAGCTTCTTACTTTTTCTTCATATTCGACAACGTGGTCACATATGACGGAACAGACAGTGTGGATGCGGTTCTTGATGTCCTGGAGTATTCCGTTAACGGCGGAGGTCGTTTGTCCATTACTCTTTGGTCTGATCAGCTCGGAGTTAATATGGCAGATATGACTGAAAATGACGGGTATTTGGTAGATAGTAATATGACTAAAATCAGCGCGGGTGACACGGTTACTTTGTATGCGGGGACAGCAACCTTCGATTTTGGCGGGCTCACCGGTGCAAATATGTGGTCATCCGGAACGTATGATGTTTTTTTGGCAAATTCGGAAGGAAAAAATATTACATCGGCAGTTCCCGAACCGGCAACGGCCGGGCTGCTGGGCATCAGTTGCGGTGTGCTTTGGCTGGTCCGCCGCCTCAAAAAAGCCATGAACTACTATCGCACATAGCTGCTTTTCAGAACCGTTTCGCAACCCGGATGCGCGGAAACCCGCCATCCGGTTTTTTGTTTTTCCAGACCTTGGAAAACCGCGATCTCGGATCGCGGCTACAGCCTCGGATATCGGCTCCCCGATATCTGTCGAGTTTGGCCGAGAGGCAAGGCGCCGGAGAAGGAAGCTGTGCAAATAGCACTGCGACTTCTCCGCAACGCCGCCTATTGGCTGAAATCGACAGATATCAATGCTTGAAGTGGCGCATGCCTGTAAAGGCCATGGCGACACCGTATTTGTCGCAAGCAGCAATGACTTCTTCGTCGCGGATCGATCCGCCGGGCTGGACAATGAAGCGCGCGCCGACGGCGTGGGCTTCGTCGATGCTGTCGGCGAACGGGAAGAAGGCTTCGGACACAAAGACGCACTCGCCGATGGCTTTGGCGATTTCGGCTTCGGTGATGGCTGGGTTGGCCAGCTTCAAATTCTCAATGGCGCGCGGCACGGCCAGCTTGCGCAGCGAGTCGACGCGGTTGGGCTGCCCGGCGCCCATGCCAAGTACGCGGAACTGTCCCGGCTTGTATTCCTGCACGACCATGATGGCGTTGGATTTGGTGTGCTTGGCGGCGGCGATTCCGAATTCGGCCAGTGCTTTTTTGGATTCGTCGAAGGCGGTTTTGGTCACAACATTCCACTCGGCAATGAGGTCGGTGTCCACATCCTGCACGAGGATTCCACCGTTGATGTCCTTGATCATCTTGCGCGGCGCGGCTTTGGACATCGGTTTGCGCAGTTTGAGCAAACGGATGTTCTTGCTCTTTGCTTTCAGGAACTCGAGCGCATCCGCGTCAAAGTCCGGAGCAATCAGTGCTTCGATAAAGCGGCCCTTGAGGCATTCGGCGGTCGCCATATCAACCTTTTCAGTGACGGTAATCACGGAACCGAAGGCGGATACGGGGTCGCCGGCCCAGGCGGCTTCAAAGGCTTCGGCCAGCGTTTCGCCGGTGGCGTAGCCGCACGGATTGGTGTGCTTGATGACGGCGACGCCGGGCCTGCCGGAAAGCTCTTTGACGGCTTCGAGCGCGCCTTCGCCGTCGACATAGTTGTTATAGCTCATTTCCTTGCCGTGCAGCACGTCGGTGTGGGCGATGCAGGCTTCGGTCGCAACCGGATCGGTGTAGAGCCACGCTTTCTGGTGCGAGTTTTCGCCGTAGCGCAGTTCGACGCCGTTGGAGGCGGCTTTGACGAACGGGCGCGGCGCGGATTTCATCTGTTCGGCAAGGTAGCCGGCGATGGCGGCGTTGTATTCGGCGACGCGGGCGAAGACTTTCTGGCCGAGTTCAAAGCGGAGTTCTTCCGTCGTATCGCCGCCGTTGGCGTCCATGGATTCGAGCACGCGGCTGTAGTCGGCCGGATCGGTGACAACGGTGACAAATTTCATGTTTTTGGCGGCGGAGCGGATCATCGTCGGCCCGCCGATATCGATCTGCTCAATGGCTTCGGCCAACGAGACGCCGGGCTTGGCGATGGTGGCTTCAAAGGGATAGAGATTGACGCAGACGAGGTCAATCGGCTGAAGGCCATGCGCTTTCATGGTATTCATGTGCTCTTCGCTGTCGCGCAGATGGAGCAGCCCGGCGTGTACCTGCGGAGTCAGTGTCTTTACGCGGCCGTCGAGCATTTCCGGGAATCCGGTGAATTCGGAAACGTCTTTGACGGAGATCCCCGCATCGCGCAGGGCTTTGGCGGTGCCGCCGGTTGAAAGCAGCTCGACGCCGCGGTCGGCCAGCGCCTTGGCAAAGTCAACGATTCCGGTTTTGTCTGAAACGCTCAGCAGCGCACGCGTAATTTTAGTCATCGACAGCATCCTTCCTTTAAAATGAGGCGCGCATTTAACCATGAACCCGAACCGTGGAAAACATTTTTCCAATCATTGGAAAAGCCGCAAGCCGGGACTTGTTTAGGGCCAAAAAGAAAGGATCCCGAAACTTTACGGTCCTTTGCGTTCCTGAATGACGTTTCCGCCGTCCACGACGATGACCTGCCCGGTGATGTATGATGCCTCCTCGGCGGCCAGAAAAGCGACCAGACTGGCAACTTCCTCGACGGTTCCCGACCGGCCGACCGCGGCATAGCGTCCAGCCACCTGCTCCTCGTCGATCTGGGCGGCGGACGCGATCCAGCCGGGAGCAACCGCATTAACCGTCACGCCGTGGCGCGCCGTTTCAACCGCCAGCGTGCGGGTTAGTCCGCACATCGCGGCCTTGGCGGCGGAATAGGCCGCTTCGCCGGGCGAGGTGGCAATCGGACCGGTTACCGAACTCATGTTCACGATCCGGCCATAGCCCTGCGCGACCATGCCGTCCACGAATGCTTTGGTTGCGTTGTAGGTCGTCTTGAGATTGGTCGCGATCCCTTTATCCCACAGCGCTTCGGTCGTATGACAGAAATCCGCCAGCACTTCAGGATCCTTCTGCGTACCCATGCCGGCGTTATTGACCAGCACGTGCACCGCGCCGAAATGTTCCAGCACTTCGTTTGCAACGACGAGCGTCGCGGCATGGTCAATCAGGTCCACTGGCCATGCCCGCGCATCGATACCTTCCGAGCACAGTTCTTCAGCTCGCTGTTCAACGCGGGCGCTGTAGGACAGCAGCGCGACTTTCGCGCCGGCGCGACCCAGCAGGCGCGCCGAGGCGAAACCGATACCGTCCGGACTGGATGTCCCGGTCACGACTGCAGTTCTACCCTCAAATCCTTTAAACAGACCCATGTTCAGTTCCTTCCGGTCAGCGCACCCATCGCTGCATCCCAGCCGTCGATGAGCCGCTCAATGTCCGCTTCGGTCGCGACCGGCGGAACGAGCATCATGTTGTGGAACGGCGTAATCAGAATACCGCGGTTCGCCAGATGCAGATGGAGAAAATACATCAGCTTCCAGTCGAAGTGGCGCTTGGCTTCGCTTCCGTTGCGCGGGCTGAACGGCATAAACTGCAGTTCGGCGCGCGCGCCGCAGCGCGTAACGCTCCATTCAAGGCCGTGCTTCGCCGTGATTTTTTCCAGCCCGTCGGACATCAAATTCTGCAGGCGGATCATGTGTTCGAACGCCTCGCCGGTCGCCGTGTGCTGCAAATGCTAGATCGGAAGAGCGTC
>JBFWJN010000149.1:0-7957 GCA_050253185.1 Kiritimatiellales bacterium | reverse complement strand
GAGAGCGGCGTATGCCTGAGGAAGTTTGGCAATTACTTCCTGAAGAGAATCAAGTTGATGAATAATGTCTTCATCGGCCACGCCTTCAAGTTTGCCGTATTTGATCATTGCCTTGTCAAGTTTGTCCAAGACTCCGGCATAGTCGATGATGTAGCCGAATTCCTTGTGCTCGCAAAGGCGGTTGACGCGGGCGATCGCCTGCAGCAGCGGAACCGGTTCGGAAAAGGATCTGCAGAGGTACAGCACGGTATTGCGCGGGACGTCGAATCCGGTCAGCAGTTTATCCACCACGATCAGGATTTCGGGTCCGGAGGCGGTTTTGAAGGCGTTGATGATCTGTTTGTTGTATTCATCTTCCTTGTTGCCGAAGCGGGCCATCGTCTGCTTCCAGAATTCCGTGACTTCGGGTGTCGGACCGGACGTCGAATCGTTGCCTTCACGGGTGTCCGGTGCCGATATGATGACTTCGCTGGAAACCATGCCGATCTCATTCAGGAACTTGTGAAAAAGAACTGCGGTGTCTTTGTCCGGGGCGACCAGCTGAGCCTTGAAGCCGGTTCCCTGCCAGCGATCCCGGTAATGTTCAGAAATGTCAAAGGCGCGCATATAGACGACCTGTTTGGCTTTATTCAGTGTATCCGCGCGGGAGTATTTCTTCTTCAGGTCGGCACGCTGTTCTTCGGACAATCCCTGCGTATGCCGCTCGAACCAGAGATCGATGGCGGGTTGATTCTGCTCCATTTCGACGTAGCGGCCTTCATAAAGCAGCGGCACGACAGCTTTGTCTGCGACCGCGGTGCGGATGGAGTAGACCGGACTGATCAAGTCCCCGAAGGTCTGAAAACTGTCTTTGTCTTTTTTATTCAACGGGGTTCCGGTAAAGGCGATGTAACAGGCATTGGGGAACATCTGCCGCATTCTGCCCGCCAGTGGACCGTAATGAGTACGATGTCCCTCGTCGACCAGGAGGAAGATATTCGAAGATTCGATCTTCTCGCTTCGGGCCTTCATCGCCTTGTTGAATTTCTGAATCAAGGTGGTTATAATAGCGGCTTTGCTGGAGTGAGCAAGTTCGAGCAAATGTTTGCCGCTGGTCGCCCGTTCTGCTTCGATCGAACAGGCGCGAAAGGTATTGCCGAGTTGCTCATCGAGGTCGGTACGATCGGTTACCAGAACGATCTTCGGATTGACGATATCTGACACTAGGGCGAGACTACGAACCAGCATAACCATAGTCAGTGATTTGCCGGATCCCTGGGTATGCCAGATGACGCCGCCCTTTCGCTTTCCTTCCGGTGTGAACATTTTTATCCGTTCCAGGGCTGATTTGACGACAAAATATTGCTGATAGCGGGCGATTTTCTTGTCCGCACCGTCAAATACGACAAAACGCCAGGCCAATTCCAATAATCTCGCCGGACGGCAAAGTGAATAGATCGCCTGGTCCTGCTCGGTAACGATCCGGGGGTGCTTGAGTTGCTCTGCAAAATGAGTGCGGGCCACTTCAAATGGACCGGAAAAAATGGCCTCATTCTGTGCGGCGGAGAGCGGTTGATTGACTTTCAGGTCAAGCTCCGCCGGTCTGTCCTGTTTTTCCCGCCAGACCGCCCAGAATTTACGGGGCGTACCGACGGTGCCGTAAAATGCCTGGCGACGATTGACGGCAAGGGTCATTTGAACGAACGTAAACAGCTTAGCGATGTAGTCTTCCTGCTGATTGCGCAAGGTCTGACTGATTGCCTGCTCAATGTCTTCTTCCGGTGCTTTGCACTCGATGGAGACAAAAGGGATTCCATTGACAAAAAGCAGAATATCCGGACGCACGGTGTCATAACTGCCGCGACGTTCAATCGGCAATTCGGCTACTGCGATGAAAGAGTTGGCTTCCGGATAGCGCCAATTGATGTAAGAAAGATTGAAACTCCGCAAATCGCCGTCAATATTCTGCTCAAGCGCGCAACCGAGGGTGAGCAAATCGTAAATCTTTTCATTGGTGCGCAAGAGACCGTCATAAGAAAGATTTTTCAGCTTCTGGATTGCATCCTGAATGTTGGCTTCGGAAAACTTGTAGACCCCGCCTTTGTGGTTGATGGAGTTGATCTCCTGAAGTTTTCTCGCGAGTTCAGCTTCGAGCAGAACATGATTCCGCTTGCCGCCACGCAATTGATCCGCCTGCGGAACGGTCAGGATCGTCCATCCCGACGCTGCCAGCAATTGCAGCGCGGGGATTTGCGATTCGTATTTTTCTGAAAACATGGTTATTTCCCTCCTGCCGCCGCGTATCCGGCAGCGGTGATGCGGTATTTCTGATTCCGGCTTTTGGGGGCTTCCGGAATGGTGTATTCGATCCAGCCGGCGGCCAATGCCGGAACCAGATAGCGCTGACGCAGATTGACGCGGTCGCTCAGTTTCAGTTTGTGAAGCAGCTCCGATGAACTTAGTTCCAAGCCGTCTTGCAGGGCTCTCAGCAGAATTTTTACTTGATGGGTTACTTGATTGGTTACTTGATGGGTTGCAGCTTCCCGGACAGAATCGCGAAGTGTACCGAGCATAAATTCCACAAAGGGCGCGGCATTCCCCGCCGCATTGGCTTGATTGATCGCGTTGTAGTAGAGCTGCTGGCGGTCACGGATCATATTCTCGACCGGCAGGAAGGCGAAGACTGGATTGAACTCCTGCAGCATCAGCGTTTGCCACAACCGCCCCAGGCGGCCGTTGCCGTCCGAAAACGGGTGAATAAATTCGAATTCGTAGTGAAAGATGCAACTGTTCAACAGCGGATGAATTTCTTCGGTACGGAGATGGGCGAACAGGGCTTCCATCAGCTCAGGGACCAGATGTGCCGGAGGCGCGATATGCAGAATGCCTGAATTCCCCTGAATACCGACCGTGCCGGGACGGAATTCGCCCGGACGGTCGATCAAGCCGAACATCAGGATCCGGTGCGCGTCAAGCAGATCGGGAATGGAGTTCGAGTGCCAGGAATTGCTTTTTTCATAAGCGGCGATGGCGTTCCGGACTTCCTGGATATCTTTGGCCGGAGCGAGTACCGTTTTCCCGTCGAGTACGGCGGTGACCTGTTCCACGGTGAGACAGTTGCCCTCAATCTGCAACGACGCCTGAACCGTTTTGATCCGGTTGATCCGCCGCAGCTGCAAACTCTGCCGGAGTGAACCGTGCATCCGACCCAGGGCTTCGCAGATTTCGGCAACCAGCGAAACCATCAATGGCGTGATTTCGAGTCTGGGAAACGTATCGTTCATTTCAAGGTGCCCATCTGTTTTTGGTGTCGCTGAACTAAAATATTGGTTGCCGCAATTTTAGTGATGATTTCCTGTACGATTTTTTCCATCTCAGAGCCGATGGAATAATTTGCTTCGGTGATAAAATCAACCCGCTTATCTTTCAACAAATTCGCGACTTTTGCTCTCTTCCGAGGAGGAAATACCGCAATGGACTTCCCTCCATTGAGTTTAACCAGCTTCATGCAGGGTACGTCGGTTAATCCGTCGCCGATGTAGATCATGTGGGAAAAAGGGACCCGGCGGGCGTGATCCGGGACGTATTCATTCAATTCATTGCTTTGGGAGATATCGAGGACGCCTTTGTTGATCCGAAATAAAAATTGGGTTTTTGCCGTGAAGTTGATTGCCAATTTAGGCCAATCAGCCGCGCCGCTGGCGTTGTAGTGAAACTCACTGGCATAAATTTTCTCGAATTTTTTTCTGAGTGGCGTGCCTTCTATGATCTCTCTTAACCCGGAGGAGATTATGTAGTGTTCGACGTGAACGTGTTGTGATATGCCGAATGCATTGATCCGGTCAAACCAATCCTCGACGCCTGGGTAAAATTCGACGGCTTTGCCGGCATCAACAAAATCTTTTCTCCGGATCGATTGATTTGCCGCATTCGCTTTGCAGATCATAAGATACATGTAAGCAAGAATTTGATCCATTTTTTCATCATGGGACAAGGCGTTAGACTCTTCCCAGAAATCATCGGCTTTCATGCCGACCTTTGGAATAAAGCTGTATTCCTGCATATCTTTGGTACAAAGAGTCTTGTCAAAGTCATACATCAGGGCGACAATGGTTTTCTTGCTTGCCATGTTTTGCTATCTCCTACTTCTTATCCTTGGGCGGACACGGATCGTGCCCGTGGCTATCGGCATTTTGAATCGTACCGTCGAGTTTGTGGATAATCAGTTCACTCCCGGAGTTCCGGCTGATTTCCCGAGCGCGTTCCACGGCATCAAACTTCGTCTCACCATGATAGCTGCTTCTTTCTCCGCCCTTTTTCTTAACGTCCCATCCCCCCTCCGAATTGTGAACAACATGATGTTCTTTACGAGCCATACTTAAACCCTCCATGTTCCGGTTAAAAGTTTCTCCATCAGACCGCGCTTCTGTTTCTGGAGTGCGGTGAGCTGCTTGGCTAAAATTTCAATTTCTGATCTTGCGGTACTCAATATCTGTGCAATTCGTAATTGCTCCTCCTTGGGGGGGAATGGCAATTTAATCCTAGAAAAATGACTATATTTCAAATTCAGTGTATCATCCACTAATCCTTGCGAATGCCGTTTAAATATGTCAACGACATGGGGTGCCTTGAAATAAAAAGAACAAAACGTTGCATCAACTTCAGGAGAAGGGATTAAAACGGTGTATGCAGGGCTGATGATTCCATCATGGGCCGAAAGGCCACAGACACCCTGCCACATGCGCATCGTGTTATATCCAATATCCCCTGGACAAATCCTTAGATATTTACTTTTATCTTCGCTTGACGAATCAACTTTATCTACTTCGGTGCGACGTACAACACCTCGCCCCGCAGTAATTGAAAGGAGTTCAAAGGAGCCACAATTAATCTCTGTCCGTTCAGTAAAAAGGTTGCCTAATTTTTTCGGCTTCCATATCTTTTCCTTTTTGCATATCAACTCTCGGACCAAATCACAATTTTTTCGTTCTTTTGCTGTGATCAGTTTTTCCAATTTCTCAATCGCCTCGTCCCATGTTCTCAAAAGCTCTGTAATTTGAAACTGCTCGGGAAGTGTCGGAATTGGTAACAACAAAGAGCGTATTTGTTTAAAATTCAACCCCTGCCGATTCCCGCCAGCTTGAAATTGGGCGATCTGTTTCTGCCCCTGAGAAGATAGTATAAATTGCAGTAGGTATTCTGATCGCAATTCTTTTTTTGTACGGATGATGCACACATGTTGATTAACATTGCCATATTTGAATTCAGTAGGTACCACGCATGCTCGACCTATTGATGCTCCCGTAATATTGAGCAAAAGATCCCCTGGTTTTACATCTGTTTTTGGCATTTTTCGATGCTGCTCTTGCGAGATATAGGCAACATTAAACAAATCCAAGCGTCCCCATAAAACATTTTGACTGCGGATAAATGGAATCCCAGAAGTAGAGTATGTTGAACGTCCACCTTTTGGCGTAATTCCACTACCCACTTTGATAGTGTACGGTCCCAGTTTTTTATAAAGATAAGCCATTGTTAATTCACTGAATATTTACAAGAAATTCACCACTGCGCGCACGACAAATTCCGTCTTTAATTATAAAACATTCGACCCAATGGCTTCCAGTATATGAAGTTGGCTCTTTTCGTATATATCCGCCAGAAACAGCGTCGATCCCTTCATTGTTATAGAAGTCGCCACGCAAACAATTGGCTTTTTCTGCCTCAGTTCCTGTATTTACAACCTGCCATAAGACCGCGTCTGGATGCGATATATCGGTTTTAGCTGTAAATTTCAAGCTATAGCCTTTGGGAATAGGATTCCCATTATTGGAGTAGTTAATGCTACGCCATCCTGCTCTTGTTGCCATACATGAAATTTTAACATAATTTGAAGGGTTAATTCTAATTTCATATTTGAGAGGTTGCCGTTGTTTTAATTGGAAAAAAGATTTTGGCGGCATAGATAATATATATTGAGGTCTGAGTAAATGTTTTATCTCTTCTGAAAAGCTGCTTGTTCTTGATTCAATATCGGGCATTAACATCTTGCACGTATTGAGAAAAGCGGTCATATTACCTTGCTCGATGGGAATGACAATATCTTCACGAATCCACTTGCACCATAAGAAAAAAGCCTTTGCCTTCTTATTGCCGTTCTCGTGCCATCGTTCGGCAAAATTCTCGTGGGCAACAGGATTATTGAGATGCCATATCCCATTAACGTCTCTGGTAATAATATTATAGTCGCGAGTATGTTCAGACAATACCAAGACATCGTATCGTTCCGTTAGCAAGCGAGAATATTCTGTGAGTTTCTGCGATATGTCAGCTAATGCACGAAAAATATTTGATTCGTGATTATAAAGATATGCTGATAAAACTGTGATGATCATGGATATCGGCGCATCATCTGCATCGATGTGTCCATCAAAGCGTACATCGCGGTGGCGTTTTAGGATTTGTACAATACGTTGCAACGTTGTTTTTTTAGAAAACTGAGGAACTGGGGCAATTGAATCTCTCGAAGCCGATAGACTTAATTGCTCTCGGAGCAATATTTTGCTTTGTTCTTTAAACCATTCCGCAAACGCCTTTGGATTTGTTGAGTTCCAAGAATATATATTACTTTCTTTATTTTTTGTTGTTGCCGCGATTTCTGTGGAACGGTATTGAATCGGCGAAGTGTTTTCTTGTTCTAACACACAGGGCAATATATCTAGATGGAATCCAATATTTTCATCTTTGGAATAATCTAATGTCCAGCATCGTTTTCCTTCTTCATCAAGCATTCTTTCATATATGGAATGTTCTTTTAACCGATTACCCACCGAGTGTTTAATAGTTCTGATGTATTCAGATGATTTTTCTTTCGGAAATGGAAGTTGGCATATCAGGTCTATATCGTAGGCTGCATCTTTTTGCCGCCGAAACGGTCTGACCACAGTTCCAAGCAAAAACGAACCCTGAACATATATTTGGGGCTTGTGACTTTCTGGAAATCCACCAGAAATCCACTCTCCTACTGCCTTGTAACGCTCTTCGGCAAGAGAACATTTGCTTTCCGGTATATCCAGCTCAGCAGCGATTAACTCCATTATTTTACTGAAGTCTATATTCATTGCATCACTCCCAAAGATATAGTTTTTACAAATTGATTCCCCAATTCCCTGCTTTGATCGTAAATGATCAATGGCATATCTGCCTTTGGCATCCAACAACGCCCTATCTCAACCGCAATTGCAACTGGGACCGCAGGGAAAATATGCAGTTGAGTTTGTCCGTGAACTTGTTTAATGCGATTCAGAAGTTTGCGATAGCATTCTCTGAAAGCCGAGAGTTGTTTCCTTGTTTTTAGATAATCGACATAGGGTTCATCAATAGTCAAGGTCCAAATTGAACAATCATCACCGAGAACAGAGGTTATTCGCTCATTCGCAATATTGGCGCTTAGCGAAATATTCAAAGCAACGTTCTTTTTTCTATTGTCTGCAGGAGGAACAACTCTATACAAAATTTCAGGACCGTTTTCAGCCCACTTCCAATTTCTCATTGGTTCGCGGTGAGACTGATATATTGCTATATCATTTTTAAGATCATGGACATCAACTTGCACAAGCTCAGTCAAACATCTCCCTAACCAGATTAAAAGAGGTTGCGGGGCCAATGCGAATACAGCAACCCTTGCGGCTTCATTTTTGTTTAACAAGGGCAACAACTGGTGTTCAATGTTGTGGCAAATACTGGCTTGTTCACTCCTAAAGAAATCTTCTTTCCCATCAAGTCGGAAATTGCACTTATCATTAATTTCTATGGCATATGAAGCAAAAGGAAAATACTCTGGGATCATTGCCGTTGCAGCGTCGTCCCATGTGATGCAAGGCATCATTGAGCCTATTTTAGCAGTGTACAGCAATGGAATGGTACGTCTATCTTCAGAAATTGATGTAACCAGTTTTATGCGTTGATACTGTCTCTT
>JBFWJN010000148.1:0-7959 GCA_050253185.1 Kiritimatiellales bacterium | reverse complement strand
AGCTCGGCCATGTGCCGGTGATGAATCCGTCGCCCGGCGATGAAAAACGCCAGTGTTCCTGCGGACAGTCCAACTGCCTGGAAACGTTCCTGTCCGATCATGGTCTGCTGGATTTTGCCGGGAAACAGTTCGGCATCGAAGCAGATGACCTGTCCAGCCTGTTTGCCGCCGCAACCGAAACACAGATGGACGCGTTCTACCGGCACCTGCATCCTTATCTGCTGCAGGCGGGAATCACAGCGGCCAACCTCTTCGATCCGGCGACCCTGATCATCGGCGGCGAACTGCTCGAACCCTGGATCGGCAGGCTTGAATCCGAGTTTCTGCCGGAACTGCAGCAGACCACCTGGCAGGGATCTCCCGCTCGACTGAAATGCTACCCGATGAGCTCCTGCACCATCCGCAGAATCTGCGGGTTCACGCCTCTCGTACAGAGTCTGGTGACCCCGTCTTCATAGCACATCCCCCTCTTTGCCAGACGGGAAGGCTTCCAATCCTTTCCGTCCGGCAAATCAGATTACAGCGAGTCTTCCTGACTGGACACGGGCTCAAACTCCACGACCGTGACGGAATACGGCATCAGCCAGATACTGAACGTATTATTGCTCAGCGCAACCGAGCCACAGGATTCCAACGTCGGTTCTGTATCATCCGGATCCGTCCCGCTGAAGAGCCGGCAGGTATTCGAACTCTCGCCGCTAAATCCTTCCAATGTGACGATCGCCTTTTCTTTGGAAGATCCCCGATTCAGAATATACACTGTCAGGGCATGATCACTGCTGCTCGAAGACGCATAAGAAACCACACTGTTCCGATCATCCTGGGTTTCCAGAATCCAGTCATCCGAAAAGGCGGTCCACAGCTGAAGAGCCTGCCCCATCGGCAGAATATTGTTATCATTATCCAGGCCCGCGCAGTCCCTGTACAAATCCGTCCACTTTTTACCTGAAAACACATTGCCGTCCAGATAGCGCGTCGTCCAGAAATGGAGATAGGACATCTCCGGCTTCTGGAGCAAATCCCCGATCACGTTGAAATTCATCAGTGCTTTCCCCAGCGCATTGGGACGGGTATATCCGTTCGGAATATACGAACTGGCTTCGGTGACACAGATTTTAATACGATCTCGATTGGCTGAAGAAACCGTCGCATTCAGTTCCTGTTCCGCATAATCATACACATAGGTCAGTGATGAGGTGGAGTTTACATAGTTTGTGTATTCAAAGAACATCTGCCTCATGTATGTGTGAACAACCATAAAATCGATGGAATCCTCCACCAGAGGCAGAACCCGATCCCACCAGTCCGACTGATACGAAGTCCCGCCGTTACATCCAACCTTTGCCGAAGGATCAACTGATTTGATGACCGCCGACAGGTCATTGACCACCTCCGCATACTTTTCGGGAACCCAGCCGCCCACTTCCGAATGATCCAGATAATTTTCATTGCCGATTTCCCAGTACGCACCGGTCACTCCGAGATCCTTGACATGCGCAACCCAGTTGGAAGCCGCTGCGTACACTTCCGCCCTGGAGGCCGCAACATAATCCTGCCAATATTCCTCCACCTCGGTGCGATCCGTCTGCCCGCAACTTCGATCCTTCAGAATCGCATCGATCCCCACGACAAAAAAAGGGACGGCATTCAGCTGCTGAATCAGATCAATAAAGCCGTCCGTCGTCATTGCTTTGGGAAACCGGCCCGTTGCCTGATCGACATAATTTGTATACTGAAAAGGTTTCAGTGCGCCCTCAATCGCACAGCGGGAAATGTCTTCCTGATTAACAGTATCGTATTCAAACAGGTAGCGGTCTGAGATCTCTCCCATCGGAAACCGGAGCGTTCCGACCTCCAGATCGCTCAGTGCCAAAGACAGGGACGTCTGCCTGGGAATTGTCGTATCGTTATCGACCAGATAATCCAGATTGATTCCGATTGACTGATCAACGGTTCGCACCACGTTTGTTGTATTTACTGAAATATGCGCTGTATATCCATCGCCTCCGGACAATGTGAAAATCATTGATAATATTCCCGCAGCACTTCCAGACAGCATATCTCAGTTCCCCGTTTACATATTCACCGTCGCTTTTCTGTTCACGTGAACGGATCCGCATCATCCATTCCCCAACAACCTGATCACACATCAACCGGGTCCATTTAAATGGCAAACGTTTTTGAATAAGCCTGTCGTGTCAGAACCCAGAGGTCACGTTCCACTCGTTAAGGTGGAGAGGCCCGTCCCGGAACGCTGATCACATGCCTCATCAAAAACAATCAGGTTGGCTGTAAGTGCTTTGAATATCCATTTGCCGGATATCGCTGGTAAATTCTTCGTAGGAGGTTCCGTCACTCAGAAGGTTTTGCGGTGCAATCGAAACCTGGTTCAGCCGTACGGAAACAATGTTCACATATCTGAAGCGTACCGTCGGACTGGCCGGTGACCGGTCTGCATCCGTGTTTCGAATAAAATTTTCAACATGGAACTGAACCGTGCGTTCCTGGATGTCGATAAGGGCCATCGGTTCAGCGGAGCATTTGTGGACGTAAAAGTCGGATGCATGAATGTTTTCGAGCAGGCCAACTCCGTCATTATACGATGGATTCTTCCCATCGAACACCTGAATCCGGCATCCGCGTGCTCCATCTGCATTGAGCGCGCCGACCTGACACCCTCCGCGTACGTTTCGAATGGTGATGTTCCGAATTGGGGAAGTAACGCTCAGAAGGCGAACGAAGGTGTGGCAGCTTCGTGCCTCAAGGTTTTCAATCAGGATGTCTTCAATCGGGCCGCGAGTCATGCCGCGGACTTCCGTGCGTTCCAGTGCGTCGTCAGCATTCAGGGCCACAAGATCGTCGCCAGGGACTCCGGGCGTGGAAGCACGCAGATTGCGGATAACACCCCGGGAACAGTTTCCGCCGAGGTGGATGCCGTCGTTGTTTTTACGCACATTGACTGAGTCGAAAAGAATGTCATTGACCTGGAAATCGTGCACATGCGTGAAGCGGGCGTAATACGCTTCGGCGTTGGTCAGGGTGGCCTGAGAAAGATGCAGATTCCGGACGTTTTCAAAATGCATCATGGCACCGGTATATCCGACGTCCTGCAGGCCTTCCGGACGGGGATTCTGGTTCTGGTTTCCATCCCAGACACCTCCTTCAATAACAATATCCGTATTCCCGTTAACAGGGTCTGCATTGGTGACCAGGTAATCATCGGCAGTTGTTGCGGCCCCGTCGGCCAGAAGAAAACGGGCCTGGGGATCGGCTTTAATATGGGTTCCTGACGGGAGCTTCAGGGTTTGCTCAATCAGGTAGGTTCCGGCCGGAAATTCCAGATATTCATTTCCTTTCGAAAGCAGCCGGTTGAGTGCAGCGCTGCAGGGGTGACCCGTCGTGCTGATTCCTAAATCAAGTACATTTTTATAGCGGCTCATCGGCTTGTTTTAGTTTTCCGGTTTCCACATGCGTCGCAACGTATGTGCGGCCAGTTTGGGCTGTCGCGATCGGGTAAATACGCCCTTGCGGTTGAAGATGATCCGGGTGAGTGTCTGGCCAACCCGGAAATCTGAAAAATTCCAGATATGGGCGCCGATAAACCAGGGCTTCCCAAGTAAAGCACGGTACTGTTTCTCGATGATTTCCGCTTGATACTCTTCGCTGAACATCACCTCAGGTAAATGGTGCTCGCCGCCGACAGCATCGGCACCGAATTCGCTCAGAATGATCGGCTTTTTAAATTCGTCATAAAATTCCTGCATTTTGTTTTCCAGCGCCCCGAGGCTTTCGTCGATTCGCGCAGTCCAATCGTACCAGCCGTAATATTTGTTGATGCAGAGAACGTCGAACAGATGGGCCATGGGATTGTCGGACGGATCGATGTGCATCGCATAGGTGAAAGGCCGGGTTGTATCACAGCTGCGGGCTTTCCGGAGGAGCGCTCTATAAAAATCCATGCAGGCGTTTTTTTTCTCTTCCGTATCCAGACAGCCCGGAGCGTTTGGTTCATTGGCCAGCGACCACATCACAATGGACGGATGGTTGCGGTCGCGCAGCATGTGTTCTTCGACCACAGCGATGGCTTTTTCCTGAATTTCGCCGTTATAGAGTCGGGGCCCGAGGCCGACGAGAGGATTTTCGGAAATGACCAGCACGCCCTGTTCGTCGGCGATGTCCAGCCACTCTTCGGCATAGGGATAATGCGAGGTGCGGAACGAATTGGCGCCGATCCATCTCATCAGGTCGAAATCCTTGATGATGAGCGGCAGGTTCAGGCCCTTCCCGATGACATCAAAGTCCTCATGCTTGCCGAAGCCCCTGAAATGAACCGGCTTGTCATTCAGCAGAAACTCATTGCCCCGGACTTCGATATTCCGGATTCCAAACCGGGTTCGGTAGGCATCAATACATTGACCTCCTGCTTCCAGTGTGACGCAAAGTTCATAGAGGTTGCCGCAGCCGATATCCCAGATGCGCGGATTCTTGATTTTGATTTCAGTCCCGGCGCTCTGTGCATCCGACAGGATTTCTTCTGTCTGTATGCCTTCGATTGAAAACCGGACGGTTCCGGTGAACGGTGCTGCAGTCTGAATCCGGCAGGTAACTGATCCCTCTCCATCTGAATGGCCTGCCTCGACATGAACCTCCGTCAAATAATTTTTTCCAACGGCATAAAGATAAACCGGACGGTGAATTCCGGAAAACGGGAAGAAGTCGTAGGCAACCGCCGGGAACGCGGGGCTCCACCCGGTGCGGAGATCCTCGGCATTCATGCCGGCCGGCGGCAGATCGTCCATGTGGAGCGTCCCGTCAGCCAGCACGGTCAGCCGGTTCGGGTTCCCGAATGCGACAAGATCGGTAATTTCGAACTCAAAAGGCAGGTGCGGCCCGGTATGGGTGCCCAGCGATCTGCCGTTCAGCCAGACTTCGGCGCTCTGGCAGACACTGCCGAACGAGATGAAGATCCGTTTATCTTTCCATGCGGCAGGGATAAAAAACCGTTTCTGGTACCAGCCCTCTGAAAAGTGGTTGTAAAGGTCCAGGTACTGTTCATTCCAGCTGCCCGGCACACCGATTTTGCGCGGGTTGGTCAGGCCGTTCGGCAGGCCGGCTGCACGCCCGTCGCCGGACCGCTTTTCGAATTCCCACATCCCGTCGAGCGTGAACCGCTCGCGGATTTCATTTTGCTGAGGGCGAAGCATGGAGCACCTCTTCTCTTTGGGTCTGAAGCATCTGAGCCATTCTATCGATAACCGATTTGTATTCAGGGTTATCGACGACATTCACGTTTTCAGATGGATCCTTTTTGTGGTCATACAGCATGCGGCCGATCAAACTGCCTTTTGTGCTGCGATATTCCGTATACTGAAAGCGTTCGGTGGTTACGGTATCGCCTTTCTCATATCGACTGAAGATGGCCGGTTTGCCCGGGAGATCCGGGTTTCTCAGTAATGCGGCAAAGCTTGTTCCGTCACAGGTGCCGGGAATCGGAATACCGCAGAGCTCACAGAGAGTTGGGTAGATGTCGACGTATTCCACAAGGCCGGCGACTTTTTTGCCGCCCTGAATTCCAGGAACTTTCATCATCAGGGGTACGCCCAGCGACGTTTCGTATTCGCACTGCTTGCACCACATGGTGTGTTCGCCAAGATTGTACCCGTTGTCGCCGCAGAGGATGACAATTGTGTTTTCAGAAAGCCCGGAGGTTTTGAGTTCGTTCAGTACGCGACCGATCTGGGCGTCCACATAGCTGATACAGGCCATGTAGCCATGCAGCAGTATTTTTTCATAATCGTCCGGAAGCGGGCTTTGAGTCGGCACACCGCTATACCCGTGCCTCAGTTCTCCGGATTGATGTACGGAACATTCCGGAGCATTTTGCGGGATTTTATCTCTGTTGTCCGCCAACTGGAGGGTTTTGGCATCATACAGATCCCAGTATCGTTTGGGCGCATTATGCGGCAGATGCGGCTTAAGAAAGCCGACGGCCAGAAAAAACGGTTTTTCTGAAGATGACAGTTCCCGCATTTCCTCAATGGCTTTCTCCGCGGTCTTTCCATCGGGATAGGAGGAGTCGGAACAGTCGGCGATTTCCCAGGCCGGTCCGATTTTTTTCGGACTGAGCCGGACCTCTTCCTGATTTTCTTTGGTTACATAGGCGTTCCACATGTGGGGGTAGCCGTCGGGCCACCACGGCTCCGCGCTCCAGCTGTCTGCGCAGTCGTGTTTCTGATGGAAGACTTTTCCAAGGGAAACGGTCGTGTACCCGCAGTCTTTAAAATGTTTAGGCAGGGACAGATTGCCGGGAAGATCCCTTTCCGCCCAGGTATGCGCTTCCACAAAGCGCGTGGGCGTGGGGCGGACGCCGGTTAAAAGGCTTGCCCGGGAGGCCCCGCAGACCGGCACGTTGCAGTGTGCCCGCTGAAAAAGAATTCCCTCTTTAGCCAAAGCGTCGATATTGGGAGAAATAATCTGTGTGTTGCCGTAACATCCGAGTTCCGGCCTCAGGTCATCCACCATGATGAGCAGAACATTCGGCGGGGTCACCGGCGCCGCCTGGGATGCGGCGGCGGCGGCCGCAGCAGGCAGCAGCAGTTTATTGTAAAAATTTTTCATTGTTCTGAATTCCTCTCCTTTTACTGTAACCAAGTATCCGGTTTGACAAGTGTCATCGCATTGTCTGCACCAATCAGCCAACGAATCCCCTAATGCAGCACATCGCAGGGGAATTGAGTGGAGATCAGTCCGGGCCATTTGCCTACCGCCTCCGGTCCGGACAGTGCCGGACCTGTAACAAGCTCCCCGGTGCACACGGCCGGATTATTCTGCTTTTCCAGAAATTCGATCAGCTGACCACGCATGGATTGCGCCGTTTCGCGATGGGTTCCCGCTGCAATCAGTTCGTGCTGCTCCATGGGATCCTTTTCCAGGTCAAAAAGCTGTTCCGCTCCGCCTGCTTTGCACCACATGTATTTGTAGCGCGAGCCGATCACGGCATAGTATCTGTCACAGCTGTTGCCGAACAGAATCCGATTCGTTGAACCGTTGCTCGCCTGCCCAAGCAAATCCATTCCGTCTACATGTTCCGGAATGACGGCCCCGGCCAGATTCAGAAAGGTCGGCATGATATCCGCGACCGCAACCAATCCATCATACCGACTGCCGGCGGAAAGCCCGGGAATATCAACCCCCTCTGGCGGACAGACGATCATCGGGACATGAGCAGATCCTTCCAAAAATACGCTTTTACCGCCCATGTGGTGATCGCCTTGCATATCGCCGTGATCTGACGTGAAAATGATCCATGTGTTTTTCAGCAGGCCGAGCTCCCGCATCCGGGCAAACAGCAGACCGAGTGAATAGTCAATCTGGGTAATGCAGGCATAATAGGCGCGCCGCACGTTTTCCTGTTGCTTCTCGCTCAGACGATACATGTTGCTCAGGGAATAGGTGGAAGCCAAAAGCCCCTGAGGCATGCTGTGAATGTCTTCAGACCAGTCGCCAAGAACGGGCGATGGAATCTCTGCATTCTGATAAAGCGCCCAGTAGTTTGCGCATGGATCAAACGGAGGATGCGGCTTGGTAAAGCTGGTCCACAGGAAGAAGGGCCGGGTGTCATCGCGTGTTTCGAGGAATTCGATAGACCGGCGGACCGTCCAATGCGTCAGGCTGTGAACTTCGTCCACTGTGCTGATGACCGGTTCCACTTCATTTTCCCCGACGCCATGCTCTTTGGGCAGCCCTCCCTCGGGATATAGCCTGCGTTCACGGTAATACTCCATGGGCAGTTCCATATGTTCAAAGCCTGAATTGGCTCGCAGGGGGGCGAAGTGCATCTTTCCCTGGGCCCGCGTTTGATAACCATGTGCGGTCAGTATACCGGGAAGGGTTGGATTCTTACTCAGGGGATAGACATCATAGAGGTTGTCAACCAGTCCCTGATTATATCCGTATCGA
>JBFWJN010000147.1:0-8039 GCA_050253185.1 Kiritimatiellales bacterium | reverse complement strand
AACAATGAAGAGAGCCATATTGAGCGAATGATCTGTAACAAAAAAAGACGTTAGAAAAAATACAATAGACACTAAAAGACACACTCGGGAAAAAATTAAAAACCGCTTCGATACTCACTCTAAATACACCTGAATATCAAACTTCATAATAACCCTTTCTTATGCGATACAAATTTATAGAAATTATTGGATGGATAATCGCAGGAATCATTCTGGTAAAAATTGCAGCTCATTTTATGACAAAATTGGCGCCTTAGAATGGAACAAGTTCATACCGGTCCGGAACTCCATTTCGTATCCAGAACTCCTCAACAACTCGTTTTTGAAGCTTGGAAACCTTGGCTTCTTTGATTCCCTCGTCCAGCCAGCTCATAAACTTCTCATCACCAAGGGCAAGACGAACCATTTGAGCAGAGGCAAAAACTGAATGCTCCATCCAGCCAACGGCCTTCTCTACCGTTTTTACAGGTCGAGGATTACGAATGGCAGCAGAACCCAGAATTTCAAGGATATGATCCCAGAACGCCAAACGTTCCGCCCGATCAAGATTCTTACCCTTACGCTCGATAAAGTCCATGACCCCACCAATGAAGGCAGCAATATTCGTAACGAACTCCTGCAGCGAAAGTGAAAGCGCTATCTTAAAAAACACTGCGTTCGCTCGTTCTTTTGAAAACTCCGCTTCCCAGCGTATGGAATCAATGACCCCTTTCGATTCCAAATCCTTGTCATAGCAGCGCATAAACTTCCCGGAACCGTCTTTCCCACGAGCCCCAAAGTAAAGCGTATCCCCGCTTTTCTCGCCGTTACTCTTCTCTTCGTCGATATACCGATGACGACGAAACCCGGAATATTTCTTCTCTTCGCCTATGCAGCACTGCGTATAGACCTGCTGGGGCGTGATGATCCGCTCGTAATCATCGAAACAAAGGTCTACCCGAGAACACTTGAAAGCAAACTTAACGCATAAATCCCAGCAGAACTGATAGAGCGACTCTGCAGGAAAACAACCACAGGACGTTCCAGTCAACTGCAGGACGGCCCGGGAATGATGAATAGAGAGATTCCGTTCATCTACATCCCAAGCCAGCGTAATCCCGTAGGGATGCCAAATTGCATGGCGCTGAAACCCGAGAATCCCATGATTGAACCATTCCGGTTCACAACCGGCCATGTCGCAAAGGTAATCGTACAGCTCAGAAAGCCGTTTCTGATCGATTGTGCCCTGAATCCAATCAATCCCCAAAACCCGCTCATGACCTTTCAGGTCCATTTTTTGGGAATTTACCCCCCCTATTAGAGTAGGGGGGGCGGCTTCGCCGCCGTCTCTCGGGGCTCGTTCCGGCGCCGGAGCCGCTCCCACTATTCCCAGAGGATACGCACGTCTTTTTGCAATCATTGCGCACCCCCGTTCTGAATCAAACGCTCAGACTGATAGTCAGCAATGAGGGCCTGAAAGCCTACATAAGCTTGTTTTGCAATTTCAGCCGGAAGCATCATTGCTTGCTCAGCCTCGGGACAGCATCGGACCGAAAAGAGAGAATCACCCCCCAAGGTGCCACAGGCGGGGCAATAACGAACAGGGATAGTCATCATTGCACACCCCCTTTCACCAAAGCGGCAAAACGGACAATTTCCGCTTGAATTTGGGGTGCTATTTGGGGAGGCTTCCGGCGTTTACTTGATTTTATTGACCTTGGTAGGGGTTCGACTCCCCTTACCTCCACCAGATTTCACCATGCGTCCGAGAACCCAGCTTTCATTTAAGTGGCCCGATTCACCGTTCAACATTGTACTGGTGGAGCCCGAAATCCCGCAGAATACCGGCAATATCGCCCGGCTGTGCGCCGCGACCGGATCCGTTCTGAACCTGATCGAGCCGCTCGGTTTTCACCTCACCGACAAAGCCGTCAAACGAGCCGGGCTCGACTACTGGGACGCCGTTGACATCCGGCGGTTTCCAAACCTTGGAACTTTTAATGCTGAATTTTCCAACCATCGGAAAGTTTATTTCAGCACCTCCGGCAAGCGGAACTATCGCGCAGCGCAGTTCCGGCCGGGCGACTGTCTCATCTTCGGCAACGAAGGCCGCGGCCTTCCGCTCGACCTGCTCGAGCAGCATTCCGACGACGTCTACAGCATCCCGATGCGCCTCGACAACGTGCGCTCGCTCAACCTCTCCAACGCCGTATCCATCGTTCTCTACGAAGCATTACAGCAATGTAATGATTAAAAGTTTGAACATCCGTGCCCTCCGAATAGTCTTTTTGCTCGTGTCAGTTAACAAGGAGATTCGGATATGGCCGGCATTGAAGTGATCAACCAAAAGGTGCGCGAAGAAAGCGCGTTCATTCCATCCCTCAAAGCCGAAATCGGCAAAGTCATCGTCGGACAGGACTACCTGATCGACCGGCTCATCATCGGGATGCTCGCCAACGGACACGTCCTGCTCGAAGGCGTGCCGGGGCTCGCGAAAACCCTCACCGTCAAAACCCTCGCCTCGGTTCTCAAAACCGACTTCCACCGCATCCAGTTCACGCCGGACCTGCTGCCCGCCGATCTCGTCGGAACACTCATCTACAACCCGAAAGAATCCGACTTTTTCACCAAAAAGGGCCCGGTCTTCGCCAACATTATTCTCGCCGACGAAATCAACCGCGCACCGGCCAAAGTGCAGAGCGCCCTGCTCGAAGCCATGCAGGAACATCAGGTCACCATCGGCGATCAGACCTTCCAGCTCCCAGAACCCTTCCTCGTCATGGCCACCGAAAACCCGATCGAGCAGGAAGGCACTTATCCCCTGCCCGAAGCGCAGGTTGACCGTTTCATGCTCAAGCTTCGAATCGGCTATCCCACCCTCGAAGAAGAGCGCCGCATCCTCGACCGCATGGCCCGCACCGAAACCGAAATCTCCGTCAATCCTGTCATCGACCCCGAAGCCATCCTCCGCGCCCGCCGCATGGTTGACGAAATCTACATGGACGACAAAATCAAGGACTACATCCTCAGCATCGTCTTCGCCACCCGCGAGCCGGAAAAATACGGACTAAACATCAAAGACTACCTGCGCTACGGCGCCAGTCCGCGCGCCACCATTGCTCTCACCCTCGGCGCACGCGCCCACGCCTTCCTGCAAGGCCGCGGCTACGTCACCCCGCAGGACGTCAAATCCATCGCGCCCGACATCCTGCGCCACCGCATCATCATTTCCTACGAAGCCGAAGCCGAAGAACTGACGTCCGAAAATCTCATCGACAAAATTCTCAGCGAAATTCCGGTGCCATAGTGAATACTGCGTATTGCGTATTTCGAGTTACCTCATACGCAGTACGCAATACGTAATATAAATTTGCATTAAACAAATGAATTCAACAGACCACAAGACGTTGCTGAAGAAGGTGCGGCGCATCGAAATCAAAACCCGCCACGCCGTCAACGACGTCTTCGCCGGACGCTACCACAGCGTCTTCAAAGGCCGCGGAATGGAATTCGATGAAGTCCGCGAATACATTCCCGGCGACGACATCCGCGCCATCGACTGGAATGTCACCGCCCGCACCGGCGTGCCGCACATCAAGAAATTCGTCGAAGAACGCGAAATGACCGTCATGCTGCTCGTCGACGTCAGCGGCTCCAACGACTTCGGCAGCACCGGCCAGCTCAAACGCGACCTCTCCGCCGAAGTCGCTGCCATGCTCGCCTTCTCCGCCACGCGCAACAACGACCGCATCGGGCTGATCCTCTTCTCCGACCGCGTCGAAAAATATATTCCGCCGCGCAAAGGTTCACCGCACGTCCTGCGCATCATCCGCGAAGTTCTCACGCACGAACCGCAGAACGCCGGAACCGACGCGCAGCCCGCGCTCGACTACCTCAACCACGTCATCACCCGTAAGGCCGTCACCTTCCTCATCAGCGATTTCATCTTTCCGGCCGACTGCGAACGCGCGCTGAAAATCACCTCGCGCCGCCACGACCTCATCGCCGTCTCGATCGCTGACCGCCGCGAACGCGCCTGGCCCAAAGCCGGACTCATCGAGTGGCAGGACCCGGAAACAAAAGAACGCGTCCTCGTCGATACCTCAAGCGCCGCCGTGCGCCGCGCCCTGCTCATTGAACAGGAGGATCGCAGCGACAGACTTCAGCGCACCCTGCGCCGCGCCGGCGTCGACTGGATTGAATTGTTCACCGGCGAACCCTACGACCGCGCCTTCATGAAATTCTTCCGCCAACGGAGCCGCAGAAGATGAAGTTTCTCAAACACAGCTTTTCGGCAGCGCTTCTGGTGTTTCTGGCCGGCTGCGGCAGGCCGACACTGCCGCCGGACGGTTTCGCCGCACAGGCGGTGCTCAATACGGATACGCTGCGCGTCGGCGATCCGGTTACGCTCACGCTGACCGTCCGTCATCCGGAAGGCGCCGTCATCCGGTTTCCAGACCTTGGAAACGGCAAACAGGTCGTCGTCCGCGGACGCGCCCACAGCACAAAAAAACTCAGCGACACGGTTGTTGAAACCGAAGAGCTCTACCACCTCACCTCGTTCCGCATCGGCGACTGGAATCTCACCACAACCAACGCCGTCATCTGCACCTTCACCGACGGCAGCGAGAAGCATCAGGCCCTGCCGAAACTGATTCTTCACGTGCAGAGTTCCCTCAACAGCACCAACGCCACAAAAGTCGCGGACATCAAAGGCATCGTGAAGCCGCCGCTGAAAATCAAACCCATTCTCTGGGTCTCGCTGATCATTGCCGCGCTCGCCATCATTGCCGGACTGCTCACACTCGCCTTCCTGCGCAAACCGCGCACCATCCTGCAGATGCCTCCGCCCGAGCCGCCGCACATCCTCGCGCGCCGCGCGCTCGATGCATTAAAGAACAAAGAGTGGCTCGCCGAGCCGTTCTTCACCGAGCTTTCGCTGATCCTGCGCACCTATCTCGAAAAACGTTTTGAACTCAACGCACCGGATTCGACGACCGAGGAACTCACCCGCATGATGTCCAAAGACATCCGACTGAACCTCAGTGAACAGCAGTCGCTGCGCAATTTTATGACGCAGTCCGACCTCGTCAAATTCGCCCGCGCCGACGCCGAGAAAGAGGTTATGCAGAACGCCTATTCCACCGTCGAACAGTTCGTCGAACAGACCACGCCGGCGGACAAGGAGGTGGAAGAATGAGATTTGCCAATCCATACTGCCTGCTGCTTCTGCTGCTGATTCCCCTGCTGCTCGGATGGCGTGCGCGACGGCGCGGTCCGGCGGTGCATTTCTCCGACGGAAGCGTTCTGAAAGACCTGCCGGTCAGCTGGACCGTCCGCCTGCAGCCGTTGCTGACGGTTTTCTACGTTCTCGGGCTGGCCTGTCTCGTCGTCGCCATCGCGCGGCCGCAGCGCGGCCTGCAGGAAAGTCGCGTCAACACCGAAGGTGTAGACATCGTTCTGCTGCTCGACCTTTCGACATCCATGAACACCCCGGACTTTTCACGCAACGGCATGCGCCAGACGCGCATTGATTCCGCCAAGCAGGTCATCAGCGACTTCATCGCCAAACGCAAAGACGACCGCATCGGCATGGTCGCCTTCTCGGCCCTGCCCTATTCCGTCGCGCCGCTCACGCTCGACCACAGCTGGCTCGTGCAGCGCATGGACGGCCTGCGCACCGGAATGCTCGAAGACGGGACGGCCATCGGCGACGCGATTGCATCGGCCGTCAACCGCCTGCGCGACAGCAAAGCCAAAAGCCGGATCGTGATTCTGCTGACGGACGGCATCAACAACCGCGGCGACCTGTCGCCGGAAAATGCCGCGCAGGCCGCCTCCGCGCTCGGCATTAAGATTTACACCATCGGCATCGGCGGCGGACTGCCGGTCCGCCAGGGCTTCTTTATGCAGGCTACACCGGAGATTGACGAAGCCACGCTCCAGAAAGTCGCCGAGCTGAGCAAGGCGGAATATTTCCGCGCCCGTGACCTCAAAACACTTGAAGACGTTTACGACAAAATCGATAAGCTCGAAAAAACGGAAATTGAAATGGAGCAGTTTACCCGCTTCGAGGAAACCGCGGGCGGCTGGCTGATCGCCGCGTTCGCGTTCCTCGCCTTGGAAAAAATTCTTTCACTTACCCGCTTCGGGAGGCTTCCGGAATGAAATTCGGCTCTCCAGAATTCATCAAATGGCTGCTGCTGATTCTCCCGATGATCGGCCTGCTGATTTTCATGCACCGCCGCCGCGCCGCGCGACTGGCCGCACTGATTTCTTCCAATGTCTGGAAAAAAGTGATTCCGGGCCATAACCCCAAACGCGGCGGCCGCCGCTCGGTGCTGCGCCTGCTCGCACTCTTCTGCATTCTGATTGCGCTCACCCGCCCGCAGTGGGGTTCGCACTGGGAGGAAGTGAAGCAGCGCGGACTCGATATCATCGTCGTGCTCGACACGTCGAAAAGCATGCTGGCCGAAGACATTAAACCGAACCGCCTGCAGCAGGCGCAGTGGGCCGTCCGCGACTTCGTGAAAAACCTCAAGGGCGACCGCATCGGCCTCGTCGCCTTCGCCGGCAGCAGCTTCCTGCAGTGCCCGGTGACGATCGACTACGCCGCGTTTACGATGATGCTCGATGACCTCTACGCCGGAATCATCCCGCGCGGCGGGACCGCCATTGCGCAGGCGCTGAAAACGGCGGAAGACAGCTTTGATACGCAGTCCGACGCCGACCGCGTGATTATCCTGATTACGGATGGCGAAGACCACGAAGGCGATCCGGTCAAGATGGCCGATGAACTGAAACAGGCGGGCATCAAGCTCTTTTCGATCGGCGTCGGCACGACGGACGGCGAGCTAATTCCATCGGAACAGGGCTATGTCAAGGACTCGCAGGGGCAGGTTGTGAAAAGCTCACTGAACGAATCGCTGCTGCAGAAGCTCGCCTCGGACACCGGCGGGTTCTACGTCCGCTCCGCGCCCGGCGATTTCGGCCTCGACCGGATTTACAAGCTCGGCATTGCCGGCCTGCAGCGCGGCGAACAGGAAACGCGGCTGGCGAAAGTGTACGAAGAACGCTTCGGCTGGTTCGCTGCTGCTGCGCTGTTCTTCCTGTTGGCTGAAGGGTTCCTGCGTCCGGGTAAAGCCAAAGCCGCGCTGCTGCTTCTGCTGCTGGCGGGCGCGCCGCGCTCGGAGGCCGCGGACAGCTGGGTGAAGGCGTATAAAAAAGGCGACTACACCAATGCGTTCCAGACCTTGGAAGAAACGGTCGAAAAGTTTCCAGACCTTGGAAACTATAACCGCGGCATCATGCTCTACCGGCAGAAGGATTTCCAAGGTTCGGAAAAAGCGTTCGCCAACGCCGCCGCGCTGACGGAGAACAAGGAACTGAAACAGAAGGCGCTCTATAACCGCGGCACCGCCCTGCTCGCCGGAACGACGCAGCAGACCAACGCCGTGTATGACACCGCGGCGCAGGCTGCCGATCTGTTCGAGCAGGCGCTGGAGCTGAAGCCCGATGACGAGGCTGCAAAACAGAATTTTGAACGAGCCGTGAACCTCGCGGTCACCACCCGGCTCGGCAGTGCAAACCGGCTGATCCAGCAGGCGGATGCGCTGGTGAAGGAATTCAAGGGGAAGACCGCCAAGGAAAACTATACGCAGGCGAAAACGCTGCTCGCGCCCGTGGTTGCCGACCTGTCTCCCGACCGACAGGAGGCCAAGGATCTGATCCGCCATGCCGAGGAGCAGATCCATATGCTGGATCAGGCGGTGATCAACACGCGCGCCGACCTCGAGACCGCCCGGAAGTCGATCGATTCGTATGAATATAAAATCGCGGCGGACATTCTGCTCGACGACAGCGATCAGCGCAAACTGGCCTTTGACCTCGATGAGAAACTGGCTCAGGAATTCCAGCAGTTTCGTGAAAACAATCAGAACGTCATCAATATCGTCTATCCGCCCAACCCGCTGAAGCCATGAAACTGCAATCCGTCATTTTAGTCTGCTGTTCTCTGTCTGCCGGGATTTTCGCGCAGACGGCAACGGAACTGTTCAATC
>JBFWJN010000146.1:0-8109 GCA_050253185.1 Kiritimatiellales bacterium | reverse complement strand
CGATGACCGGTCGCAGAGCCGGCCTTTGCACCGGAGCCCGGATGGAAGGATACGGATTCGGACGCGGCATGGGTCGAGGACGCAATTGCCGCAGACTGCCCGTTGAAAATGACGAACTCGGCGCACTGAAAGAACAGATGAACCGCATTGAACAGCGGATGGAGGAGCTTCAAGCCCGGTCATGAAAGAATCTGCAGTCGATCATTATA
Organism: Kiritimatiellales bacterium; assembly: GCA_050253185.1. GTDB lineage: Bacteria > Verrucomicrobiota > Kiritimatiellia > Kiritimatiellales > Tichowtungiaceae > Tichowtungia. Next base: position 7,900 of record JBFWJN010000146.1, on the reverse strand, counting down.
AAAACCGCCGGGGCAACTGCGCTCAGTCAGTTGCCCTGGCGTGGAAAGATAAACGTGCCCCGGAGTCGGAGGACCATCTTCGGTTTTCCGGATACGGACACGGACAGGCTCCCGAAGGACTCTGCGGCGCGCTGCATGCAGCGCGTGAGCTGGCGGGCAGCCGGAAAGACGTTGTCCAGTCACGGTTCTGCGAACGGACCGGAGGATATACCGCCTGCCGGGATATCCGGCGCAACCGGATCATGCCCTGCTCGAAGTGCGTCGCCGTCGCCGCTGAAATTCTGGAAGAAACTTCAAAGGAGACCGCAGCATGAAAGTTGCCGTTACGACCTCAGGAAAGGATCTCAATGCACCGCTCGACCCGCGGTTCGGCCGGGCACCCCGTTTTATCGTCTATGATACGGAAAACGAAACCTTCGCCCTTGCCGACAACGCGCAGAATCTGAATGCGGCACAGGGCGCAGGAATCCAGTCGGCACAGAACGTCGCGGCGACCGGTGCCCAAGCCGTCATCAGCGGTCATTTCGGCCCCAAGGCCTTCCGCGTCCTGAGCACTGCCGGAATCCGGATTTACACATCCGATGCCGCAACCGTTCGCGACGCGATCGAGCGGCTGAAACAGGATAAACTGTCCGCCGCGCAGGAAGCCGACGTCGAGGGCCACTGGATTTGAAAACCGTATTGGACTGCATTCCCTGTTTCGTCCGCCAGACACTCGACGCGGCCCGGATCAGCTCCGAGGACCCGATTGTCCACGAGAAGATCACCCGTGAAGTACTGGATTGGCTCAGCAAAACGGATATGGATCTGTCGCCTCCGGCGCTGGCGCAGCGGATTCACCGTCGGCTGCGCGAGCTGACCGGCATCAACGATCCGTACCGCGCTCAGAAAGATCAGCACAACCGGCTGGCGCTGCAGCTGCTGCCGGGCCTGCGAAAACAGGTTGAAGCATCAGACGATCCGCTCATGACAGCGGCGCATCTGGCGATTGCGGGAAACATTATCGATCTCGGAGCAAAAAGCGGACTGCATGAAGATGAAATCCACGAAGCGATTCAGAAAGCCGCCAGTGAACCGCTGCAGGGCGACGTCGAATCGTTCCGGCAGGAAGTGAAATCCGCCGGAAGGATTCTCTATCTGGCCGACAACTGCGGCGAGATTGTTTTTGATACGCTGCTGATCGAACAGCTCGGCCCCGAGCGCGTCACCGTCGCTGTGCGCGGCAGGCCGATCATCAACGATGCCACGCTCGACGACGCCCGAACCGCCGGGCTCGACCGGATGGTTCCAATCATTGGAAACGGTTCCGATGCTCCTGGCACCCTGCTCGACGACTGCAACGACGAATTCCGCGAACAGTTTGAACAGGCCGACCTGATCCTTTCCAAAGGCCAGGGAAATTTTGAAACGCTCAGCGACTGTCCAAAAAACATCTTTTTCCTGTTGAAGGTCAAATGCCCTGTCGTTTCCGAGACCATCGGGCTGCCGATCGGATCGCACGCGCTCAGGAGCAGCCGGTTATGAAAATTGCCATCGCTTCCGGGAAAGGCGGAACAGGTAAAACCACGCTGTCCATCGCGCTGGCACAGGCCTGGAACGCTCCCATTCAGCTGCTCGACTGCGATGTCGAGGAGCCGAACTCCGCGCTTTTTCTGAAACCGGAGCAGCAGTCCCGTATCCCCGTCACCCTGCCGGTTCCCGTCATTGACAAATCCCGCTGCACCGGCTGCGGAAAATGCAGCCGGTTCTGTCAGTTCAATGCCCTGCTCACACTGAACGGTAAAACGATGCTGTTTGAGGAACTGTGCCACAGCTGCGGCGGCTGCGCACAGGTCTGTCCGGAGCAGGCGATTACAGAGGAACAGAAACCGATCGGACAGATTACAGTCGGACACGATGAAAAGATTACGCTGGTCGAGGGCCGACTGGATGTCGGCCGGTCGATGGCGCCGCCGGTGATCCGCGCGGTGAAGAAAACCGTCGATCCGGAAACTCCGATTCTGATCGACTGCCCGCCGGGCACCTCCTGCCCGATGATGACGGCGGTGACCGGAGCCGATGCCGTGATTCTGGTAACGGAACCGACGCCGTTCGGCCTGCACGACCTGACGCTGGCTGTTGAAACCGTTCGCAGGCTGAACATCCCGTTCGGTGTGGTGATCAACCGGTCGGATTCGGGCGACGACCGCGTGGTGAAATACTGCGAGGAGCAGGACATCCGGATTTTTCTGCAGATTCCCGAGTCGCGCAAAATCGCCGAAAGCTATTCCACCGGAAAGAGCATTTTGACCGCAGAGCCGGCTCTAAAAAAACCGCTGCTGGAACTGCTGAGGAGTTTCGCATGAAGGAACTGGTGATTATCAGCGGCAAAGGCGGAACCGGCAAAACCAGCGTAACGGCCTCGCTGGCGGCACTGGCCGGAAACGCCGTGCTGGCGGACTGCGATGTAGATGCCGCCGATCTGCACCTGATCCTGAATCCAAACGTTCAGGAACGGCATGATTTTTACAGCGGCCATGAAGCCGTTATCCGGCAGGCCGACTGCACGGCCTGCGGACGCTGCGCAGAGCTCTGCCGCTTCGATGCAGTCCAATCGAACGGAACCGTTTTCCGGATTGATCCGGCGAGCTGCGAAGGCTGCGGAGTCTGCGTCGAATTCTGCCCGGCCAACGCCATTGATTTCCCCGACCGGCTCTGCGGCGAATGGTTCCGGTCGGAAACCCGGTTTGGGCCGATGATTCATGCGCGGCTCGGCATTGCGGCGGAAAATTCCGGCAAGCTGGTGAGCACTGTTCGAGCGGAAGCGCGCAAAACGGCGGAAGAATGCCAAAGCGATTTTCTGCTGGTGGACGGCCCGCCCGGCACCGGCTGTCCAGTAATTGCATCCGTGACCGGTGCGAGCGCCGTACTGGCGGTGACGGAACCGACGCTCTCGGGACAGCACGATCTCGAACGCGTTCTGGCGCTGTGCCGCCATTTCAAACTACAGGCCTTTGTGGCGGTCAATAAGCAGGACATTAATCCGGAAATGAGCCGGCAGATTGAATCGACGGCACAGCAGGCCGACGCAACCGTGCTGCCGGGCATTCCGTATGATCCCGTCGTCACGGCGGCGCAGATTCACGGGCAGAGCATTGTTGAATACAGCGATGGCCCCGCCGCGCAGGCCGTCCGGACTTTATGGGAGAAACTATGCCAACAGATACAGTAGAAGAAAATTCCGTCCTGAAGGACCGGATGAAACAGATTAAAAACAAGATTGTCGTCCTGTCCGGAAAAGGCGGCGTCGGAAAAAGCACCGTGGCTGCGAATCTGGCACTGGCGCTGGCCGACAGCGGCGCGAAGGTCGGGCTTCTGGACGCCGATATTCACGGACCCAGCATTCCCACACTGTTCCGGCAGACCGATACCGTGGCAAAACAGTGCGGTGATACGACCCTGCCGGTTGCCGTCAACGGCATCCGGCTGATGTCGGCCGGTTTTCTGATTGCGGACCCGGACCAGGCCATCATCGTCCGCGGTCCGATGAAAATGAAAATTCTGGAGCAGATGCTGCAGAATGTCGACTGGGGCGAACTGGACTATCTGATTGTGGACTGCCCGCCGGGAACCGGAGACGAACCGCTTTCCATCTGCCAGCTGATCGATCCGCCGGACGGCGCGGTGATGGTGACCACGCCGCAGGAGGTCGCTGCCGCGGACGTGCGCAAGTGCATTCAGTTCTGCCGCAAGCTCGATCTTCCAATCCTTGGAATTCTCGAAAACATGAGCGCATTTGTCTGCCCGAAATGCGGAGAAACGGTTCCGCTGTTCGGGAAGGACGGCGGGCGGCTGCTGGCGGAAAAATACAACCTGGCGGTGCTGGGAAATATTCCGATCGATCCGGCTATCGGCACCTGCGCCGACCAGGGGAACGAGTTCCTTAAAACCCACGGCCAGTCCGCCGCCGCGCAGGAATTCCGGAAAGCGGTCGGACTGATCCAGATGGCCCTCAAATACAAATAATTCAAAAGGAAACAAACGCATTATGAAATCCATCCAGCTTTACACCAACCGCAATTGCCCGATCTGCGAACAGGTTAAATCCGCCCTGACCGAGCTGCCCCATGAAATCCTTCCCGTGGAAGAACATATGGACAAACTGAAAGAGGAAATGAAGCTCCGGCAGCTCGACCATCGGGATATCCGGCAGGCGCCGGTTATGGTTGTCCCCGGCTGCGGTCTCGTATGGACGGGAGCCGACTGCCTGATTGCAATCGAAGAAAAAGAATGGGAGTAAACCGAATGAGCAGTGTCCATTCCATCTGTTTTTCGCCGACCGGAACCACTCGAACGATTGTTCAGGAAATCTGCAAAGGAACCGGGAAGCCGATCGGCGTGGAAACCGACATCACCCTGCCCTGTGACCGGAAGACGCATTTTGCCGTCAACGACCCGGTCGTAATCGGCATGCCGGTTTACGGCGGGCGGCTTCCTGCCGTCGCGGTCGAACGGTTCCGCCTGTTCCAGGGCGCCGAGACTCCCGCCGCGATCACCGTGATTTACGGGAACCGGGCCTATGACGATGCCCTGCTTGAACTCTACGACCTGTGTACACAGCAGGGCTTTACGGTAGTCGCCGCCGCCGCGTTCATCGGCGAACACTCATTTTCGTCCGATTCTTTTCCGATCGCTCCGGGCCGACCGGATGAAGCCGACCAGCAGAAGACGGCAGCTTTTGGAAAACAGCTCTCAACAGCAAACCAACCGCTGGATTCCGGGCTTCTGCCGGGGAACCGTCCCTATAAACCCGCCATGCAGCCGGAAGGCGGTGCGACCGATTCGAACCGCGGCACCTGCACGCTCTGCGGGCAGTGCGCTGTGCACTGCCCGACCGGCGCCATTCACATTGCGGACAATGCGGTTCAGACAGACCCGGACCGCTGCATCTGGTGCGCAGCCTGTGTAAAAACCTGTCCAACCGGGTCGCGCCGGATTATCCTTCCAAAAATCTATGAAATCGCCGAACGACTTCATGCAAACTGTCAAACACGCCGCGAACCGGAATGGTTCCCGGCACATTCAGGAGAGATGAAATGAAAATTGCAATTCCTGTTGCAAACGGAACGCTGAGCATGCACTTCGGTCACTGCGAAACCTTCGCGATACTGACCGCTGACGAGAAGACCAAGGAAATCACAGTCCGCGAAGATGTGACGCCCCCTCCGCACGAGCCGGGCGTGCTGCCGCGCTGGCTGGGCGAACTGAAGGTGAACGTGATCATTGCCGGCGGAATGGGGCAGCGCGCTCAGCAGCTGTTTGCAGAACAGAATATTCAGGTGGTGGTCGGCGCACCGGCGGAGAAACCGGAAAAACTGGTGGTTGATTTCCTGACCGGATCGCTGGAAGCCGGCGAGAACGTCTGCGACCACTGATTTTCCAATGTCTGGAAAACCGCTGCGCGGCGGCCTGAGTTTTTTCCAATGCTTGGAAAAAATCAGCGGGCCTGAACGGCATCGACTTCGATTTCGAAGAGCAGGTCGTCGCGGCAGACGTCGGCATGAGAGACGGCCAGCGGAAAGCGCGGAATACCGAGCTCTGCGGCAATTCGGTCGTAGATCGGCTGGTAGGCCATATCTTTGAAGTAGGCGATGCCGCGAAACAGGTCGTTCCATCCCATATCGCGCGATTCGAGGATGGCTTTGACAACGTCCAGGGTGAGGCGAATCTGCTTCTCCGGGTCGTCGAGGTGCACGCTTTGTCCGTCGGGCGCAATGCTGGCAGTGCCGGAGATGAGGATGCTGCGATGCGTCGGGTATGCGAGTTCAACAGCGCGGCTGAAGGAGCTTCTGTAGTCGAGCGCCGGATTCTGGAGCGGTGATTTGATTTCCTGAATGGTCAGCGCATCGGTTTTCGGCTGCACGGCGAGTACGTCCATGGTCATGGCCGCGCCAAACGGATTGCCCGCGCCGATACCGGTGCTGGCAGGAACCATGTGGCTGAAAATGTCCTGTTCTTCGAAGAATGCCGTGCGGACAGTATTAAAGTCATCGTACCAGTCGAGCAGGTGGTCGAGGTAGATCCAGGTGCGGACGGTATCGGCGAAGGCGAATCCATTCTCACGGAGCGCGGCAGCTGCGGTTTCGAAGACGGATCGGGTCTGTTCCATTCGTGAGGCGGACGTGTCGGCGGGGAGAATTCCGCGCAGGCGGCAGTAGCGCGCAGATTGGTCTTCGTAGATAAATCCGGCTTCGCGTGATCCGACCCGGACGGGTTGCGGGCTCAGGCCGGTGAGCGCAACGGCCTGCATGGAATAGGCGCCTCCATCCTGACAGGCATCGCCCTGCAGCCAGACGACCGGCCAGTCGGCATTGCCGCGTTCGGCGATGAAATCGGAATAGAGGTGGTTGCCGGCAAAAACAAACTGGCTGAGGATAACGGCGCTGCGCTCTTCGGCGGCGGCTTTGATAATCTGGCTCGCGTTTCCTCCGGATTGCACGGTAATGCAGTGCTCGGCATGATCGGAAAGACTGAGGGTAGCGACATCTGCATCGTATCCGGTTTTACAAATCTCTGTTTTCAAAACGTTCCTTTCTAGGGTTTATCGACGATTTCTATCGCGAGCGCATCGATCGCAAAGCTGTATTCTTCGGAGTTCATAAATTTGGCGACCGGGTTGTAGTCCGGGTCCGTTTTGGGGGTCTGCACCCGAATGGACCCATTGAGCACAACGGTTGCCCGGCTGCCCGGCTCCGCATTCGCACTGACATCCAAGATGATCTTTCCGCCGGCCTGGCCCAGCCCTTTATTGCGGAGGGTCAGCCATTCGGGCGCATCGGAAAGAGACAGCTTGATGGGGCCGCGAACTCCGGGCTGACGCTCGAGGCGGGCGAAGAGTTCAATATGACTGTCCGGTTTTGCCTGAATGGTTTCTTCTGCGTTCCGGTTGATCCGAACGGTGACCGGGTCCGGATCTGTAACTTCCACCAGCAGCCGGCCTGCGGGAACAAGATGGCGATAGATGAAGGCCTGCATCATATCTTCCGACGGAACTGCAGAGCGCCGAACGGTGCGAATGCCGAATTTGGCGCTGCCTTCAATTCGAAGGGCCATCAGTCCTTCAGGGAGCCGTTCATCGGCGGTGATGACCATCTGCGCAGAATCCGCGCCTTCAGGAATGACAGACCGCTCCAGTTCCAGGCCGGTCGGGGCGTTGATCAGTGACAGATCGATCGGTCCGCTGAACCCGCCGGAGCGAATGGCATGAACCGTGAGCAGCGCCGAACCGTCGCGCGGAATGCGCAGGCTGGCCGGAACGACGCGGAGCTGATAGTCCGACAGGTTGTCCGTCAGCGTCAGACGGTAGGCATATTCCGGCCCGCCCTTGCCTTGCAGGTCGTCAAGCCGCAAATAGTAGGTTCCGGTTTCCGACAGCTCGCAATCAATCCGGGCGTCGGCATGATGCGTGATGAGCCCGCAGCTTTTATCCTCCACATCATCGCTGATTTTGATGATGTGCTCCTGTTCATCAAGAAGCATCAGCCGGGCATCGAGCGGCGAACCGAGGCGGCGGGCCATGATCTCGACGGTTTTGATTTCACCTTTCTGCCCGCGGAAGGAAAAACAGTCGACATCTCCCGCCGTTTCAATCAGACCGTTGATGATCATATGATTGGTGACCGCCTGTGACTGGGACAGAAGATTGTTCGGCTCAGTTTCCGGAACATCCGGAAGCGCGTCGATCCGGAAGGGCCTGCTGTTTGAAATCAGGCCTTTTTTCTCGACGGTGATTTCTTCGATGGCCGGGGCATGTCCGCCGGTTTTCAGCGACAGTTTGCGATATGGGAGATTCACTCCATTGAGGTAGATTTCCGCTTTGCTGTTTTCGACCGCGCCCAGCGGAAAGATCGATTCAATGTAG
>JBFWJN010000145.1:0-8128 GCA_050253185.1 Kiritimatiellales bacterium | reverse complement strand
CGGTCAGGCGAATAATATTTGTGGACAGGGATCCTTTTTTGATGGAGGCAGTTGTCGATCCTTGTATCTTTATGACAATAATGCGACGGATTCTCTGGGTGATCAGCGTATTTCCAACTGTATTTTTGTCACAGGTCGGGCCAGAACTTTTTCATTTGATTTTAACGTTATGACCAATGTGCAGAATCCGTCATTCCTTCTCTACTCCGGATCCACGATTGCATGTAGCTTGCGTCTTATGGATTTGGACGGAACGATGAAATATAATAACGGAACCGAATTGGTTTCAGTGAGTCCGTATGTACTGTCTACAGGCTGTTGGTACCGGGTAAAAATGATTATTCACGGTATGAGCACCAGCTCCGACACATTTGATATTAAAGTTTGGGAAGGTCGGAGTACGGAAGATGGCATTCTGGTTATTGATAAAGCCGGTCTCGGTTTCAGGAATAATGTTGATTCTCTTGATAAGTTTACCTTTGGAACTACAGGAGGATCTCTCACTTTATCTGGTGCTAAGTTCTATATTGACAATATTAAAACGGAAACTGTTCCGGAACCGGCGTGGAAAACCTATTACGTTACTCTGGATGGAGTTGCTGCTGCTAACGGATTAAGCGAATGGACTCCGACTACCCTTACGCAGGTTCGTACAAAAATCCGGAAATTGCCCATACCTTGGCAGGGGGATGTGGACGTTGTTTTAAACGGAGGCTTTTTTTATCTGGATGATACGCTGAAATTTGATGAGCGAGACTCTGGTCAAGATGGTTATAAGGTGATCTATCGTAACGATGAGGAAAAGAGGCCGACAATTTGTTTAAGTACCAACTTAAACACCAGCTGGACGGTACTTCCCTCCGGCATCTGGCGTTCGACCGCAACATTTAATGAAGGGGGCTTGTCGGATGCAGATTTTAGAGATCTTGCAACAGGCATAAGCATACCCAACAAGCAGGCGGTTCTGGCTCGCTCCGATATCGTTGTTACAAACGCATTGTTTTTGAAAGACGATCCTGTTTATTCAAATACAATTCGGGTTACAAAAAGCCAGCTGATCACCGATGCTGCCCAGGCACTTGAATGGGGGCATGCGCTGGAAATGAAAGTATATAATAAGTTCTCGCACACTATTTTCCGGATTGAATCAATTGATCAACCGTCGGGCAGTTATGCCTATCTTATTCCCAGAGAATCTGAACGAACACGTATTTTTAATAAATACTACAAGAATATCACTACAAGTAATCTATACTATAATCTTTTTTATACAAATAACCTGTATTCATATCGCTTTCAGAATTCGACAAAATTTATCGATGAAGAAGGGGAATTTTATAAGGGGGGAACCTATCTTTACTATAAACCGCGCGCCGGTGAAACGACCACGAACTTAGTAGTCTCTGTGCCGACAGGGACATTGGTCACAGAGGTGAAAGGAGTTTCCTGTACCAATCGTGTTCATGACATTGTTTTCCGAGGGATTACCTTTGCAGGAAATACATGGAATGAACCGTCAACTGATGGGTTTCTCGGTATGCAGGCAGTTGGCTATTTTGATGCAGAGTCGGAACGTGCAAAGTTGCCGTTGGCTGTTTCTGTGGAAAATGCGGATCGCATTGATTTCGTTTGGTGCCGATTTGATCGCTTGGCGACCACAGCATTGGGATTTTATAAAAGTACAGCAAACTGTGATGTTGAGGGGTGCTATTTCCGGAATGTCGGCGGAGCTGCCTTGGAGCTGTACGGCGCTGCTGCGACGTGCGATGCCACGCAATTCACGAATGAAAACCAGTATGTCCAAAACTGTCGTATTGCAAATAATTATATGGAATCGTGCGGCGCAGTTTATGAATATACTCCGGCATTGGTCGGAGTAACGGGCCCCGGGAACCTTGTGGCGCATAATGAAATCGCCGGGGGACCGTATACAGGCATTTCGTGGGGATGGTCATTAAGCCGTCCAACGTATGCGTACGCTCCGTTATGGGATAATGAAATCAAGGCCAACTATATTCATAATACTTTCCAGTATATCCAGGATGGCGCAGGTATTTATATTTACGGGAATCATCAGGCTGACTTGTGGATATTTGAAAATTACATAGAAAATCTTAACAGGAGTGCCTGTCCCAATCTTCCTAATACACCAATTGCCGGTTTATATTTCGATCAAGGAACCTATGAAGTGGTTTCCGAACGGAATGTGATAACCAATATTGATCATAATCTTTACATAAATTATAATATGCCCGGATCAGCGGTCTATTATCCGAACACCACCATCCCCGTTCGGCGTCCTTTTAATAATTATCCGGAAGACGCTGAGGAGTATTACGACGTTTATTCAATCGATAATGACATTCAGGATCAATCGATTAAAGACCGTGCAGGAATCCAGCCGGATTGGATATCGGTCAAAAACTGGACGGCTGCGCCTCTGCCCGGTGTGATAAAGGAGAATGTGGCACTTAACCGCAAAGTTTCTTCGAACTATAATCCAACTCATGCCAACAATTACGTTGACCGTGGCGTTGATAACGATACCAATACTATTTGGGCTTCCGGTAGTCAGACGAACGGAGTGAAGCCGGAATATACCATTGAATTCAATCGGCCCATGCATCTTGCTGAAGTGGAACTGGTGGCCCGTCCGGATACCAATCAGGTCAGCGCGAGACACGCATTTGTCATTCAGGGTTCTACCAACGGAGCAGACTGGGTTGAACTGGCTAGGCAGGACAGTTCACCTTTTTCAGGCTTCAATTGGAGCCGGGAAATAACCAACAATACCGCGTATAGTTATATTCGTTTGAAAAAAACAAATAATGAAGGAATGAATTTCGCCGAATTTCGTTGTTATACGGTTCCATGATTTATGATTCGAATATCGAACCGGATCGTTCGGTTTGGAAGTAACGGTTGATGGCAGTGCATTTGAGAATGGGGCGGGTATCCGATGTTTTTGCGGAAAAAAACAACAGGGGGGGGATAATGAAAATCGGTTATTCGGTTATGGCATTTCTTCTTTTGATGATCAGCAATAGCAGCAGTCCAGGGGAGGTGCCTCCTTCGTCTGTCTGTGATAACTTCGAAACGTACAGTTCATGGACAGATATCAATGGCTTGGGAGATTGGACGGCAGTCAATACCTGTAGCGGCCAATATGCTAAAACAGCGGCCAATCCCCAGTCATTTTTTGAAGAAGGAAGCCGAATCCTTCTTTATCATGATGGCAATGACGGAGATGTCGGTCCGCTGGCTGTTTCCTATAATCCGATTATGCCGGCTCCCGGAGCAATTCGCATTACGTTTGACTTTTATATCGTAAACGGAATTTGGAACCCCACCTTCTGGGCTTATTCGGAATCGGGTGATCCCGCCATTACTCTGAATTTTTTCAGAGACGAGAACGACGGGATATCGGTCGGTACTGTAAGAAATAATAATGGTGCCGGTTTGAACGCAGTTTCCGGTTATGTTCTGTCGACCGATTTATGGTATCGCGCCGAGCTGACAGTTGCGGATATCAGCGGAAGCTCTGATCATTATAACCTGAGAATCATTGAGGAAGACACGGACGGTGGACATGAAGTGATCAATGTCAAAGAACTTCCGTTTCGCAATGATGTTTCGGATATAGACCATCTGACGTTCAATGCCGGCGGTGCTTCTTCGGGAAGAAGCGGTACGGAATTTATTCTGGATCATATTTCTGTTGAGCGTGTTCCGGAGCCAGCATGGAAGACGTATTATGTTAAGGTGAACGGAGACGAAAGTGCAGATGGATTGAGTTGGGCCGGTGCGACAACCCTGACCGGTGCGCGCGATAAAATCCGAAGCCTGGCCGGGACGTGGGCAGGAAATATAGAGGTTATTATGGCCGGCGGTTTTTACTGTCTGACCAATGGGCCCCTGGTCTTTGACGAATGTGACTCCGGCAAAGACGGATATACAGTGATTTATCGTAATAAGGAGGGGACGTTTCCTGCGATCAGTCGGAGTCAACAGGTGGATGTTCCGTGGGAAGTATATGGTTCGGGTATGTTCTGGCGTTCATCCCCTGATTTCGCAGATTTGGATTTCCGGGAAATGGCAACCGTGATAAACGGAAGCGGCATACCTGCTGTTCTTGCGCATTCAGATGCGGTGATCTGTGATGCGGCTCTGCTCAAGGACGATGCGGATCATCCGAATACAATTTGGGTTTCCAAAAGCCAGCTGGTTACCGATGCCGCTCAGGCACTTTCATGGGGACATCCTTTGGAAATAAAAATCTATAATAAATGGTCCTGTACGATTGTCGGCATCGAATCGATTGAACAGCCGATCGGCGATTATGCCTACCTGATCCCTCGAACTTCTGAAAGAAACCGGATGTTTAATACATCTCCATGCACTACGTATACCGGTGATTATTATGATATTTATTACACCAGTCCTTCGCGGTTGTATTCGTATTGTTTTCAGAATTCCGCGAAATTCATTGATGAAGAAGGGGAATTCTATAAAGAAGGATCCTATCTGTATTACAAGCCGCGGTCTGGCGAAACCTTGACGAATCTGACGGTGCTGGCGCCTCTGGGTGCCAGGGTTATGGAAGTATCCGGCGCAACGGCGGATAATCGTGCTCATGATATTGTATTTCGCGGAATCAATTTTTCCGATAACACATGGACCTATCCGACTGCATATGGATTTCTCGGTTTGCAGGCCATCGGACATTATGATCACTCTGGAGCACGTTCCAGGATCCCGTTGGCGGTTCTGGTGCAGAATGCGGATCGAATTGATTTTACCTATTGCCGTTTTTATCGTCTTGCGACAACCGCTCTTGGCTTTTTTAAGAGTACAGCGGGTTGCGATGTGGAAGGTTGCTATTTCAGAAATGTCGGCAGTACGGCAATTGAACTCTATGGAGCCGCATCGACGCAGGATGCAAGTCAGTTTGATACAGAGAATGAATATGTTGAAAACTGCCGAATTGTTAATAATTACATGAAATCCTGCGGGTCAGTTTATACAATGACGCCGGCAATCGTCGGAGTCACGGGTCCGGGGCATCTGGTTTCCCATAATGAAATCGATGGCGGCGCCTACAGCGGGATTTCGTGGGGATGGGGTCTCAATCGTCTCGATTATGCGAATGCTCCTTTGTGGGACAACGAGCTGAAAGCCAACTATATTCATGATACCTTTGAGTATGTTCAGGACGGGGCAGGTATTTATACGTTCGGAAATCATCAGGACAGCCTCTGGATTTTCGAGAATTACATCAAGGATCTGCAGAGAAGTCCTTATGCGGAATCGGTCCAGCCGATCTGCGGCCTGTATTTCGACAACGGCACTTATGATGTCATTGCCCAGCGGAACGTATTGGAAAATATTGACACTAACTGGCCCTCCGTGTTCTTTCACAGCTATGGTACATCAACCACATTCTCGGATGGGACGCCGATAAATCCACCGATTACAGCCGAAGAGTCGGAATACTATTATAATGTGGCCTCAATTGATAATACGATTTCGGACCAGATCGTAAAAGACCGGGCAGGTCTTCAGACCGAGTGGCTGGATATAAAAAACTGGACTGCCGCTCCATCACCGGAAATCGAAAATGTTGCGCTGAATCGCAAGGTTTCAGCGAGTTCATCTGCAGATTCTATTTATGCGAATTATCTTCCGGACCGGGGTATTGATGGCCTTACCAATACGATTTGGTCTTCAGGAAGGGAACCTGTCGGAGCCAAGCCGGAATACACAGTTGAATTCAATCGTCCTGTTGCTCTTGGCCGGGTGGAGCTGGTGTCCCGGCAGGGGTGGGATCAACCTGTTGCGAGACGTAATTTTATTGTGGAGGGTTCAACCAATGGAACGGTTTGGGTGCAGTTAGCCAGTCAGGAAAGTGATGCATTTCCGGCAGATAGCACATGGGATGCATGCATAAGTGACAGTACCGCATTTAGTTATGTGCGTTTGCGTAAAACGGTCGCGGAAGGCATGAACTTTGCTGAGCTGCGACTGTTGAATCGATAGAATGTACCGTGCGGATTTTAGAACATGTTTGAATGAATGCTGGAGAAGGATTTTTTTCCTCGGAAAATTGCAGAATAATTTATTGCAAGGTAACGGATTTTCTGTTTAATTTTGATATGAAAAAAAATAACTGGAAACGGTGACTTGTGTTAAATGTTCGCTTGAAGCTGGAAAGGCTTCCAAAAGAGTCCCGTGATATTTAGAGAACAGGAACGGGCATTCGGTCTGTTCCGTGTGTAAACAAGGAAAGGTAGAAAAGGAGGAAATGATGAACATCAGGATAACAGTTATCAGTATGATGATGCTGGCCGGAGCAGTGTTTGGCAATGCCGTGTTCGAGGGGTTTGAAACATATACCCCCGGTACAAGTATCAACAATCAGGGGGACTTCACAACGGTGAACGGATCGTCTCAGCAGCTTGCTGTGATCAGTACAAATACCGCATCCTTTTTTAACGGCGGGTCTCAATCGTTGCGTTACTTGGATAACGATACCTCAAGTCTGGCGTCATTTTCTGTGAACTATAATCCAGTGGTGTCTCCCGCCGGGGGTCCATTGGTTGTTTCGTTTGATTTTAAAATCATCAACGGAGTCTGGAATCCGACGTTTTGGGCGCGTGATGCAGGCGGCACTGCAGCGATTACCTTGAAATTCTATGATCAGACGACGGCTACAATGGGCAATAACGCAAATAATGCCGGTTTAGTTGACGTCAGCAGCTATGCGTTGTCAACAGACCTTTGGTATCGTGCAGAAATAACGATCGGTGACATCAGCGGCAGTTCAGATACGTATGATCTGCGCGTGCTTGAAGAAGACGGCGGAACCGGTACTGAAGTGATCAACGTGACGGGGCTTGGGTTCCGGTATGATGTCAGTGATATCAGTAGCTTCGCTTTCAATGCCGGGGGAGCAATTGCCGGACGGTCCGGCACAGAATATTATATCGACAATATTAATGTTATTCCGGAACCCGCGACACTCGGGATGCTGGGTGCTGGTTTCGGAGGACTCTTTTTGCTGCGTCACCGGATATGTAGCAAATAAATGCGAAGCGGTTTAACCGAAAGAGTACTTCCTGGGGAAGTACTCTTTTCTTTCGACACTTTTTACGAAACTATTCGAGATAAAAGAGAAAACAGATGGGCTTAAAACACGGATTTTATTCCAGGACCATGAGGTGGGGATTTTCCCTGACGGGCGCTGGGGCAGCTTACCTTTATTTTTCAGCACCTGCTGCGGTTGCTGAAGCGCGCCCGAACGTACTTTTCATACTTTCAGACGATTTGGGCTGGGGAGACCCAAGTTGTTATGGAAACCATCGATTCAAAACGCCTTCCCTTGACCGATTGGCAAGCCAGGGAATCCTGTTTACACAGTTTTACCAGGGAGCCTCCGTTTGCTCTCCATCAAGGGCGTCCCTGCTGACCGGCCGCTGGCCGGGTGACGTAGGAATTCACGGATATCTTGCCACCACGAAATTGAATCAGGAGCGTGGTATGCCCGATTTCCTGGATCCGAAAATTCCGACATTGCCGGGACTGCTTCGGCAGGCGGGGTATACGACAGTGCATATTGGGAAATGGCATCTTGGGTATCCGGAGCGATCGCAGTATCAGGATAACTGGAGCCTCTATCCGGAAAATGCAGATCATTTGTTGTCGGAATACGGATTCGATTTATCGCGTTGGGTTGATGCCCGGGACCGGGTGGCGAATATCTGGAGCGACCGGCCTCACGCCTCGGAAAGACTGGTCGATGAAACCTGTTCTGTTCTGGAGAATCTGAAAAAGTCAGATAAGCCGTTTTTCTGTCAGCTCTGGCTTATTGACCCGCACGCTGCATTGGCGCCGTCCGACGAACAGATGGCGCCGTTCAAGCGAGGCGTACCGAAGGGGTTCACATCTCCGTTTATGGTGTATGCCGCCACCGTCACGGAGATGGACCGCCAGATCGGCCGGCTGCTGGACAAACTGGACGAGCTGGGATTGACGGATAACACAGTTGTTGTTTTCTCATCGGATAACGGACCGGAGGATATTTGCATCAGCAATGCGTCCTGGTCTGGAATCGGCAGCGCCGGACCTTTGC
>JBFWJN010000144.1:0-8137 GCA_050253185.1 Kiritimatiellales bacterium | reverse complement strand
TTGCAGAGGCGGAAAAGGACGGGCTGGGACTGATTCCGTCGCTCTTCTGGAGTGCGGTGGCCGTTCCGGATTTTGTCGGTGAGCCGCTCAGTGAGCTGGGTAATCCGAAGAGCCGTTCACGGGCGTTCATACGCAAATACACAACGGACGTGGTGCGGCGCTACAGGAATTCTCCGGCGATTTACGGATGGGAGCTGGGCAATGAATATCTGCTGATGGCGGACCTTCCGGGGTATGATCATCTGCCACCGAAGAAGTCTGGAACGGATCAGCCTCGCACCAAAGCGGATAAACTGTTCCGTCCGATGATTCTGAGTCTGTATGAGGATTTTTATCAGACAATCCGGAACATTGATCCGGACCGCATCATTATCACGGGCGATTCGATCGCCCGGGCGCATGCCTGGCATAACCGGCATGAAGATCGCTGGGGTCAGGATTCCCGGACACAATGGCTGGAACAGTTTAAAGCGGACACGCCGGCCTGCTATAAAATGGTTTCGTTCCATCTTTATGAAGAGGCGGACGGTAAATATTTTAAAGGGGAAAACCTGCCTCTCGAAAAATTTGTTCAAACGGTCGTGAAAACCTGTCGCAAAGAGAAAAAACCGGTCTGGTGCGGCGAGCTGGGAATGCCCGGTACGGATGAAAAATCCCGGACGATGTTTTTCCGGATGATGAAGGCCGTCGAAGAAAATCAGGTTGATCTTTCCGCGGTTTGGAACTTTATACCGGAAGGACGTTATCAACCGGACTGGGATATCACGCCGGACAACAAACGCAGCTATATGCTGGATGCGGTGAAAGAACTGAATCGGCGGTTTGCTGTCGGGGTGGAAAACTGATGAAACGAGCCGGTTATATTTTAGCTGCCGGTCTGTTGTTGGGATCGGGCGGGGTTTTCGGGATGCCGGTTCCTGACATTGACGGCTTGCCGACTCTGACGACGGGAATTGTTCAGCCGTTTGAAGACGGTGATCGTGTTGAATTTATTGGAGACAGTATAACGGAGTGGGGTGCGTATGCGTATACGGTTTCCGCGTACTATCAAACCCGATTCCCTCAAAAGGATATCCGTTTTTTCTTTCATGGGCGTGGAGGATATACAGCAGGTCAATGGCTTCAGCACATGGATGTTTTGCTGACCAACCGTCCGACCGTTGCCACGATTATGATCGGAATGAATGACTCCGGTTATAAGGATCCGTGGAATCTCCCCGTGGAGCAGCGACAGCAGAGGCTTGATCACATCGCTGCTGAATATAAATCCAGCATGGATGAACTGATTGCACGACTTCAGGCAGGAGGGGTTAAACGAATTATTTTAATTCTCAGCAGCCCATACGATGAGACTCAACAGCAGGCGATCCCCCCATTTGTCGGGGAAAATGAGTTTATGCGAGATGTCTTTGGTTCCTATCTGCTTGCGAAAAGCAGGGAGCTTCGTGAACCGCTGATGGATTTTAACACTCCGATGCTCAAGATAAACCAGATTGTGCAGTCTGAAGATGCGGGATTTTCGTTGGCCGATAAAGGAGATCGCATCCATCCAGTGAGGCCTGGCCATGCGGTGATGGGCTGGCTGTTCCTTGCTTATCAGGGCCTGGATGGATTGGTGTCGGATATTGAAATCGATGCAAAAAATCTGAAGGTACTGAGGAACGTCGACTGTATGGTTTCTGGTCTGAAAAATGCAGATGGCGTTTTGAGTTGGACCGCATCGGAAAACGCGCTGCCGTTTCCCTCGGGGGTTTGTGCTAATCCGGAGATTCTGCAGCAGTATGACTGGGGGAAACGATTCCGATTTTCGGAGCGGTTTAATCAGGAGCTGCTGCAGGTTTCGGATCTCGCGCGGGGAACATATCAACTAAAGATCGATGATCATATGGTTGGGAAACACACTGCGGAACAGTTGTCTGACGGCATAAATCTCGCAGAAAATTCAGAGACGCCTCAATATCGTCAGGCTTTGGCTGTGAACCGTTGGTACTCAGAAGAAGGTCTTTATCCACCCGACTCCGCGTATGGTTACTGGATGTATAAATGGAATTCCGATGAAAAGCTGGATCGGATTCACCGGGCGTTGACGCCTGTGCCGCACCGCTATCAATTAATACCTGTACGATAAAAATAAATCGGAACTGATATACAGAATGAAAAATTTCAGAACAGTGTGGCTTTTGATTTATAGTCTGGCGATGTTCTTTCCTGCGGCCTGTACGCAGGCTGACCAGTTGCCGGGTCTGACCGTTCGGGAAGGGCAGTTTTACAAAGACGGCAAACCGTTCCGCGGGATCGGCATCAATTATTTTACGGCGCTGGTTCGCATGACAGGCATTGAGGGCGGTCCAGCGAACCTTACGGACACCTCGTCGTTTCAGGGATTGGAAACGCTGAAGACGTATGAAATTCCTTTCGTTCGGTTTTGCGCCGGTGGCTTTTTCCCGAAGGACTGGGATCTTTATCTGAACGACAAAGCGGCCTACTTTGCGGCGTTCGACCGGCTGGTTGCCAAAGCCGAAAAATGCAATATCGGCCTGATTCCCTCCCTGTTCTGGTATTTTGCAACCATTCCGGATCTGGTCGGAGATCCGGTAGACCAGTGGGGCAATCCGGACAGTAAAACCATTGCGTTTATGCGGCAGTACACCACCGAAGTGGTTTCCCGTTACAGGAATTCACCGGCGATCTGGGCATGGGAATTCGGTAACGAATATCTGCACGCTGCGGATTTGCCCACACCGGAGTCCGGCCGCGGCTGGGTGATTCCGGAGTTGGGAACTCCGGGAGAACGAACCGCTCGCGATAAAATGGTTCGGAAAAATGTTTACATCGCCTATCGGATTTTTGCTGAAACCGTGCGTGCGCTGGATGCAGCCCGTCCGGTCTTCTCCGGCGATGCCATGACGCGTTCCTGCGCGTTTCATAACCATACGGAGACAAACTGGATTCCCGACTCCGCCGCGGAATGGACGCAGATGTTCCTTCAGGATAATCAGGCCATGAGTGCTCTGTCGGCGCATTTCTATTATTACGATGCGTCAGAAAAACAGGATGCCGGTGTGGCGGAATACGGCCCGGCAGCCCAGATGAAGCTGTTGATGGAAATCAGCCGGGAAGCCGGGAAGCCGCTGTGGATCGGCGAGTTCGGTCCGGTGAACAGAGCCCGTTCTCCGGCAGAGGAACGGCAGCAGTTTGAAACCATGCTGGGATTGATCGAGAGCAATCAGGTGCCGCTTTCAGCTTTGTGGAATTTTGATTTCGAACATAAAGATCAGGTGATCTGGAATATTACCACCACGAACCGCCGGGCGTACATGCTGGATGCTCTGCGTAACGCCAACAGGAGAATAAAATGAAGTTTGCTGCTGTGTTGATGAGTTTCGTAGCCATGACGGCCTTTGCCGGAGCGGAACTGTGGATGCCGTCGATTTTCGGGAACGGCATGGTGCTGCAGAGCGGCATGCCGGTGCCGGTCTGGGGCGAAGCTGATCCGGGTGCGGAAGTGACAGTCGAATTCGCCGGTCAGAAGAAGACAGCAGTGACAAGTAACAGTGGCAAGTGGCGGGTGACGCTTGATCCCTTACAGGTTTCGTCCAGTCCTAAGGAGCTTTCTGTTCACTCGACACTCGACACTCGTCACTTATCATTTCCCAACGTACTCGTCGGAGAGGTCTGGGTTCTTTCCGGCCAGTCGAACATGGGTATTCCGCTGACCAAATGTGACGGCGGCGAAGCGGCTGCGGCGAAGGACTATCCCTGGCTGCACATTTTCAGGCAATGGCCGTTTCAGGGGGCCTCGGATGCTCCGGCGCGCGATGTAACCGGCGGGCAGTGGACGAACGGTTCCTCCAAACAGGTCGCCGGTCTTTCCGGCGTCGGATTTTTCTTCGCCCGCGCTCTGCAGGCGGCGCTTCCTGAAGGAACTCCGGTTGCACTGATCAACACGCAAATGGGCGGGACGTATATTGAATGCTGGATTGATTCAAATGTGCTGAAGACGCTTCCATCCGCTCAGCCGTATATTGAAAAGGCAAAAAAGGAAACGGCCCTGGGGAAAGAAGGGCCCGGGACTTTTCTTGGAGAAAAACGGTTCATGCGCCCGTCTGCGCTGTTCAACGGCAAGGTGGCCCCGATCCAGCCCTTCGCCGCGCGCGGCGTCATCTGGTATCAGGGGGAAGGCAATGCGGCCCAATGGCTGTATGCCGGTTATGCGGAGTCTTTGCGCGCGCTGATTAACAGCTGGCGGGACGGTTGGCAGCGGCCCGACCTGCCATTTCTGATTGTGCAGCTTCCGCGATACACGGCCGACCGATGGAATCACTGGCCGGAAATCCGTGCCGCGCAGGCGCAGGTTGCGAACCGCATGAGCAACGTTGATCTGGCGGTAACGATTGACTGCGGCGAAAAGGATCAGATTCATCCGCGGGACAAAGAACCGGTCGGCGAACGGCTGGCGCTGCTCGCCCGGGCAAATGTGTACGGGCAGCAGGTCGCCTGCAGCGGGCCGGTTTTCCAAACATTGGAAATTTCGGACGGCGACGCGGCATATCTCACGTTTACAAACAGCGCAGGATTGATTCTGAAAAACGGTTCGGCCGGGTTTGAGATCTGCGGCCCGGATGGAAAATTCACTGCCGCACAGGCGGAGATTTTAAAAGACGGACGGGTGAAGGTTTTCAGTCCGGAGGTTTCGTCCCCGACCGCTGTTCGTTATGCCTGGTTTAACTGGGGCGAAGTCAGTCTTTTCAATGGAGCCGGGCTGCCCGCAGCGCCGTTTACAACCGTACGATAAAAGAGAAGAGGTTTGAGTGTCTGAAGAAAAACAGAGTGGAACGCTTTCCCGCAGTAAAAAGTCCGCATGGGCGCTGGGATCCGTCGCGGACGTCTACATGGCGAACGCGCTGAATTA
Source organism: Kiritimatiellales bacterium (assembly GCA_050253185.1). GTDB lineage: Bacteria > Verrucomicrobiota > Kiritimatiellia > Kiritimatiellales > Tichowtungiaceae > Tichowtungia. The sequence continues at coordinate 3,225 of JBFWJN010000144.1, read as the reverse complement.
CCTGGCCTTCCCGATTTATAATCTCGGACTGGGGGTCGATCCCCGTTTTCTCGGCTGGGCGCTCGGGCTGCCGCGTATCTGGGACGCGCTGTCCGATCCGTTGATGGGGAATATCTCGGATAACACCCACAGTCGCTGGGGACGCCGCCGTCCGTTTATTTTAATTGGAGCCATTCTCTGCGCGGTCATTTTCGGGTTGATCTGGTCGCCGCCGGTCGGCTGGTCGGCCTCGTCGATCGGCTGGTATTTCATGGGGATGACGTTCCTGTATTATACGGCGTACACCATCTTTGCCGTTCCGTGGAGTGCGCTGGGACTGGAGCTGACGTCGGATTACAATGAACGTACCCGCGTGCAGGCGTACCGGACGGTGTTTCAGGCGGTCGGCGGTCTGGGGCTGGGCACGATGTGGTTCCTGGCGCAGAAGTGGGGCGGCGGGAACGACATTATCGGGGTGCGGATCGTCGGCTGGGTGTTCGGCGGACTGATCCTGGCCTGCGGAATACTGCCCTCAATTTTCTGCCGCGAGAGACTGCACCGCAAACAGGAGCGAATTGCATTTTGGAGCGCCATCCGGGCGACCTTTTCGAACCGCGTATTCCTGCTTCTCATTGCGGTGACGATCTGCGTGATGCTCGGCATTTTCATGGTCAACAGTTTCGCGCTCTACATCAACACCTGCTACGTCTTCGGTGGAAACAAGGAGGGGGTGGCAAAACTGAATATGTACGCCAACTTCGCTTTTCAGCTGGCCGGGATTGCGCTGGTTCCGCTGATTGCTGCGGTCGCTGCGCGGGTCGGGAAAAAGCGGACCTTGATCGGCGGTCTTCTGATGGTCGTGATTGCCTACGGAAGCAGCTGGTGGTTCTACACGCCGAAGGCTCCGTACCTGCAGTTGATCACGCTGGCGCTGGCCGCTCCGGGACTTTCCTGCATGTGGACGATTGCCTCGTCGATGCTGGCAGACATCTGCGATCTTGATGAAAAAAAGACCGGTCGGCGGCGCGAAGGCATGTTCGGTGCGTCGTACAGCTGGGCCTGCAAGGTGGGAATTTCGCTCACGATGATTCTGAGTGGCTACATGCTGAAGTGGTCCGGGTTTGATGCAGCGGTGAATGTCCAGCCGGAGCGGGTGGTGACGGCGATGCGCCTGCTCTACATGCTGGTGCCGATGGGGTTTGTCGGGCTGGCGGCTCTGCTGGTGGCTTTTTATCCGTTGACGGAAAAGCGGATCGAAGCTCTGCAGGCGGAATTGGGGAACTGAGCTTAAAAAGAGCGGCTGTCGGAAATAATTTAGCTTTAAAATATTGCACAAAGTTGATTTAATGGGGGTAGAGGAAGTTTATGAAGAGAATCAGTCTGGATGGACAGTGGAGGCTGAAAAGCCATTCGTTTTGCAGAGAGGATGTTGAATCCGGAATTCATGAGGAAATTCCGGCTTCCGACGGTTGGATCCCGGCTCAGGTTCCCGGGGACGTACATACCGACATGATTGCCGCCGGGAAACTGGATGATCTGTATTTCTCAGACAACATTGAGAAACACCGCGGGATCAATGAGCTGGAATGGTGGTATTACCGCGAATTTTCCGTTCCGGATCCCGAACCGGTGTCTGAGCTGGTCTTTAAGGGAATCGATACCCTTGCTGATGTTTATCTGAACGGGAGAAAAATCGGGCAGACCGGCAACATGTTCCGTGAGTATCGCTTTGATGTCTCCGGCATTCTGAAAGAAGGGGCTCCGAACACGCTGTATGTTCGTATCCTGCCGGTGTCGATCGTCATGAAGCAGCATGACGCATCACCTTACTTTGCCTGCTTTAACGCGCACCGGATTTTCATGCGCAAGGCGCAGTGCCATTTCGGCTGGGACTGGGCGCCGGACTGTCCCGGTGCCGGTATTTGGGATTCCGTCATGCTGGAATCTCACGATGCGGTCTGTCTGGACGGGATCAATCTGAACACGTCCGGCAGCGGAGCCGTATCCTTTTTTGTTTCACTGGCCGGATCGGTTCAGGAGGCCGGCACGGACGGGCTGGAACTGAAGCTGTCGGTCATTGATCCGTCCGGCGCGCAGGTCACCGAAGAACGCTGGCCGGCCTCCGGTATTAAAAATTTCCGGAATGTCTTCATTTCGAATCCCCGGCTCTGGTGGCCGAACGGAATGGGTAAACAGCCGTTATACCGTTATGAAATCCGCCTGCTGAAAAACGGGCAGGAACTGGACTGCAAAACCGGGCGATTCGGGATCCGCGAAGCGCAGCTTGTGGAACAGCCGCTGGGTGCCGACAAAATGGGTTTCACCTTTAAAGTCAACGGCGAGAACTGTTTCTGCAAAGGCGCCAACTGGGTGCCGCTCGACAGTTTCACCGGCTCAATTCCGGAAAAAAAATACCGGCATATGCTGCGGCTGGCGAAGGACGCCGGATTCAACATGCTGCGTGTCTGGGGCGGAGGCATTTACGAAAAAGACCTCTTTTACGATCTGTGCGATGAGCTGGGCATCATGGTCTGGCAGGACTTTATGTTCGCCTGCGGGGATGTACCGGATAATGATCCGGAGTTCGTAGAGAATGTTCGTGCGGAAATCGAACATCAGGTGAAGCGTCTGCGTACGCACACATCACTGGTGTACTGGGTGGGCGGCAATGAAAAATCAGGCGATTTTTATCGGAAAATGGTCAATTATGGCGATTCGCTGTTTGATGAAATGATTCCAGGAATTGTTCATACGCTCGACCCGTACCGGCCGTATCGGCGCGGTTCTCCGTACGCCTACATCGACAGCGGCAATCATCCGAAATCCGGCGACGCTCATCTCAGCGCGCTGGGCGAAACCTTTTCGCCCGGTTCCAAAGGGTTTCAGGATTATCGGAACTGCATCAATCACATCGATACCTCCTTCAATTCCGAATTCGCTATTCAGGGGCCGTCTCGCCGTCAGAGTTTTGAGAAGTTTATGCCGAAGGAGCACTGGTGGCCGATCGATGCGTTGTGGAACTACCGCATTACCACCAATCCGTATGATCATCATGACACACGGACCTTTGCTGAAAAACAGCTGGCGCTCTGTCAGTCGTTTTTCGGCGATCCGAAAGACCATGCTGAATTCATTAAATACGGCATGACGGTTCATGCCGAGGCGATGCAGGACGAACTGTTCGGCTATCGCACCAAACGTCCCGGCAACAGCGGCGCGCTGTTCTGGATGTATTCCGATCCATGG
>JBFWJN010000143.1:0-8139 GCA_050253185.1 Kiritimatiellales bacterium | reverse complement strand
GCAGACATATTTTTGTTCACACATATCAATCTCCTAAAAAGATGGAGCCGGGAGCCGAGGTCAGTTTTATTTCGCAACCTTTGGGTTAAGCCCCTGTGGCATAGGCGTTTTTAGCAGGTTAGCGCGTGGGCGGCAAAGAGTTTTCCAAGCATTGGAAACATCCGCGTTCATTCGCGTGATTCGCGGTCAAAAATCTTCAAGTAGACGGAAGAAATCCCTCCAATCATTGGAAAATACCGAGCTATGATTTGTTCCGGCGGTTGATTCGGGTGCGGGTCATGGCTTCGCGGAGGCCGCCGTTCTGGATAAAGTCCTGTTCAAGTTGGCGGAGCTGTTGATTGAGCAAAAAGTTGGTGACTTTGATTAGTCCAATAATGGCGTTGACACGAATGGCTAGCTCATCGTGTTCGACGGCGGGGCGGAAGGTTTCATAATCGGCGTCGGGGTTTTGGAGTAGCTCACTGAGCCGTCGGGCATAACGGTGGGTTTTATCCCATTCCTCAAAGTGATGTTCGCGCAAGATGTCCCGATAATCTTCCAGCAGTTCTTCGAGGCTGGCGCGGGCCACATTGGTCAGTTTGATCTCGGTTTCCTTGGAGGTGCCGGAGGCCATGCTGCCTTCGATGATGTTTTGCTTGCCCGAGCGGGCGGCCTGCACCATCTGACCGATCGTCCGGTCGTATTTTTGGAAGTAGCTTTTGCAGAAGGCGCGGGTCGCCTGATAAACGACGAGCGAGCGCCGGTAGGATTGCAGGTTTTCGTATCCGCCATGCTTCGGGATGAAATGCTCCTCGCTCATGAAGAGCAATTTAAAGGACGAGAAAGACCAAAACGACACAAAAGTTTGTGTCATTTCAGTCATTTGTGTCTTTTTTAGCCCACAGCAATGTTCACGAGACGTCCGGGGACGACGATGACTTTTTTGATGGCTTTGCCTTCAGACCAGCGGATGACCGCTTCATCGGTGACGGCGAGTTTTTCGATTTCTTCTTTGGTGGCGCTGGACGGCACAACGAGCTGTCCGCGGACTTTGCCGTTGACCTGCAGGGCCATCTGGATTTCGTCGCGGTGAAGGGCTTCTTCTACACATTCCGGCCACTGCGCGGAAAGAATTCCGCCGGTGTGGCCGAGTTCTTTCCAGAGCTCTTCGGCGATGTGCGGCGCGAAGGGCGAGATGAGGACAACCACTTTTTCGATGGCGTCACGGAAGACCGCTTTGGCCTGATCGGATGAGCTGTCATCGATCTTAATTTCGTCGATGGCGTTCATCAGTTCCATGATGGTCGAAATGGCCGTATGGAAGTGGAATGCGCCGTCGAGGTCGCGGGTGATTTTCTGCACCGATTCGTTGAGCTTGCGATAGAGATCGCGCTCGGCCTTTTCCATTTTTCCAAGGTCTGGAACCAGCGACTTCGATGCGATCAGCAGATCGCGGTTCTGCCAGACGCGGCGCCAGATGCGGGCGAGGAAGCGGTAGGAGCCTTCGACGGCGGCGTCGTTCCACTCGGCTTCTTTTTCGGGCGGGCCGATGAAGAGGGTGTAAAGGCGGACAGTGTCGGCGCCGTAGTTTTCGATCAGCTCGTTGGGGCTGACGACGTTGCCTTTGGACTTGCTCATCTTGTAAAGCTTGCCGTCGATGTCGCTCTTTTTGCAGATCATCCCCTGCGTGAAGAGTTTGGCGAACGGTTCGTCGAAGCCGATCAGACCGAGGTCGTGAATGACCTTGGTGAAGAAGCGGGCGTAGAGCAGGTGCAGAATGGCGTGTTCGATGCCGCCGATGTACTGGTCAACGGGAAGCCAGTTATTGGCGGCGGCGGTGTCGATGGCCTGCATGCGGTCTTTGGCGCTGAGGTAGCGCAGGAAGTACCAGCTTGAATCGACAAAGGTGTCCATGGTGTCGGACTCGCGCCGCGCGGGCTCGCCGCATTTCGGGCAGGTGCAGTTCATGAACGACTCGGAGCGTTTCAGCGGCGACTCGCCGGTCGGTTTGAATTCGACATCAGTCGGAAGCATCACGGGCAGTTCGTCGTCATCGACGGGGACGGTGCCGCAGCGGTCGCAATAGACGATCGGAATCGGCGCGCCCCAGTAGCGCTGGCGGGAAATCAGCCAGTCGCGCAGACGAAAATTGATGGTGCCTTTGCCGAAGCCTTTTTCTTCGGCATATTTGGTCATCGCGCCGATGGCTTCGCGGTTGGGCAGGCCGGTGAACTGCGCAGAGTCGCAGCAGACGCCGTCTTCGGTGTAAGCGTTGTTCATTTCAGCGAGAACGAGCGAACCAGCGGGGTTTTGAATGGAGAGCTTGATCGGCAGGTTGTACTTCTTGGCGAAGGCCCAGTCGCGGGTGTCATGCGCCGGAACGGCCATGACCGCGCCGGTGCCGTACATCAGCACGTAGTCGCCGACCCACAGCGGAGCCTGTTCGCCGGTGAACGGGTTGATGACATAACGCCCGGTGAAGATGCCTTTCTTTTCGAGCACGTCGGATTCGCGGTCCAGATTCGTCAGCTTGGCGCTGTCGGCGACAAACTTCAGCACGTCCGCTTCCTGCGGCAGTCCGGCGATCATCTCTTTGAGGTTGGCATATTCCGGCGCAACGACCATGTAGGTGCAGCCGTAAATGGTGTCCACGCGGGTGGTGAAACAGGAAACCTTGTCGGAGCTGTCTTTTACGCCGTCTGCGCGAGGGACGAGGGCAAAGTCGACTTCGGTTCCCTCGGAGCGGCCGATCCAGTTGCGCTGCATCGTCTTGACGCGGTCCGGCCAGCCCTCGAGCTTATCGATGTCGTCGAGCAGGCGCTGGGCGTAGTCGGTGATTTTGAAGAACCACTGTTCGAGAGCTTTCTGTTCAACGACAGAGTCGCAGCGGTCGCACTTTCCATCGACCACCTGCTCGTTGGCCAGCACGGTGGCGCAGTCGGGGCACCAGTTGACGTTGCTTTTTTTCTTATAAGCCAGTCCGCGGTTGAACATCTGAATGAACAGCCACTGCGTCCATTTGTAGTATTCCGGTTCGCAGGAGGTGACTTCCTTGTCCCAGTCGTAGCAGCAGCCCCAGGCGGCCAGCTGTTTTTTCATGATCGCGATGTTGGAAAGCGTGCTTTCGCGCGGCGGCGTGCCGGTTTTGATCGCGGCGTTTTCGGCGGGCAGGCCGAACGCGTCCCAGCCCATGGGCGAGAGGACGTTGAACCCGCGCATCTTTTTGTAGCGGACGACGGCATCGCCGATGATGTAGTTACGGCCGTGGCCGACGTGCAGTTTGCCGGACGGATAGGGGAACATCATCAGGCAGTAGTATTTCTGCGCGGTGTCGGACAGATCGGTTTTGAACAGGCCGTTATCGGTCCAGTGCGCTTGCCATTTCGGTTCAATTTCGGAAAAAGGATACTTCTCGTTCATCATCGCTCCTCGTCATAAACCGCAACAGACTACGGATTTCGAAAAAAACCGCAAGCCGCAACGCGGGACTTTCCAATGCCTGGAACCGGCAGAGGCCGGGCCTTTTTCTTTTTGCAATGTTTGGAAAACGGGTATGCTCCGATAACAGAACCGGAGGGGCGTATGAAAAAGACGACACTGCCGAATGAAATCAGTCTGGTGCGGATTGTCCTCTCGCCGGTTCTGCTGGTTCCGGGGCTCCTGCATCGGCCCCGCTGGTTTCTGCTGCTGTTCGGCGTCCTGCTGGTCACCGACTTTCTCGACGGGTTTTTGGCTCGCGTTCTTCATCAGCAGAGCCGCCTCGGAACCCAGCTCGATACGGCCGGCGATGTGCTGATGGCATTTTTCGCCATTGCCGGAGCGTGGATTCTCTGGACAGAGCAGCTGAATGCCGAGGCTCCGTATTTCACTGCGGTTCCGGTTCTACTTGGGTTATCCGGCGCAGCCTGCCTGCTGAAGTTCCGCAAACTTCCGTCCTATCACGCATGGAGCGCCAAGATTTCCACATCCTGTCTCGGTGTCGGCGCGTGGCTGCTGTTTGCGGGGATCACTCCGTGGGTTTTCCGGCTGTCACTGATTCTGCTGTCTGTTTCGGCGCTGGAGGGAATTGCGATTACACTGATTCTGTCACGCTGGCGTCCGGAGATCCCGACGGTTTTTCACGCGCTGCGCGGACGCAGAGCCTCCAGCCGCCGATGATGCGCGGCGATCTGCCGGACCGTCTGTTCAGGCACGCCCGCTTCGGCGGCGAATTCCGGCCAGCGGGCGAGCGTCGCATCGATCATTTCCAGAACCTGCTTAACGCCGCTCTTTTTGAGGATATTGAAACGTTCGGCGACAGCCTCAAAATCGGCGACCGCAAAATGATCGTGCTTCCCGTTGACGCTCATCTGATGCCGCTTTGTCCAGAGTCCGTTCGGGTTGTAGCAGTAGATGACGTCAAAGGCGGGCGCGAGGCTCCATTCGCCGCGTTTGTTCATGAGGAACGCGATGTTCTTCGTGTGGTCGTCCTGATTGCGCGCCATGACGTTGAAGACCATGCGCCGGAAGAGCTGTTCGAGTGCACCGGCTCCGAGGCCGAGGCGCTGCGCGACGTCGAGCGCCTGCTCGTAGCCGTAGGCGCCGGCCTGATTGAAGTCCATGTGGGCGATACCGCAAAGCGACTGCATAAAGATTTTTTTTCCTTCGGCTGTGCGATCAAAGCGGCGGGTCATGAAGTGGCTGCGTCCGTTTTCGTGAAACAGCTGGCACTCGCTCATTTCGATCCCGGCGGCGAGTGCCATGCGGTGGTAGGCATATTCGATTTTTCCAAAGCCCTGCGGATCGTTGAGCTCCTTATCGCGATTACCCGACACGCCATCGAATTTCATCAGCCAGTAGCCGAAGCCGGACGGCGCCTTGATCTGTCCGGAGCGGACTTCGCCGGTTTTTTCATTCCACGCAACGACGGCTTTGGCGCGCGCGCCGCCCGCCGAAGTGCCGACGCGCAGGATGTCGCGCATGGCATCGAGGTCATCTTCGCTTTTGCCGTTGATTTGCGTGGAAAGCATTTCTTTTTCTGCCAGTGCTGTGTTGGCAAGATCGACCAGTTCAGCGACGTCGAGCGGGACGGAGCCGCTCTGCCGGTCGCGGATGGCCGGGCGGAATTCAAGTGCGCCCATGCCCCGCTGCCCGATGTAGCAGAGTCGTTCAATCGGCGTGAACTTTTCCCGCCTGCGGCCGGTGCGTACGAGCCATTCGTCGATCAGCAGGTTTCCGAACCGGTCGGGCAAAGCGTCGGCCAGCATGCCGGGAAGTCCGTGGAAGGACTCGCGCGCCAGCTCGGGGAACGAGTAGACCTGCCTGCGCAGCGGCATGGTGAGCGGCGCAAGCGCAATGCCGCTGTCCAGAAAGTCCGGCGCATACTCAAACAGCGCCAGCTGCCGATCGGCATCCCATGATGCGGATCCGATGACGTTTCCCCAGAGGAGAATATCGGTTGTAACATTGGCGCTCATTCTTCATTCCAGATCCACGGTGTACTGCGCGGTTTGGGGTAGGTGAATTTGCCGCCGGCCCGCCTGCGCTGTTTGCCTTTCAATTTCGAGAGCTGTACGGGGCTGATTTCCGGCTCCGGCAGGAACAGGTCGATCTGCGACAGACGGCCGAGCGCGCGCAGAATCGAGAGCAGCGTATCCACAGTAAAGGGTTCTCCGCGTTCGGCACCGACCAGCGTGCGGCGTGAAATTCCGGCTTTTTCAGCCAGAGCCGCCTGTGTGATATTCAGGTTGAGCCGTTCACTTTGCAGCCGTTTTCCAAGCTCTTGGCGGATTGCTTCGTTGCTCGCTGTTTCCGTGTTTATCATGCCCGAAGTATGACCGTTTCTACTCAGTATCCAATAACAAAGATCATTTTATTGCTCAGTAAAACATAAATATAATGAGTATAAAAATGCTCAAAAACGCTAAAAATATAGTTTATGAGAAATATATTACCTTTAATATTGTAAATTAAATAAGAACTTCGATGCTGCCATTAAGGTGCTCAGATTTTGCGAAATCAAAGCGAGGCGGATAACTGCAGTATCGGGAAAGAACATGCCGAAAAGACACAGTAGGTAGTGTGTACATGCCGGCACAGCCAATCCGGATAATCCCGGTCAAACATCAATATTTTTTGCATGCTATTCTATTTCATGACAGCATGGGAGCGAAGTTTCGGGACAGGATCTACTATAATGATAAATTTTTCCTCCATTCAAAAGACCCGACTCCTTTGCGTGGGATGGATATTGATTCTGCTTCAACCGTTTAAGGCACCGGCCGAACAAGCCTCATTGATTTTTCTTCCCGGTCGTTCGCATGTTATTCGCAGCTGGACGGTGGCAGACGGCCTGCCTTTCAACCAGATTCGAGATATCATCCAGCGCCGTAACGGTTTTATCTGGGTGGCGACTCTCAATGGCGCTGCGAGGTTTGACGGTGTTGAATTTGAGGTTTTCAATACGGAGAATTATCCGGAACTGCCCAATAACCGCATGGTTAAATTATACGAGGATGCTAAAGGCGCTCTCTATATTGCGCATGACACCGGACACATCAGTATATTGACCCAAGGAGGATTCAGGGTAGTTGACCCTCCGCCGCAGATTTCTGCCACAGGTGTGGTTGATTTTCATGAAGATGTTAACGGCGGGATCTGGGCCGAATACGGTTCAGGACTGTGGCTGGAACTTGTTCATAACGGGAGTTTCCTGGCAAAGCCAGTTCCCTGCGAGCGGCCTCCAGATCTTTTTCCAGGGAGAACCTGCGGTTGGCAAGTTCAGGGTGAAGAGGTGGTTTTCCTGGATGCCGGCGGGAAGGTGCAGCAGGACCGCGGGAAGCGGCCATGGATTATTGCGCAGGATGTTGTTTTTTTGGAGCGTGCCAACGGGGAGCTGGTGGCGGGAACCACGTTCGGGGGAATTTTCATTTTCAGAGACGGGGTTCCTCCGCAGCGCTATAATTCGAAGGATGGGCTGCTTTCGGACCGGATACTCAGTCTTTGCGAGGATGTGGAAGGCAATCTGTGGCTGGGTACGGCGGCCGGACTTCAGTGTTTTCGTGACAACCGGTTCGCCGCTATCTATCCGGATGTAGGGCTCTACTACAGGCCGTGGTCCATTACTCCGCGCCGAGCCGGAGGCGTGTGGATCGGAGGAAATAAACAGGAACTGCATTTCGTTGATAACTTGTTATTCCGGCAGCGCTTTCCAACCCATGGGACCAGCCATCCGCTTCGAACTCTGCTGGAGGATCGGGACGGCAGGCTGTGGGCCAATGCAAACGGCAGGTTTCTTCTGCGGGAGGCTGACGACGGGTTTGAGGATTATTTTCCGGACGGCGTTGAAACGGATCAGCTGTGGGCACAGCTCGAATGTACAAACGGTGACTGTCTGGTTGGCGGGGACAAAGGGTTGTGGAGACGGCGGGCGGATGTCTGGGCTCAACTTTTCGGGGAAAAGGATGGGGTTGACTGCATTCGCTGCCTGGAACAGGCGCCTGACGGGACCATCTGGATCGGTATGGAAGCCGAGGGGCTTGCCGCCCTGCGCGGCGAGCAGCTGACCCGTTACTCGTCAGCAACTGACTCATTTTCCAGCTATATTACGGCGCTGCATATCGATCGTACCGATGAATCGCTGTGGGTTGGCACCTGCGGTAACGGACTGATGCGGCTGGTTCAAGGACAGCTTGTTCGTACGGCTTTGCCGCGCCATACCGTGGCCGGTATTCAGGAGGATGATAGCGGACGGCTCTGGTGCGTGACGGATAAGGGAATTACCGTGGTTGAGAAGGCGCGGCTTGTCGCGTCATCTTTTGCGACAGATTCCGCCGATACGGCGCCCATTGTTATGGATCAGGATGACGGGATTCCTCCGGTGCTCCGGGTTGACGAGGTGCTGCAGACTATGTGCAGAACGGAGGACGGGGGGATCTGGGTCCTGGCGGATCGTCTGATTTTGAAATTTGATCCGGCGAAAATCCAGCGTTGTACGGATCCGGTTCCGGTTGTTATTCGCGAGATTCAGTCGAATGATCGTCGCATTGGCCTGACCGAGGGCGCATCAATCAGTCTTCCGCCCGGTCAGCACCGGCTGGACATTCATTTTTCAGCGCTGCGTTACACGGCGCCCAATCGCCTGCATTTCCGATGCCGAATGCAGGGCCTTGACCGGGAGTG
>JBFWJN010000142.1:0-8332 GCA_050253185.1 Kiritimatiellales bacterium | reverse complement strand
CTTCGCTCGAAAAACCAATAACGAATCATCAGGAACTGCGTGGCGCGACACGAAGGCACCGGCCTTTATTTCCCATAGGCTTCAAACACGGCCCGGCGAACCGGGCAGGTGCAGAAAAACGTGCTTCCGAACGGAAATTTATAGGCGCAGGCATCCGGTTCCCGGCACAAGAAGCGCTGAGGACCTGTAAACTGGACTTCCGGTTCGCTCTGCAGGGAGGTCTCGCCCTGAAGGCATTCATAATTTCGAGAGCAGCGGTCGGCACGTTGACGGATCTCTCTGGCGATTAAGAATTCCATGGCAACGAGGATAATCACAAAGTATCTGCCATGCAATAGCCGGAGGAGACTTTATGGGACTCCGTGCCGACAAAACGGCATGGCCCCGCAGACCCCGTTTTTCCAATGCCTGGAAAACAAAAACGGCCTTTTTCCAAACATTGGAAAAAGGCCGTTTCAGCAAAGAAAACGAAATCAGTCGACCAGATCAATCATCTGGCTGATGGCGTCGTTGCCGCCGCTGTTTTCCTTTTCTTCCTTCGGCGCGGCATTCGGCTGCTGCTGCGGATGCGGATTCTTTTTACGGCGCGGGCGGCGGCCGCCCTGGCGGTTGTTTCCACCGCTGTTGCCACCGTTGTTTCCGCCGCCGGACGACTGGTCCATGCCGTCGTCAATCAGCTTGCGGAACGTCGACAGGCGCAGCGTGGTTCCGCCGGAACTGAGCACTTTCTTTTCGAGCACTGCGTCTTCGGTTACCATCACACCGGCCGAGCCGGCCTGCTTGAGCGCTCGGGCCAGTTCCCTGCCCATGACCTCGGCGGATTTTGCGTAGCGAACGCGAACGCCCTCGAACACTTTGTTATGCGGTGCCTTATCGAGCGGGCTGCCGGCCATGACGGCCGTGACTTTGATTTTCTCGCGCTGCACGAAGCGGGACAGTGAGCGCAGGATCTGGAGTTGCTGGCGCGGCGCGGCACGTCCGCGGACGCCTTTGGTCTTCAGTACGGCGTCGAGATCGACCACCAGTACCGGTTTTGCTGTTGCGAAGAGCCCCATGGTTCTTCCTTTCTTCTGGTTCAGGGTTACTGCGCCGCCGTTACAATCAGACAACAGAATGGGCTGGCGACGCGTCTCGTAAAGCGGAGGAAGTTACCGAAGCTGCCTTCCCCGGGCAAGCCCTGATTCGCCGCCGTTTTGCAAACGGGCGGAGATTGTATTGAACGTCCCGGACCGTTAGCATGTCTTTTGCGTAAACCCGGGAGACTCATGAAGAAACTGATTTTAACACTGCTGATTGCCTGCACCGCCCTGTCGGCCTTTCCACTCAACCGGACTCCGATTGCACCGGATCTGCTGAGAGCCGCCGCGCAGCAAACGACGCCGGCCACTGCGGATTCCGACCTCATTCTCGTCGATGACATCACCCGCATCCGTTATGAAGCCGACGGCACCTATGTTTACTTCAGCGACAGCGCCTTCAAGATTCTCACGGAAAAGGGCCGTCAGGAAAAATCGGCCGTCAGCATCGGCTACGACAAAGCCTACGGCACCGCCCGGTTCACGCTCGCCCAGATCATCAAGCCCGACGGACGCATCATCCCGATCAATCTCGCAAGCCAGAGCCGCGAATCGATTGACCAGGGCCAGATGAACGCCAACATTTATGATCCGAACAGCAAAACCGTGAAACTGACCATTCCCGACCTCGAGATCGGGGACGTTCTGCGCTACACCGTCGAAGGCGAACGAACCAAAACGGTCGTGCCCGATACGTGGAGCGACATTTTCACCTTTGAAGACACGTTTCCGATTCTTCACGCCTCCTGCGAAATCGATGCGCCGGCAGAACGTCCGCTCGTGCGCATTGAACTGCGGGACGAAATTCCGGGCACCGTTCAGTTTCGGAAACAGGAAACCCGGAACCGCATCCTCTACCGCTGGGAAGCCGCCAACGTCCCGCGCATGTATGAAGAACCCGACATGCCGCAGGCCTATACTGTTGTCCAGCGCCTGCTCGTCAGTACGATCCCGGACTGGGAAACGCTGTCGAAATGGTACTGGGAACTCTCCAAACCGCGACTCGACACCGTCAACAGCAACATGATCGCCAAGGTGCAGGAGCTGACGGAGGGACTCACCAACCGGCAGGACCGTATCAGCGCCATTTTCCGTTTCGTCTCGCAGGATGTCCGCTATATGGGGATTACCGTCGAAGACGAAGCCCCCGGCTACGAACCGCACAACGTCTGCCTGACGTTCGACAACCGCTACGGAGTCTGCCGCGACAAAGCCGCCCTGCTCGTTTCCATGCTCAGCCTCGCCGGTTTCGAGGCCCGTCCGGTCCTGATCTACGTCGGCCCCAAAAAAGATCCCGACGTCCCCCAGCCTTGGTTCAACCACGCCATTACCGCCGTGCGCAATGAGGACGGCAGCTGGCAGCTGATGGACGCCACCAACGAGAATACGCGCGACCTGCTGCCGGCCTACCTGTCCAACCGCAGCTACCTCGTCGCCACACCGGAAGGCGAAACCCTCAAAACATCAGCAGTGGTCCCGCCGGAGCAGAATATGCTCACCATCGACGTCAGCGCGGCCCTGGACGGGGACTGGACCATCAGCGGAACGGCCGAACTGCACTTCAGCGGCATCAACGACACCGCTTATCGCGGACGACTGGCCGGGCTCAAGCCGGAAGAGCGCGAGCCCTATTTTGAGGAACGGCTCAAACAGGCCTTCGGTAATGCCCGCCTGCTTCGGCTCGACATCACTCCCGAAGATGTGCGCAACACCACCGTCCCGCTCTCCGTCCGCCTGCGGTTTGAAACCGAAAACGCACTGGCCGACGGCACCGATACGGCGGTTCTGCAAGTGCCGACGCTCGTCAATCACTTCGGACTGTTCGGACGACTGATCGGTGCCGGCATCGGCCTCGACAAGCGCCGCTATCCGCTCCAGGCACAGGTCACCTGCGGCGTCAGGGAAACCGTAAAACTCGATCTGTCGCACAGCGGACTGCATCCGTCGGTTCTGCCGGACTATGAGCCGGTGGACACCCCGGAGCTGACAATTCGCCGCAGTGTTTCCGCCGACGGCGACCTGCTCACCGGCACCGCAACCATCCTGCTGAAAACCGTTGAATTTTCGCCGGAGCAGTACCAGACACTGAAACAGAACCTGAAGGTTTCCGAGCGAAACGCACGAAAACGGGTCATCCTTTCGCATGATGAATTTCCGGTGAATGCCGACCTCGCCGTCATGAACGAAAAAGTGGTTTATACCCTTGCGGATTCCAACCATTGGAAAGAGGAGCGAACCCTGCGCCGCAAAGTGCTGACCTATGCCGGCAAACGCGAGGCCGCCGACCTGAAACTGGCCTATAACCCTGCCATTCAGAACCTGACGCTCGACTACGCCGCCGTCACCGCACCGGACGGAACCGTCCGCCGGATCGATCCGGCGACGGAAATCAACCGGATGTATGCCGGCTGGTGTTCCGAAGCCCCCCGCTACCCGGCGGAAAAAATCATGGTCGCCAACCTGCCGGGTGTGGAAATCGGGAGCATCATCGAAACCCGCACCACCTGTGTGTACAGCAACCTGCCCTTTTTTTCGACCATTGAACCCCTCGCAGGATTCGCCCCGGTCGCCGAAAAAACCGTCCAGATCCGGGCACCGCATGCCCTCGAACCGGCACTGATCTGCACCGGAGGAAACATCAACCGGATCTCCTACCATGACGGCGACTGGACGGTATACGAATGGAAAACCGCCCATCAGCCGATGATCAAGAAAGAGGCGCATCTTCCGCCGTTATGGATCACGGCGCCGGCGCTGTTCGCCTCGACCGGTGACCGGGAAACGTTTGCGAAACGCGTTGAAAAAGCCCTGACCGGGGCTGCAGGCAGTCGCAAACTGGCGGCAAAAAAAGCGAAAGAGCTGACCGCCGGACTGGACGGACGGGAACAGAAAATTACGGCGCTGCGCGACTTTGTCGACCGGACGGTCCGGACCGCGGGACCGGGCTTCTCCGCCCTGCCGCTGTCTGCCGTCACCCCGGCCGACCGCACGCTGGCCGATGGCTACGGCAATTCCACCGACCGGGCGGTTCTGCTCTATGCCATGCTCGACGCAGTCAAACTGGCTCCGCAGTTCATTCTGACGTCCAACCTGCCGCGCAATGCCCAGAAGGATGTACCGGTGCTGGCAGCCCTGCAGCGCGCGCCGTTCGACAGCATCCTGGTCGCGGTTGATATTGGCAAAAAGAAAAGAATCTTTCTCGGTGATTCGGGACAGTACGCCCAGCTCGGCACGCTGGAGCACAAAGTGCGGCCGGCGATCAATCTGAGCAGCGGCGCCTTTGAATTCCCGCAGGTCGAGACCCTGAACAGTACGGAAACCGCTTATATCCTGAAACTGTTTGAAAACGGCGATGCAGCCGTCACGCGCAAAGAGGTCTTTTCAGGCACCGAGTTCGAGGCATTCCATAAACAGTTCGCCCAGTTTACTCCTGAAGAACGGCGGCGGGAACTTCAGAGCCTGCTCAGCAGCGTCTCCCAGTCCGCCCAGGCCGATGGCGACCTCAAAACGTCCTTCGACGACGGTCGTATGGAATTCAAGGCCTATATTCCCTCCTTCGCACAGGGCACAGCGGACAGCCTCTATTTCACACTTCCCGAAGGGCTGGACGGGCTGCTCGACCTCAAGGCCAGCCGCCGGGAAAGCCCGTTCTATATCGAAAACCCGGTCAACCGCGTTTTCATCTATGAGATCGGCCTGCCGGCTGGCTGGAAAGTCGCCGTGTCCCCCGAACCGTTCCGGATTGACCTGCCAACCGAAGCCGGCTTTGTAGAAGTTCGGATTGCACGGGGCAAAAACCGTTTCTACGTCGTGCAGCAGGCGCATATTATGCCGACGGTGATTCCTCCCGAAGATTACGGACAGCTGCTCCTGCTTCATGACCGGCTCACCGCCCCGGACGCTTCGACCATCCTGCTGCGAAAACCCTGATTTTCCAGACATTGGAACCCGAGCCCCCGCAGGCTTCCACTATTTGGAAAAAAATCTTTGAACAAATCTAAACGGGAGTATTCTAATCACCAAAAGGAGGTTTCAGATGAAACGACTTGCAGTATTAGGATGTCTTCTCGCCCTCGCTGGGTCACCGGCCCTTGCACTGGACTGCGCCGGCGGAGTCTGCGTTCTGCCCGGCATGGCAAAAGGCGACGTAACCACAGCGGCCATGAAAACCGTTGTCGCAGGCGGGAAAGCCGTCGTGATTGATGCGCGCCCGACCGCACCGGAACGGATTCCGGGTTCCAAAGTACTGGCCGGAACACCCACCGCTGAAGAAGCCGCTAAGGTCATTCCGTCCAAGGATACACCGGTGATTACCTACTGCGGAAACACCCGCTGCACGCTCAGCCCGAAGCTGGCCGAACACCTGAAATCGCTCGGCTACACAAATGTGCGTGAATATCCGGAAGGCATTGCCGGATGGAAATCAGCCGGAAATCCGGTTGAAGCCGCGATGTAGACATCATTTCCCAACCCTACCCCAACCCCCGAGGCCGGTTTTTCCAATCATTGGAAAGCCGGCCTCACCTTTTCTGCAAAAAAACCTCAGCATTTTTCTAAGAACTCCCGATTCCGTCCGTTAGCCTCTATGAACCCCGAGCGTTATCCGGACAGCCAGTCCATAACCATAGAGGAGTCGATGAAAAAAGAAGAATGGATCACCCTGCTGGTCGAGAGGTATGAGAAGCCGCTTTGTTCCTATGCCTTCAGCCTGCTTCACGATCTCGACCGGGCGCGCGATGCCGTTCAGGATACGTTCCTGCGCCTCTGTCGCCAGAAACCGTCAAAACTCGAAGGACACGAGGCACAATGGCTGTTCCGGGTCTGCCGGAACCGGACACTCGATATCCTGAGAAAGGAAACGCCCATGAATCCGATGAGCAGTCCACAGGAAGCGGCGCTGCCTTCCGGAAGCCCCGCTCCGGACCAACAGGCCGCCCGACAGGATTTTAAAGACCTGCTGCCGCGGCTTCTTTCGTCCCTGCCTGAAAAACAGCAGGAAGTCATCCGCCTTAAATTCCAGCAGCATCTCAGCTATCGGGAAATCGCCCACTGCACCCGGCTGAGCGAAAGTAACGTAGGCTGGCTGCTGCATACAGGCATCAAAACCCTGCGCGAACAAATGGCCAACCTGTAAGGAGATTTCTTATGAACTGCAATGATCCAAAACTCACCGCCTACGCACTGGGCGAACTGTCCGAATCCGACCGGCAGGCCGTCGAACACGAACTGGAAGCAAACCCCGAAGCCCGACGCACGGTTGAGGAAATTTGCGAACTCGGGCGCAGTATTGAATCGCACTACGCCGCAGAAGCCGGGCCGGAACTCAGCCACGCACAGCGCGATGAAATATTCAGCAGAGCCGGACAAAAAAGAGCTGAAAGAAAAATCGTCCCGTTTCCCCGGCATCGCTGGATGCCCTATGCCGCATCCGCAGCCATGCTGGCCTTTGTTCTCTTTCTGTCCGGAAGCTTCGTCATGTTCAGCGTCGTCCAGAAAGAGGAAAAAATGTTCAGTCCGCCATCGCCGATTGTTTTACCGAGAATGCAGCTGAAAAAAACCATGATCAAATCAGGCAGTATGGTGAGACAGCGAACCATGGAACCTCGTGCCAACCCCGCCGGCACATACGGACAGATGATGGATTCTTTCGTGGGGGCCGCAGCATTCGGGCCGAGTCTTGAAGACTATGAGGAAATCAGCAAAAACGGATTTCATCGAGTCGGCGAAGATCCATTGTCGACCTTTTCGATCGATGTGGACACGGCTTCATACGCCAATGTCCGGCGCTTCCTGAAGGACGGCATATTCCCTCCGAAAGATGCCGTCCGGATCGAGGAAATGATCAACTATTTCAGCTACGATTACGCTCCGCCCACTGACGGTGTGCCATTCCACGCCGACTTCGCGCAATCGATCTGTCCGTGGAATCCCCAGCACCGACTCGTACGAATCGGACTGAAAGGCCGTATCATTGAACAATCCTCCCGCCCGCCGCTTAATCTGGTTTTCCTGCTGGATGTTTCCGGCTCCATGAACAGCCCGAACAAGCTGCCACTGGTCAAACGGGCGCTGGCGATGCTCACGCAGCAGCTCGATGAGCGCGACCGCGTTGCGATTGTCGTCTACGCCGGCGCTTCGGGACTCGTTCTGCCACCAACCGCCGGAGCGGATCGTCAGGCTATTCTTGGCGCCATAGCGAGGCTTGATTCCGGCGGCGGAACCAATGGCGGCCAAGGTATTGAACTGGCTTATCGAACTGCGCAGGAGCACGTTGCGAAAGGCGGCGTCAACCGCGTGATGCTCTGTACTGACGGAGATTTCAATATCGGCGTCACACAGCGCGGCGACCTGAACCGACTGATCGAAGAAAAAGCGAAAAGCGGCATCTTCCTCAGTGTGCTCGGGTTCGGCATGGGCAATTACAAGGACAGCACGCTCGAGCAGCTCGCCGACCGCGGCAACGGAAACTATGCCTACATCGATACGTTCAGCGAAGCGCGCAAGGTGCTGGTCGACCAGATGAGCGGCACACTGGTCACGATTGCCAAAGACGTAAAAATACAGGTTGAATTCAATCCAGCAAAAGTGGCGGGCTACCGACTGATCGGCTACGAGAACCGGATGCTGGCCGCTGAGGATTTCAATGACGACACCAAGGACGCCGGCGAAATCGGCGCAGGCCATACGGTCACTGCGCTCTATGAACTCGTTCCAGCCGGACAGCCAGTGGGCGACCGGCCGGCCGTCGACGACCTGAAATATCAACATCAGACCGTACCGGCAACCGCAGAGTTTTCGGAAGATCTGATAACCGTGAAACTGCGCTATAAGCTGCCGGACGGCGATACCAGCCGTAAGCTGAGCTTCCCGCTGCACGACGAATCGACCCGCTTTGAACAGACGGACTCCGACTTCCGTTTTGCCGCTGCCGTTGCCGGCTTCGGCATGCTGCTGCGCGATTCGGAATACAAAGGAGAGGCAACTTACGATCAGGTCATCGAATGGGCGCAGCAGTCCGTCGGCGTCGATCCGTTTGGTTATCGCCGCGAATGCATCGACCTGATGCGCAACGCCAAGGCACTCTCCTCCGGTCAGGCGACTCCGGTTTCGGAATGAGTGAATGCACCGGATCGCTGAGGCTTCCTATTCCAATCCCTGGAAGATTTTTTTCCAAGGATTGGAAACTTAATAGCTGTAGTCGCTGCCGCCGATGAATTCGCGGAACAGGGATTTGGGCGGGACAATGGAGTCGTCGG